>JBBRWP010000132.1:0-8970 GCA_038249175.1 Acetivibrionales bacterium
AACATGCCATGTGAGGCAGTGAACTGAAATGAATAACATACCATGTGAGGCAGTGAACTGAAAAGAAAAACATGCCATGTGAGGCAGTGAACTGAAATGAAAAACATACCCAATGAAATAGTTAACAAACAATGACAATAGATCAACATGTGATGAGGAAGGGGAATTCTTTGATGTTACAGTACAATGAGATTAAAAACACAGACCCGGATGTTTATGCAGCCATTATGGCAGAAATTAACCGTCAAACCGACAAAATTGAGCTTATTGCTTCCGAAAACTTTGTTTCGAAAGCTGTTTTGGAAGCAGCCGGCACACCGCTCACCAACAAATATGCGGAAGGCTACCCTGGAAAGCGCTATTATGGCGGTTGTGAGCATGTGGATGTTGTCGAGACACTGGCCATCGAAAGGGCAAAGCAGCTCTTTGGCAGTGACCATGTGAATGTTCAGCCCCACTCCGGTGCACAGGCCAACATGGCTGTTTTCTTTGCGGCAATGGTCCCCGGTGACACATTTATGGGGATGAACCTTGCACACGGCGGACATTTGAGCCATGGTATGGCACTGAATATGTCCGGCAAGTATTTTAATGTGGTTCCCTACGGCGTCACAGAAGGCAGTGGTCTGATTGATTATGAAGCGCTTCGTGAAACCGCCCTTTGCTGTAAACCCAAGATGATCGTGGCTGGAGCCAGCGCCTATTCCCGCACCATTGATTTTGCAAAATTCCGTGAAATCTGTGATGAAGTCGGTGCCTTGCTTATGGTGGATATGGCACACATTGCCGGCCTGGTTGCTGCTGGGGTTCATCCGAATCCGGTACCCTATGCCGATTTTGTGACCACCACGACACACAAAACTTTGCGCGGTCCCCGTGGCGGGATGATACTCTGTCGGGAACAATATGCAAAAGACATTGATCGTGCGGTTTTCCCGGGCATTCAGGGTGGTCCCCTCATGCACATTATTGCGGCAAAAGCAGTTTCTTTCAAAGAAGCACTGGCGCCGTCTTTCAAGGAATATCAGGTGCAGGTGGCAAAGAATGCGAAATTTCTGGCGCAAGAACTTGATAAGCGCGGGTTCACCATTGTATCCGGCGGCACCGATAACCATTTAATGCTGGTGGATTTGACCAACCGTGGCATTACCGGAAAAGAAGCCCAGCAACGATTGGACGATATTTTTATTACGGTCAACAAGAATGGTATTCCTTTTGATACCCTCAGCCCCTTTGTCACCAGCGGTATTCGTATTGGAACACCGGCCGTTACAACCCGTGGTATGAAAGAGGCAGAAATGTCAGAAATCGCGGTGTTCATTGACCGTGCCCTCAACAAAGATTTTGAAATGAAGAAAGCGGGGATTGCCACGGATGTGCAAGCCTTGACCGCCCGTTTTCCGCTGTATTGACATTCGATAGACATGTGGGTATAATACCATAGTGTCTGCAAAAAAAGTTTGCGTATTTTCAGGCTGGGATTTCGGAGGAAGAATATGAAACTGGATTTAATACCCATCCTCAAGAATTCCGGCAGCTCCCTCAACTTTTCTTTTATGGAAACATTGGAAATGTTAGAGGGTGGTATCGGGACTGTTGTTTTTGAGGGACCGGTTCAGCTAGATGGAACGGTTACAAATTTTAACGGTATGCTCGAGTTGGGTGCGCAAGCTTCGACGACATACAATACCGCCTGCGATCGGTGTTTGGTGCCAATAGAAAGAACACTGCGTGTGACCATCAAAGAAGACGTGGTGGATGCTTCAGAAGGCCCAGGAGAAGAGAATTCAGATGAAGAGCGGTATTCGTTCGTCGGTCATGAATTGTTGCTTGATACAATCGCAGCCGAAGCAATATTGTTAGCAGTTCCTGTCAGTCACCTCTGTAAGGAAGCTTGTAAAGGGCTTTGCCCAACTTGCGGCATAGACCGGAACAAAGAGACTTGTCAATGTGACGAAGACAAAGCGGTTGATATTCGTCTTGAATCATTAAAGCGGTTTGTCGATTCAGATGATACACCCTGAAAATGTGCAGCATTTTCAGCAAGTTTTATGCCAGTACGAAGAGAACGGCAAAGTATTACCCTGAAATTACGCAGCATTTTCAGCAAGTTTTATGCTAACACTAAGAGAACGGCAAAGTATTACCCTGAAAATGTGCAGCATTTTCAGCAAGTTTTATGCTAACACTAAGAGAACAGCATAAACATCAACCCTGAAAAACACATGTAAAATCTGAACGGAGGTGTACAGAATGGCAGTACCAAAAAGTAAGATATCCAAACAAAGGAAACACAAACGCAGGACGCACTATAAGCTGATTGCACCGGGTTTTTCCAAATGCCCGAAATGTCACGCTTTGAAACTTCCCCATATCGTTTGTAAGGCTTGCGGCTACTACAAAGGACAGGAAGTTGTTGTGATGGATGAAAAGAAAGCCTAAAACAGGTGCGCTTTTCATAAACACGGAATACAGATGCAAGAAGGATGGTGGCGTTGCTACCGTCCTTTTTCTCATGAAAGAAGAGAAGAAACAGATGGTTCAAGAGATCAATGCACCCATCATTACCGGGATAGATCCCGATAGTATTGCAGAAGAATTGCAGATAGCTCCCGGAGATTTGCTGCTTGCCATGAATGGCGAAGCCATCCATGATATTTTTGATTACCGTTTTCACAATGCAAACGAGGCATTGGAACTGACGGTGCAGAAAAAGTCGGGGGAAGTGATTGTCTTTGCGATAGAAAAAGATGAAAGGGAAGACCTTGGACTGGTGTTTGAAAACCCTTTGATCAATGAAGAAAAGGGTTGTACAAACAATTGCGTCTTCTGTTTTATTGACCAGTTGCCTAAAGGTATGCGACCGTCTTTGTATTTTAAGGACGATGATGCAAGACTTTCCTTTTTGTACGGAAATTACATAACCATGACCAATATGAAGGAAGCTGAGCTTGATCGTATTATCCATTATAAAATGTCGCCTATCAATGTCTCGGTGCATACAACCAATACAGATTTGCGCATACGAATGCTTGGCAACCGTTTTGCAGGAAACCTGCTCCCGCGCATGCAGCGGCTCATCGATGCAGGTATTACAGTAAATGCACAGATTGTTTTGTGTCGTGGGTGGAACGACGGAGAAGAGCTGGAGCGCAGCCTGCAGGACTTATCGAAGATGGCACCTGCCCTTCACAGCATTTCCATTGTGCCCATTGGCTTAACAAAGCACCGCAGCGGCCTTGCAGAAATGAAAGCGTTTGAAAGAAAAAGTGCCGGTGATGTCCTTCGTATGATTGAACAATGGCAGAAGACTTTTCTGGAAACCGTAGAAACCAGAACAGTCTATGCATCTGACGAGTTTTATCTGCTGGCAGAAAAAGAGATTCCCGATGCGGTGGCCTATGAAGATTTTCCGCAAATTGAAAATGGCGTTGGTATGATTTCGGCTTTGCGGGAAGAATTTTATGGTGAACTGCAGGTTCTGAAAGTGGACAAAATGAACAATTCGGCGCAGAAAATAAAGCATAAAAAATTATCGATTGCAACAGGTGTTTCGGTGCAAGAAGAGGTAGCACACCTGGCGGAAGAATTGGCGCAGGCCAAAGGTTGGGAAGAAGCAGAAAAGGTGCAAGTGCTTGCGGTAGAAAACCATTTTTTCGGTGGCCATGTGAATGTCACGGGTTTACTGACCGGGCAGGATGTGGTTTCTCAGCTGACTGGCAAGGATTTGGGCGCAGCCTTGCTCCTATGTCGCAGTATGTTTCGGGCCGATACAGAAGTGATGCTTGATGACATGACCAGGGACGATTTGGAAAACGCATTGGGTGTACCGGTTCATATTATCGATCCGGATGGGCTGTCGTTGATACAGGCCATGCTGGAAGACTTTTAGCATGAGACAAAAAAATTGAGACAGAAGATTTTTCTTCTGTCTCAACCGGTTTTACACAGACTTTGTCATTCTGCTGGCACGCAGGCATCTGGTACAGATGTTAATGGTTTTGGATACACCTTCAACTGCCAGATGAACCTTTTTTACATTTGGTTTCCATGCGTGATTGGATTTGCGATGGGAATGGCTGACATTTAAACCGAAATGTTGGCCTTTGCTGCAAACTTCACATTTAGCCATCGAATACACCTCCTCGTGCTGCTTCTGAAAACGTTCATAAGCCGTACCCGACGGGTTTTTCGGCCAACTTCACAGCGAAAGTTATTTTATCACAGAAAGCCTGCTTGTGCAAGTTTCAAAAAACCGTTGCTACCCAAGGTGGCCATGATATAATATTTTACAGGATTGTACCCAAAAAGTCGTTTCGCGACTTTTTCCCGCAAGTTTTCTTGCAGGAATTTGCAACAAAGTAGCAATCCGGGACAAATCAAAACGCTGTCCCGGCATTCTGCGAATGCCGGGACAGGTTATCTGACGATAGCTTGTCCCAAAAAGTCACTTAGTGACTTTTTGGGATGTAATCATTACATAAGAAATCAATATTAAAGGGATTGGTATGAATTGTTCAATTGAAACAAAATGGCTGGACGCATCCGTCACAGCACTCAAAGGCATTGCAAAAAAAAGAGCGGGCTTGTTGCGAAAAATGGGAATTGATACGGTTCGGGACCTTTTATTGCACCTGCCGTTACGCTATGAGGATCGCAGCGTTGTCCGTCCCATTATGGAAACAGTGGAAGGAGAAGAGTGCACCATCATTGCCACCATCGCGTCTAATCCGGCACATTCCAGACCGCGAAAGAACCTGTCTTTGTGGCGCCTTTCTGTTTCAGATGGTTCAGGACACATGATTGTGGTGCTGTTTAATCAGGATTTTGCTGTTAAAAATGTTCAGGTAGGCGATCGATTTCTTTTTTTTGGAACGGTCAAACGACAGGGCGTTCGTATTGAAATGGCCAACCCCGTCTTTGATAAAATAAAAGAGGATGACAGCAAACCCGCACGTGTTGTGCCAATCTACGGCTTAACAGCCGGACTCTCTCAGAACCAGCTGCGAACCCATATTCAGGATGCCATGAAAAAAGCCCTGGGCGGCCCGGACCTCTTGCCTGATGCATTTTTGAATACGCATGGCCTTATGCTGTGGGATAACGCCATGCAAATGGTTCACTTCCCGGAACAGTTGGATAAGTCCATTGAAACAGCGAGGAAAAGACTGGCTTTTGATGAACTTTTGGAGTTGGAGATTGGTATTCAAGTACAGCGTCGGGACCACATGAAAAAAATCGGTCCGCCGATGGGACGTCAAGACTTGGGAGATGTCCTGCAAAGCCTTCCTTTTTCTTTGATGGCGGCACAAAGTCGTGTCCTGGATGAAATGTTATCCGATATGGAAAAGCCTTTGGCGATGAACCGCCTTTTGCAGGGAGACGTCGGTTCCGGTAAAACTGTCGTTGCTTTTCTGGCCGCAGTATCGGCCATTCGTGCCGGATATCAGACAGTACTGATGGTGCCAACAGAAATTTTGGCAGAGCAGCACCTGACATCTGCAAAAAGGATGCTGGAACCCTTCAATATCCGTGTTTCTTTGCTTAAAGGCAACATGAAAAAACGGGAACGTGACAGGTTGTTGCAACAGTTGGTTGAAGGGGGACCCGATTTGGTCATTGGCACCCATGCCCTTTTAACGGAAGATGTGGTGTTTCACAAACTGGGATTGGTCATTACGGATGAACAGCACCGCTTTGGGGTTCGTCAGCGGGCTGCCCTGGCAGGGAAAGGGACTTCTCCACACGTGCTTGTCATGACAGCCACCCCCATTCCCAGAACGCTCTCCCTCTTAGTCTATGGAGATTTGGATATCTCTGTACTTGATGGCCTGCCGCCGGGGCGAAAGCCAATTCGCACCTATATTGTGAAGGAAGCCATGCGGTCAAGAATAGAGGCTTTTATACGAAAAACGGTGCAGGAAAGGCAGCAGGTTTATGTTGTCTGCCCGCTGGTGGCCGAATCGGAAGAAATGCAGGCGCAATCAGCGGAAGAGATGGCAGAACGTTTACAACACCATGTTTTTCCAGATTTGTGTGTGGGTTTGATTCACGGGAAAATGAAAACGGCCGATAAAGAGGATGCCATGGCGGCTTTTCTTGCCGGGCGTATTGATGTGCTGGTGGCCACAACTGTCATCGAAGTGGGTGTGAATGTGCCGAATGCAACTGTTATGGTGATAGAAAATGCAGAGCGCTTTGGGTTGTCACAGCTGCATCAGCTGCGTGGTCGTGTGGGTCGTGGCGGGGAGCAGTCTCACTGTATTCTTTTTCAAAACGGTGGTGGCAAGGTGGCCAACGAACGCCTGAAGGCCATAGAAGAAAGCACAGACGGGTTTTTGCTGGCGGAAACGGATTTAAAGTTGCGCGGCCCGGGAGAAATGTTTGGCACACAGCAGCATGGTTTGCCGGAATGTCACATTGCCAACCTCTACGAAGATCTTGAACTGCTGCAATTGGCGAAGGATTATGCGACCTATTTGGCCAGCCAAAACGCACAGAATACAATGGAGGTTATACCGGCATCAACACAAGAGGAGATGTTATATGATTACCTTTTGCAGCGCTTTTCAGCCAGACTGCGACCCTTAATTATGAATTGAACAAAAAGGTTGGCATGGAAAACGCTAATACCGTATGTTGCAGAAAAGGGCAAGCTTGGATGTTGAATAGCTAAAAAACAGGAGACAGAATACGACGATTTTTTGCGGTTCGGGAAATAGCACCTTTGATTATGAATTGAACAAAAAAGGATGGAAATCAGTATGCCAAGAATTATTTCCGGCAGTGCCGGGGGTATTCCCATAAAAGCCCCGCCGGGGAGAAAAACGCGGCCTACAACCGATCGCATCAAAGAAACCGTGTTCAATATTTTGCAGGGCGAACTAACGGATGCCGAAGTATTGGATCTTTTTGCAGGTTCCGGAAGCCTTGGCATGGAAGCGTTGTCCCGCGGGGCACATCTAGCCACTTTTATAGAGGCTGACCCTGTGGTTTGCCGCACCATTTCGGAAAATTTAATAAAAACACGCTTGTCCGAACACGCACAGGTATATGGGCTGGATATGGCTGCCGGCATCAGAATGCTGGCATTAAAAGGTGCCCGGTTCACCCTTGTTTTTGCCGACCCGCCCTATTTGCAGCAATTTGTCATGAAAACCCTTCAAATACTGGATGAAAATGATATAATGATGAACAATGGCATTCTGGTGGTGGAACATCATCATGATGAACCCACGCCGCAAGCCTTTGGTTGCCTTATAAAATACCGGGAAAAAGCTTTTGGGGAAACATGTTTTTCTTTTTTTCAGTGCCAAAAATGAAGGCACTTAAGCGAATTATGACAGAAAGAACAGTCCGTTAATTCCGTGTAACCGAAAGAACAACCGTCTGAAAGGAATAGCATCTATGACCATCTTCGTTTATCCCGGCAGTTTTGATCCGGTGACCAAAGGACATATGGATATTATTGACCGGGCGTCCCGCATTTGCGACAAGCTTATTGTTGCGGTGTTGGTCAATGATCAAAAAAGCCCGGTGTTTTCCATGGAAGAGCGGATGAACCTTTTACGCATGGCCATTGGCGATAAGAAACAGATTGAAGTACAATCTTTCAACGGCTTACTGATACATTTTATGGAAAGTGTCCGTTCTAGCACCATTGTCAAAGGCCTGCGGGCGGTTTCAGATTTTGAAAATGAAATGCAGATGGCCATGATGAATAAACAAATCAACCCGGATGTGGAAACCCTGTTTATGATGACGAGTGCACAGTATTCTTTCCTTTCTTCAAGTGTTGTGCGGGAGTTGGCAAAACATGGTGGACCCATAGAAGATTTTGTGCCGGAAGAAATTGTGTCCGTGGTGAAAGAGAAGTATCAGAAGATGACAGAATCTATGGCGTTTGAAAGTCATGAGAACAACGGTTATGTGTCGGGTGAAGGCCTGAGATGACATAGCATTGACAAACCTATTAGAAAGAAGTGAGTTGACTGTTTTGTGTCGGGTGAAGGCCTGAGATGACATAGTTGACAAACCTATCAAAAAGAAGTGAAAACAACGATTTTGTATCGGGAGGGTGAATATGGAGCTGATAGAATTACTGGAACAACTCGAAGAAACCTTGGAGCGTGGTGTAAACGTCCCGTTTTCCGGTCGTTGTCTGGTGCGGCGGGATGAAGTTCTGGATTTAATACAGGACATTCGATTAAAACTGCCCGACGATATTAAGCAGGCGAGGAGTATTTCCGAAGAACGAGATCGCATTTTGTCGGAAGCGGACAACCATGCGAAAGAAATGTTGCAGAACACCGAAAACCGCATCAATGCGCTGGTGGATGAACATGAAATTTCTCGAAAAGCTGTGGAGCAAGCCGGTGTCATTATCGGAAATGCTAAGAAAAATGCCAGGGAAATTCGCCTTGGAACCCGGGAATACGCGGATGGCGTCTTGGATAAGGTGGAATCCATTTTGTCGGAGACCATTGAAGTGATCCGTGTGAATCGGGAAGAGTTGAAATAGAAAAGCTGTATAACTTGACGACAGCATAGAGATCCTGCAACACGAGGAGCAAAAAATGGATGAAAAAGAACAGGACCTGACCACACCGGAAAATAGTATTGGGGATGTCAAAATATCTCCGGATGTCCTTGTTGTTATTGCCCACACGGCTGCCGTCGAAACAGAAGGTGTTGCCGGGATGAGCGCTGGTATTGCCGAGAACATTCAGCAGGCGCTTGGACGAAAAGGCGGCTCAAAAGGTGTTAAGGTGGAGTTAACAGAGAATGATGTTTTTTTGGATTTATATTTGATTGTGGAATACGGCGCTCGTATCCCTGATGTGGCATGGCGGGTACAGGAAAATGTTAAAAAAGGCATTGAGGAAATGACGGGTTTGACTGTAAAGAATATCAATATTCATGTCCAAAGCGTAAATTTTGACAAATAGCCTTGTGCAGACAAGCGACGGG
>JBBRWP010000133.1:0-8953 GCA_038249175.1 Acetivibrionales bacterium
TAGCATAAATACAGTGTCACAGAAATTTATATTTCAAACTAGTGTACTGTCTGGTTCAAATTTAACATAATGATAGTATCAGTAATTCATATTTCCAACTATAATGAACGATCATTACCGGTTTTTATTAAGCCATATATTAACTATATATCAACCAGACAGTACACTAGCGCTGTAGCGATAAGCAATGGCAGGGTTCTTGTTTCGCTGAGACAAGAACCCTTTTTCCTGCACAAAATTTTTTCATTCATCGCTTTCGTCATATGGAAACTGATTTCTTTGAAATATCAAACATGATTTTCTTTTATCGGATTCGGTCTTGTCTATCCTGTTTTTATCATTTTTGCATTCAAAATTAGGGTTTTGTTCTGTAACCCTTCGTCACCATGATATGATTAACACAATACGTGTCACCTAGTGTACTGTCTGGTTCAAATTTAACATAATGACAGTATCAGTGATTCATATTTCCAACTGTAATGAAAGATTATTACCGGTTTTTATTAAGCCATAAATTATCTATATATCAACCAGACATTACACTAGGATGCCACCATACATACGGAACCCTTCGTCACCATGGTATGATTAACACTGGTTAAGCCAAAAATTTAGAGGATACGCATGATCATGTGTAATATTTTCATGTGTATTTGTGACTGGTGAAGTGAAAGGTTGTTTATAAGTATGAGTTTAATTCGAATCAATCACATCGTAAAGAAGTACGGAGATCGCTTCATTTTTCGTGAAGCCGATATGCGTCTGGATGCAGGGGACAGGCTCGGTCTTGTCGGCACCAATGGCTCCGGCAAGACGACCTTGTTTCGCTGCATTTTAGGGGAAGAAAAGGTGGACAGCGGCACCGTAGACATTGATACCGGCACGCGTATCGGGTATTTTTCACAGTTTTCATCGCTGGACAGTGATAAGACCATTCTGGAAATTCTAACGGACATGTTCGCGCATATTCATCAAATGGAGGATGAACTGGCGGCATTGGCAACAAAATTTGAAACAGCGGATGCCAGTGAAATGGATGGGCTCTTAACCCGGCAAACCCATCTTTTTGAGGAAATGGACAGGCTTGAAGGCTGGGATTTTCAAGTAAAAATAGATACAGTGCTTTCTAAACTTGGTTTTAATGAAACGCTCAGGAATCGCCCCTTGGAACAACTTTCGGGCGGGTGGAAAAACAGGGCGGCATTGTCGAAACTTTTGCTGGAAAACCCCGATGTACTGCTTTTGGACGAACCAACGAATTTTCTGGACCTGGACGGCATCGCATGGTTGGAAAAGTGGTTTGCTAAATTTCAGGGAGCCATTATGGTCATCAGCCATGACAGGCACTTTCTTGACCGTATTGTTAAAAGAATTGTCGAAATTGAAAATCATAAATTTTTCGCCTATGATGGGGCTTACAGTACCTATGTAATCAAGAGAAAGCTGAGAACAAAGGAAATGACGCAGCAGTTTTTGCATGAAGAAGAGCTGCTGATTTATGAAGAAGAAGCGGTAAGGGAACGTAAAACGGTCAGTGGAAAACAATTGGGCCGGAAACTGGCAGACTTAAAGAAACGCCAGATACCACGACCCGTTGATAAAATATTCACTGACTTGTATACCAGTTTAAAAGTGCCGGACAGTGTCTTAACGGTCAGTGGTTTGTCAAAAGCATACGGAGACCAGAAGATTTTTGCAGACTTGTCTTTTGAACTGCGGGAACAGGATAGACTGCTTGTTCTAGGCGCAAATGGTTGCGGAAAATCAACACTGCTGAACATTCTAACCGGTACAGAATTTGCAGATGACGGGCTGGTCAAGTGGTACGGCAAGGGTTTTGCCAACTTCACGCAGGTTTGGCGCGACATGGACCCCGAAGATACCGTGGTTCACATTGTTAATGTGGCACCGATTGCTTACAACGCACAAAGAAAAATGGTGGGGCGATTTTTGGACATGCTCCAGTTTTCTGAAAAGGATCAAATGCAAAAAATCGGACAGCTTTCGGGTGGTCAGCAGGCACGTGTAGCCCTGGCGCTTTGTCTATTGTCCGGTGCAAACACCGTGGTTCTGGATGAACCGACGAACCACCTGGATTTGCCGTCTATACAGGTTATCGAGCAGGCTCTGTACCATTTCCCGGGCGCTGTCCTGGCCGTCAGCCATGATCGTTTTTTTATTGAAAAAATAGCAACGCGTATGTTGATTTTCCAAGCGGATGGGTCGCTAAGCTGGAATTTGGATGATTGGGATGCACTGGAGGATTGAAAATCTACGGGCTGAACAGGATGTTTCGTATCCATGGGATAATGGCGGTTGTGGCAGTAGCGCTTGTTTTCTTGCAGGGAGTTGTAACAAAGTTTCAATTCAGAGTGCAACCATTGTATTCGAAGGGTTGCTTGACCTCCGTAAATTCTTTCAGAATATTATTCCTTTTCATTTTCCTTTCAGATTGATGGGCTAGAATAATCTTATCAGTAAAACACAAATCTTTCAGGAGGGGAAAACCTGAAAATGTGCAACGTTTTCAGTAAGTTTTCTGCCTGATCGAAATGAAAGGAATGGGTATAATTATGAATAAGAATAAGTTAAAAATGGCGGCAGGTATTTTGAGTTTAGGTGTTGTATTTTTCATTGTTTATCAACTTTCCTTTTCTTTAACATTCGGCAAGGTTATGCTTGATCAAGGTGGGAATCGTACAGTAGGTACAAACTTAGGAACATCGAGCGCAGGCAGCAAGGTCGCTGCAGTGAATCAGAAAAGCAGTACGCCAAACTTCACAAAAGCGGAATTGGCCAAATATAATGGCATGAACGGACAAAGTGCTTATATTGCAACAGATGGCGTCGTTTATGATATGACAAAAATTGTTTCATGGAAAAACGGGCAGCATCACGGGCTATCTGCCGGACAAGACTTAACGAAGGACTTTGCATCTTCACCCCATCTCAAGATTATTTTGAATATTGCCAAGGTCGTTGGAACATATGGTGTATTGCCAACGCAAAACAGCACGACTGTGAATGCAATAGAAACCCCGGTGGTGTCGACAGTTTCAACTACGGTTGGCATGGATACAAAGACGACCGCTTCATTAAAACAACCTGTTGCAGCCACAGCAGGATCTAAGGGAGCGACTGCTGCTGTTGTGAACCTTGGTTTAAGTAAAACTGGAACCGCAACGAAGGGAACAACCTGGACGCTTGTGACATTGGCGCAGTATAATGGGAAGAACGGCCAGGCTGCTTATATCGCTGTAAATGGGATTATTTATGATGTGACTACCATTGGCGCATGGCAAAATGGTGTGCACCATGGCATAAAGGCAGGTCAGGATGCTACAGCAAACTTTGCAAGTTCACCGCATACTGCATCTTTGTTAAAAAAAATGCCGATAGTTGGTAAATTAGGAGATATCATGAATACTAATTCGCCGATGTCAGTTGCGACGACAGCAGGTTCATCAGCGGTTATTGCAAGTACAAACAATTTGACAGGTAAAGAATATTCGAGTGAGAAGGATGACCAAAACTTTGAAAATGATAAGGATGAGCAGGAAGATCATGACTTTGAAAATGAAGTGGATGAGCATGATGACTATGACTTTGAAAATGAAATGGATGATTGATGCTGCGATAGATTTGAAAAAGTCGAAAATCTGAGGTCTTACTTACACGGAAATTATGCATGATTGCCGTGTAAGAACTCATAAATGATACAGGTTGTATGAGTGAGCAGCAAGCTTGCTTTCGACCAGCCCGATTTGATGCCAAAGTTGTGGTGCAGATGCCGCGTTTTGGAATCAAATCGGGCATTTTCGTTCGATATCAGTGTCTTTGCAGCAGAAATCCGGGTGCCTGCACAGCATACATTTATGGAGGCGTATACGTATGTTAATCTTACTGGCGGAAGATGATTTGAAAATTGCAAAGTTGTTGATTCACCTTTTCAATAAGGACGGATACCAGTTGGATTATGCAAAAGATGGCGTTGAAGCGTTAATGTACGCAGAAATGAATCAATATGATGTGATAATCCTGGACTGGATGATGCCGCATAAGTCCGGCATTGAAGTGTGCAATGAATTGCGTCGAACGCATTACAGCGGTGGTATTCTGATGCTCACGGCAAAGGATACTTTGGATGATAAAATAAAAGGTCTTGAAACAGGTGCAGATGATTACCTGTCGAAGCCTTTTGAGTATAGGGAATTGTTGGCCAGGGTAAAGGCACTGTCGCGCAGAAGTGTGAATATCATAAAAGATGATCTCCTTGTATTGGGCGCCTATACCCTCGACAGACAACACATGAGGGTCATGTTCGAACAGAAAGATCTGGAACTCTCTAACCGGGAGTTTCAAGTCTTTTCATTGCTTCTAGAGAACAATCGAAGAGTTGTTCCCCGGGAAGTGCTCATCGACCGTGTTTGGGGGATTGATCAGGAAGTCAGTCAGAACAATCTGGATGCTTTTATCCGTCTCTTGCGCAAGAAAATTGAAAAATCAGCAAGAGAGAACGTCATCATCAACATTCGGGGTATCGGCTATAAAGTGGAGGTCTAGATGTTCAAAAAACTCCAGTGGCGTATGACGCTGATGTACACATTTATTCTCATCGGAGTGTTGTTGGTGACAAATATCAGCATCTACTATTTGATGTCCGGTTATAACAGTTATCAAATGGGTGTTGAAATCAGGAATATGCTTGAAAGCATCAACAGTTCAGAATGGCTGTATGCCGATGAGCTGAGTCTTCAAGATTCATCCGATCAGTCATCTGAAACAAAGGGACTGTCAGTACCGGTTGCGAATGAATCGAAACAATTGGATAACCCTGTAAAGTCTACAGTACAGACCAATTCTGAAACGGATACAAATGAAAAGGATTCAAGTGAAACGGAGTCAAGTGAAACGCATTCAATTGCAACAGAGTCAAGTGAAAAGTATTCAAATGAAACGGAGTCAAATGAAACGGAGTCAAATGAAACAGAGTCAAGTGAAAAGCATTCAAATGAAACAGATTCAAGTGAAAAGCATTCAAATGAAACAGATTCAAGTGAAAAGCATTCAAATGAAACAGGGATAAATGAAAAGGATAATTCTGATAGCACTGAATCAGTGACGCCTGAAGATTATTCTTCTTCCGAACAGGAAGATCATGCGTCTCCCGAAGCAACGGCAGCAGAGGCAACCGGAACAGCACCTAAAAATGAAGAATCAAAAGAAATTGCATTGCCTAATGTGAAGGATTTGACCATTCCAAAGGCGTTGATGACCTTTCCAGTCTACATGGTGTTTACAGAAGATCAAAAAATGGTCCAATGGAAAACAGAAAACAATCTTTTGCTGGATCAGCTATTGGAGAAGAGTCAGAGCATGAAAGAGCTGGACGCCCCAAAGGTTGTTGTGGTAGAAGGAGAAGAACCTCTTTACTATTTGTTGGGTAAAATGCCAATTATTATACAGGATCATCGGCTTGGGTATTATGTCGTTGCGAGAGACGTGACCATTGCCTACAAAACCATCGATAACCTTGTTCGAATTCTGATTATCAGTCTGGCTGCCGGTGCCCTGTTATCTTTTGCCGCAGGCTATCTCCTTGCCGGCAGGAGCTTAAAACCGATAAAGCAAGCGTATCAGTCAAAACAGGAATTTCTTGCGAATGCTTCCCATGAACTTAAAACGCCACTGAGTGTTATCATGCTTTCCACAGAAACTCTTGACGGAGAAATCGACGCTAATCACACGTTTCAACATCAAGTTGTTGATGGAATTAAAGATGAAACTTTAAAAATGTCGGAACTTGTATCCCACCTGTTATTCCTATCCAGAAGTGATACAAAGACAATGATTTCAAGCAAAGAATCGTTTGATTTATCAGAGCTTGTGATGCAGGAGATAAGGCGTCTGCGGCCTTTGGCCATCGTCAAAGACATTACGCTGCAAGAAATCGGAAATCAAGGGATCCGCTTTTTTGGAGATCGAAAACTTCTTGCGAGTGTGGTGAGTATCCTCGTGGATAATGCCATCAAATATACACCATCCGGCGGACAGGTAACCGTTGAACTGGGCTTGCAAGATGGCGTGAAAGTGCCGGCGATTCAGCTAAGAATTATCGATACAGGCATTGGTATTCCTCAAGAAGAACTGTCACGTGTTTTTGACCGGTTTTACCGATTGGATTCATCACGCTCGAGAGAGACCGGAGGCCATGGCCTTGGACTTTCCATTGCAAAGGAAATCGTTGAACAACATGGTGGAACCATTCTGGTGAGCAGCAAGGTGCAGGTTGGAACAACTTTTATAGTTTCTATGCCGCTCTATGAGAAAAATGGCCGCAAGTCGGAGAGATAGAAGTGTTCATTCCAATATCAAAATATTTTCAATAGAAGACATACCCTGATCATATGTCATAATTTTCACCTGGAATTATGTTCTGGCCTTATGTCATTATTTTCACTTGGAAATATTTCCTGGCCTTATGTCATTATTTTCACACGGAAACATGCTCTAACCTTATGTCATAGGATATAAGGTCAGGGCATGTTCCGAGACTGTTTTTAAGAGATATGAACAGTGAACATTCAAGAGATACCAACGAGTGTATCGGCCCGCATTTTTTCAGCACATCGGCGTATCTCTGTCATTGACCGGCCGTCCGCAAGCATTTCATAGAGTGGCAGTACAAAGGGAAGTAGCGGATTGTCAGCCGTGAGTTCGGAAACCTCTGACAACACCGCCTTTGCCTGGTGCGCGGTCTGTTCTAAGTTGTTTTCTTTGATGTAACGAACAACGGCTGCTGCAATGCCGACGCTGACAAAGACAGGCGGTACTTCTTCTGTCAGACAGAGTTTTGCTGCGCCGATGAGGCGATCCTCCGGAGACAGTTTACGTTTTGGGTCACCACCGACTCTTTGACAGGTATCTTTCAAGGCAGTATTTGTAAAACGATGCAACAAATCCTGCATGTGTTTTATCAGGCTTTCACTATCCGTCTGGTAACTTTTAGACAGGGCAAGAACACTTTCCAGCATGGCATTCTGCACGATCAACAAAACTTCAGCATCATCAATGGCTTCGTAAATGTAATCCAATCCCGCAAAACCGCCAAGATAGGCGCAAATGGCGTGCCCCAGGTTATGAATATAGAGCTTTCTTTTCAGGTAATAAGAAAACGGTTCTCTCGGCATCATGTTTTTAATATCCGGTATTTTTCCCTTGAAAGCGGCTTTGTCTACCGGAAGAAATCCATAGGATTCCACACAAACCCGGAGGGGGTCGCCGTCCTGCATTTCAGGGGTTTGTATGGGTACCATGCGACCGATGGACGCCTCGACCAGTCCAATACGTTCATCAAAAAGTATCTGTTCTTCCCTTGTCAGTTGTTCTTTTATCATTTTTTCAAGTACTTTATTGGCATCCATCAGGTTTTCGCAGATGATGATATTGAGGGGCGAATCGTTCGTAGAAAAACGTCTCCGGATGCCGGCAACCAGATTTGGCACGATGTATTTAAGAACGTTCACCCCAACGGCGGTTGCCAGTATATCCACTTCGGCAATTGCCTGTGCAACAGCATCAGTATTGTTGCCATTAATAGCGTCCACAGGGCCAACCACCATGTCCGTGTAGCCTTCACCCGATAAAACCCGCACCGGATAGTGGTGGTCTTTGTTCAGCGCATTCACAACAGGTTCTGCCACGTCAATAAAGGTGACAGCATAACCTGACTGTGAAAACAAAGCCCCGATAAAGCCTCGTCCGATATTACCGCCTCCGTACATTATTGCTTTTTTCATCTTCTGATATCCTTTCTATTTAATGCGTTCATAATAAAACAGCGAGTGGTTCTTTCAAGCCATTTTTCCCAATTTTTATTAACGCCTGTTGTTGCAGTTTGCCTATACTATACTGGTATCATTCAAATCCATGATACCATGTACTTGGCCACTTTGGCGTGACATCTACCAAAAATCTGAAAATGCGCAGCATCTTCAGCAAGTTTTATGCGAACTCAGCGAGGACGCATGGAGTATAAATCTGAAAATGCAACGCATCTTCAGCAAGTTTTGTGCAAACTCAGCGAGGACGCATGAGGTATAAATCTGAAAATGCAACGCATCTTCAGCAAGTTTTGTGCAAACTCAGCGAGGACGCATGAGGTATAAATCTGAAAATCAGGTGATGTCAATCCCAATAAAACCTGTTATAATAGGTATACGTCTTTTATGGACGCACGAATGTCTTTGTGTTGTGTACTTGAATTATACGCTGACTTGAATTATACGCTGACTTGAATTATACGCTGACTTGAATTATACGCTGAACAGATATATTTTCCTTAAACCGATCGACAGATTTAAAATGTTCAGAACTGAAGGAGTAACCATATGTTGAAAAATAGAGTCGTCAATATTGGCATTATCGGATTAGGTACCGTCGGTACAGGCGTGGCACGCGTGCTGCTTGAACAAAGTGATTTGCTGCAAACGAGAACAAGCCTGACTTTTCGCCTTAAAACCATTTCAGAGCTGGATTGGCAAAAAGAAAGAAACCTGGATTTATCTTCAGTTATTTGCACGTCCAATGTAGATGATTTGTTGGAAGATCCTGAAATCAGTATTGTCGTTGAGACCATTGGAGGCTATGAACCAGCATTTACCTTTGTCAGCCGGGCCCTGCGGAACCGTAAGCATGTGGTCACCGCCAACAAGGCCCTCATTGCCACCCGTGGCGAAGAACTGTTTCGCATTGCGCAGGAAAACGGCGTGGATTTATTATTTGAAGCGAGTGTCGGTGGCGGCATTCCCATTATCAAGGGCTTGCGGGAAGGACTCATTGCCAACCGCATCCAGAGTATCATCGGTATTTTGAACGGCACAGCCAATTACATTCTTACAAAAATGAATCAGGAAGGGCTGAGCTTTGCTGAAGCATTGTCACAAGCACAGCA
>JBBRWP010000134.1:0-8857 GCA_038249175.1 Acetivibrionales bacterium
AGAGACCAACGATTCCAGGCGTTCCAACAGCGTTTTATCCACAAACTGATTGAAAAAGGCCATTTCTTCCGGTGCTTTTTCCAACATTTCTTTGACCAGATAACGAATCATATCTTCAGCCAACTGCATGTTGCTTTTCAGATCGGCAAACGCCACCTCCGGTTCAACCATCCAAAACTCTGCCGCATGCCGTGCGGTATTGCTGTTTTCGGCACGAAAGGTCGGCCCGAAAGTATACACCTGGCCAAATGCCATACAATATGCTTCTACCGCCAACTGCCCGCTGACCGTCAGGTTGGCCGCCTTACCAAAAAAGTCTGCCGTGTAATCAATGGCACCATTTTCCAGCATCACTGCGTCTTTGGGGGGCAAGGTTGTCACACGGAACATTTCGCCTGCGCCTTCGGCATCGCTGCCGGTAATAATGGGCGTATGCACATAGACAAAGCCCTGATCCTGGAAAAAACAGTGAATGGCATGTGCCAGCAGGGATCGCACACGAAATACCGCCGAAAACGCATTGGTTCTGGGCCGAAGGTGGGCGATGGTGCGCAGGTACTCAAATGTGTGACGCTTTTTTTGCAGGGGATACTCCGGCAATGATGTCCCCTCCACTGCAATTTCGTCGGCATGCAGTTCAAAAGGCTGCTTCGCATCCGGGGTCAGCAGCAGTTTCCCGGTGATGCAAACCGCGCTGCCTACATTCAGCTTCACAATGTCACTGAAATTGGGCAAAACGGCATCAAAAACAATTTGCAGATTTTTCTGGTATGAACCGTCGTTCAATTCCAGAAAACCAAAGTTCTTGGAATCGCGCAGGGTTCTGACCCAGCCGCAGATATTGAGGGATTCGCCGGCAACAAGCGGTTCCTCTTGTGCTGACGGCGCATACAAGGTACGTATTTTGGTCTGTTTCATAGAATCTCACTTTCGAACACCCTTCTCTATGGCAGGCGACCGGCACAGAAGTTTGGGACAATCAACATGCATCCACGTCAATCATTACCTCATTTGTACCAGGGTCCCTGCCATGAGCACAGGGTGATATTTCCTTTATTATACCTGCGCAAGGGAAGATGTTGCAATGATGATTCTGGTGTAATGATGATTCTGGTGCAATAACGCACGAACGTGCGTCATGATTCAAGATGATCAGCACTGTTGTTGCAACAGTGTTCCACATCATGTAACCCGAGTGTTCAGGATAATGCAAGATGAACCCACAATATTTCTACCCAAAAACGACCCATTCGTGTTATGATGCATGTAAAAACGGACAGCAAAGGAGCATGCATCATGAAACACACCAAACGCCTCGTGCTGACAGGGCTCATGACTGCCCTTGTTTTTCTCTTAACTTTCACGGTCAAGGTACCCATTCCTTTTACCTCCGGTTATATTCATTTGGGGGACAGCATGATTTTTCTTGCTGTTCTGGCTTTGGGTCCGGTTTATGGTGCTTTTGCCGCCGGTGTGGGCTCCATGTTGGCCGACTTAATCAGCGGCTATGCACAATATGCCCTGCCCACCTTGATTATCAAGTCTTTGATGGCCCTCTTGATGGGTTTGGTGCTTTCCGGAAAAAGCAAAAAACAGACATGGATTGCCTCCGGAACCGTACTGCTGGTTTGGGCAGGCTTTTTGCTTGCATTGCAAGCAGGTCTTGTACAGGCAATGCGTCTTTACGGTGATAAAGTAGCCCGCATTGTTCTGCCTGAAGGCAGCCCGGAAGAATTGGCAGCCGCTGAAAAAATGTCTACGAACCTGCCTGTTTATCTCTTGCTTGGTTTTGTCGGGGTTGTTCTGATTATAGCCCTTGCCGCATGGTTCATATCCAAAAAGAATGAAAAATCGCAACTGACATTCCGTGCGCTGATTGGCATGGTTGCCGGTGGCATGTGCATGATCATCGGTTATTGGCTCACCGAAGCTTATATTATGGGTTACGGCACCTTGGCGGCGACATTTACCCTGCCAATGAACCTGATCCAGTTTGCCGGCGGTATCCTTGTGGCTGCATTGTTGGCTCCCAGTATCCAAAAAGCCAAAATTGCGATCCAATTGGAGTGAGCGCAGGCTTTTATCAAATATAATGATCACAATCGCTGCGAGTGGGACAAGATTGGCTGGAACAGCCGTGGCTTTTATCAAATAAAATGAACACAATCGCTGCGAGTGGGACAAGATTGGCTGGAACAGCCGTGGCTTTTATCAAACACAATTGGCACATTCGCGGTCTCTTCTATAGAAATAGTACAAAAAAACAAAAATGATTTCTATGGTTCTTTGCAAAATTGCGATAGAATAGGGTAAAGGTTATTTTGTATGGACTTTTATTTCCATGCATATTGCCAAAGATGAATCTCAAGGAGGATAAATCCATGCAACTGTTATCAGATATTTCTGCTCAATTGCAAGCAGGCAAAGCAAAAATGGTGAAAGAACTTGTGCAAAAAGCCATCGATGAAGGTATCTCTGCCGAACTCATTCTGAACGAAGGCTTGTTGAATGGTATGGGTATTATCGGAAACAAATTCAAAAATAACGAAGTTTATGTCCCGGATGTTCTCATTGCTGCACGCGCCATGAATGCCGGCACCGAATTGCTCCGTCCTTTGTTGGTCGCAGCAGACATTAAACCTAAGGGCAAAGTGGTTATCGGAACCGTTGCCGGAGACTTGCATGATATCGGCAAAAACCTTGTTCGTATGATGATGGAAGGCAACGGCCTTCAGGTAATCGATCTGGGTGTTGATGTCTCAGCAAAGAAATTTGTGGAAACCGCCATTGCAGAAAATGCCAACATTATTGCCTGTTCTGCGCTACTCACCACAACCATGACAGAAATGGCTGCTGTTGTTGAAGAGCTGGAACGTGCCGGTGCCCGCGACCGTATCAAAGTCATGGTTGGTGGTGCCCCTGTTACAGATAGCTTCTGTGAGAAGATTCGTGCAGACAGATACACCCCCGATGCAGCAACCGCTGCTGAAGTGGCTGCCGCCTTCTGCGAAGGAAAGTAAGTCTATCGGCTAACGATTCAAGTTGAAGCTTCCTTGTATAATTCCATTGATTGCTAAAAAAGACGATACCTTTGGGCATCGTCTTTTTTCTTTTTCTTTTTTCTGAAAGCATCATCTTTTTTGTACCAGAACCAAAAGAGGCTTCCGGTGCAACAGCCTACTGTTGATTCTGGCATAATAACGCACATTTGTGCGTTATTATGCCAGATGATTTTATCATCTGGCACACTACAGCCAACCAGGGTGGCTGTAACGCCCCCAATCAAGGTTTCACTGCCAGCCAGCAGTAACCCTGCTGGCTGCATGCAAGTTGCATTTTGCAACTTGCATGAAAAAGTCGAAAATTGACTTTTTGCACCAGTGCACTTTCTGGTTGATATATAAGTTATTGTATTGCATTAAGTAGAGCATCACACATGAACCCACAAGAAGAAAACTGAAAAACGTATGAATCTAAATTTCAATGATACAGTACACTAGAATCACTGTTTGGCTGTCTCAAAAAACATATCCAGATTTTCAAACGGGGTTCCCGGCGGTACATCACAACCGGTTGAAAGGACATAATTCGGATAATTCGCACCGATTTTCAGCAATTCTTCCACCCCGGCCTTCACACTTTCCGGGGTTCCATTCTTCACAACACGTGCCGGATCCAGGTTTCCGTAGGCCAGCACATTTTGTGGCACCTGTGGCAGAATGAGACGCATATCCACGGCATTGCCAAAATGCAGGCCCACAGCACCGGTTTCGGCCATATATTTGACCATACCCACCGTATTGCCACAGTTGTGTAGAATAACAGCAAAATTGTCATCCTGAACCGCATCGATAATTTGCTTCACATAGGCATAGGCGAATTCCTGACTTTGTGGTGGGGAAATAAGACCTGCCGCTGGTTCAGCCATTAAGATACCATCACAGCCCGCTTCTTTGAATGCTTTTGCATAGGCAATCAAGAAATTCGTTGCTTTTTGCAGTACGGTATGCACCATTTCCGGTTCTTCTGACAGGTTGATCATCAGATCCGTCATATCCATGAGCCTGCCGGTAAGGGAATAAGGCCCAATTTGTCCGGCAAACACCGGTCTGTCTTGAATCTGCTCCTTCGCCAGCTTGACCGCCAAAATACAGGCAGCGGTTCGACCGGCACCCACCTCAGGGACGATCAGTTTTTGAGCATCCGCTTCGTCTTCCACAATCCGACCAATGATGGTGGGCACTTCATCGTCGCTAAACCGCACCTGGCTGCCAAAGGCTTCAGCTTCCACGGACAAATCCATAAATGTGACCGCACCTGACATTTTGTATTTTTGGGAGATGGCCAGCACACCTGCGGCTTGTTTTTCACCGTTGGTTACGGCATCAATCACCTTATCGCCTGTTAATTCCAAACCGGGAAACGACAGCACTGGGAAAGGTATTTTTTTGTCTGCTGCAATCTGTTCCGCAGCCCATTTTTTCATATTCATACGTATTTCCCTCCAAACTTTATTTCATGAATGTCATGCCTTGTTATGAGTTTCATCCATCCATCATTTTGGTATGCTCTTGATGTAGACATAGTTCATCCCTATTCCCTTGAATGCATCACCAAAGCACCGTTGATGGCCTGCCCGCAAACCAATTTCTCGCACTGTTTCATCATATCCAATGGATGGCTAGGAATCTATGACACATTCTCTATTCATTATACTTTTATTCACAGTTGCATGAAAAGCGATTTGTACAAAGACGTTCAACAATATGCCTCACCACTTAAAAAACGGGGACTTCACATTCACTCTTCGACACATTCTCTATTCATTCACCTTTTATTCACAGTTGCATGAAAAGCAATTTGTACAAAGACGTTCAACAACCTCCCCCGCCGCTTAAAAAAACGTGAGATTTTTGCCCGATAAAAATGTTATAATGCGTATTGTATAACCTCACAAGTCTTATGCATCAGAAAGCAGGTTCAACCATCCATGGCAGATTTCCAAAACACCCTCACCACTGAAATGCAATCCGCTGCACGTGCGCTGGCTTTGAGCACAGGCATTGCATGTTTTTATATTGATGTGAAGGGGCGTAAAGTTTATCCCGAAAACACTTTGGTACAGCATAGTTTTTGCAGCCATTGCCCTTACCATAACCATGGGGATTGTACCCAGGTTTATCTTTACGGGCGTTACCAGGCTGAGCGTTTTGGCGGGAAATATATTTTCTTTTGTCCCGCCGGTCTTACGTATTGCGTGTCACCCATTCTTTCTGAAAACTCTGACATCACTGCCATTTTTGCCGGTCCGCTTCTTATGGTGGATGCGGAAAATTTTTTGCTGGAAGATTTTTTCCCCAACACAGAGGCTATGGGTTTTTCGGATGCACTGCAAAAGGATAACCAGAACCCCGGGAGTAATGCACTGCATAAGGATAACCAGAACCCCGGGGGTGATGCACTGCATAAGGATAACCAGAACCCCGGGGGTGATGCACTGCAAAAAGATAACCAGAACCCCGGGAGTGATGCACTGCATAAGGATAACCAGAGTGCTGGCACTAAGACCATCTCTAGGGATAAAGCTGCAGAAATTAAAAAACTTGCCAGCGAACTGCCTGTCGTTTCTCCTGAGCGGGTGCAAGCCATATCCGACCTCCTGTACCTTGCTGCAGATTCTCTGTCGCAAAACGGTCTGCAGCAGCTGAACACACAGCTGGACCTGCTGGAAAAAAACGCAGCCCTGTCTGCCAGTGTTCACGCATTAAAAGTTAAAAATCAGGCAGGTGAACCGACACAGTATCCGCTTGAAAAGGAACGTGAGTTGCTGAATAAAATCAGTCTGGGGGATAAAAACGGCGCACAGCAAACCTTGAATGATATTCTGGGCTATGTCTTTTTTGCGACTGGCCGGAACTTTGACATTATCAGGGCCAGGGCGCAGGAATTGGTGGTTATGCTTTCGCGCGGGGCAATGGAAGGCGGTGCCAATATGGATGAGATTTTTGGGCTGAACCGCGGTTACCTCAATGAAATTGGCCAGCTGAAAACGGTCGAAGAATTGACCGTCTGGCTTTCAAAGATTTTAGCCCGCTTTACTGATTGTGTGTTTAATTTATCAGAAATCCGTCACAAAGACGTCATTTTTCAGACGGTCAACTATGTTCGACACCACTATGCATCACATATATCCCTTGATGACGTGGCACAACATGTACATTTGAATGCGTCCTATCTGAGTCGGGTGTTTAAAGAAGAAATGCAGATGAATTTTGTAACCTATGTGAATAATGTGCGTATTGAAACCAGTAAAAAATTGTTATTGGATACCTCTGTACCACTGTTAGAAGTCTCTGGTCTGGTTGGGTTTGATGAACAAAGCTACTTTACCAAAGTTTTTAAAAAAACGACCGGCGTCACACCCGGAAAATACAGGGAAGCCCGAGGCGTTCCTGCGCAAATCAACAAAAACAAACCCCCTAAACACCCAAACGCAACTTTTCCGCATGCCTGAAGGCGGTATTTCAAGGTACCGTTTAGCGGCACGCAGCCGTATCCCGGCCGACAGGCGCGATTCCGCGCCGCCGCCGCTAAGCCTGCAAGGCAGGTGCCCAAAATACCTGCGGAAAAGTTGCGTTGTTTTTTCTTTTCCGCATGCCTGAAAGGACTCACCAGTCGTCGCCGAACATCATGGCATCCACATAGCGGTCATTGAAGTCTTTTCGACCGGACAACTCCACAAAACTCATATCTGCAGCAATTTTCTCCGCCTGATCCCGCACATCCGTAGAAATCAGGCACTGTGTTGCCCCGACCAAAGCCGCATTTCCGACAGGTGTTATTTTCCCTGTCAGGGGTGCCGGAATAAGTCCGGTAGCTATGGCACTGTCCGGGTTCATCCAGGTACCCAAACCACCGGCCAAATAGACTTCATCGACATCCGAAAGGGCTATGCCGGCCACATCGGCCAATGTGGCAATGCCCGCAGAAATGGCTGCTTTGGCGTTTTGGAATTCTCGAATATCTTTTTGCGTCAGCAGTATATCCTGCTTTTGTTCTGTCTCTTTGGCATAGACCAGTATGAAAGCCGGTTGGCCATCCAGTTTTGTGATGCGTGCCAGAATGGCCGGGGAGACCTCTGTTTCCAAATTTTCTGCATCCTGCAAACGACCGGTTTCATCAATAATGCCAAGGTTCACCAGCACCGCGATGGCATCCAGTAAGCCGGTGCCACAGAGACCCATCGGTTTTTGTCCGCCAAGGACGGAGAGGCAGATATCCTGATTATCAGTCCCTACAAATATCTTATCAATGGCACCATCCACAGCACCCATGCCAAAGCGGATGCCGGCACCCTCAAAAGCAGGACCGGCTGCGGTGGAACAGGCAATCATGCCGTTGGGCGTACTTAAAACCAGCTCTCCATTCGTACCAAGATCCACTACCAACGTGTTGCGTTCATCCTGGTGCATGTTGCAGGACAAAACAGCAGACACCGTATCAGCGCCAACATAGGCGGAAACACCAGGGAGCAGGGTTGCCACCGCGTGTGTATTTTCCGACAGGTCGAGTGTATCGGCCAAAATCATTGTCAGCCCCACAGAGGCCGGAATAAAAGGTGCCGCAGCTATTGCTGCCGCCGGCCACTGCATCAGCAGGTGCCCCATGGTGGTGTTTCCGGTAAAAACCCATTCGTCGATATCCATCATGGTGAGGCCGGCACGATCACAAAGGTTGAATGCGAGCGTACGCAGATTTTCCACAACCGCGCCATGTAAATCTGCCATGCCGTTTTGTTCATCCATGGTATGCTGTATGCGCGCGATAACATCCGTTCCGTAGCGTTTTTGCCCATTCAAGAGGACATCGACATCCACGATGGTCCCCGTCATGAGGTTCACCAGACAGGCCGCAATGGTGGTCGTTCCAATATCGCAGGAAATGCCGAACAAAGAAGCCTCTTTGTTGCCAGCCTGTAACCCCATCAGTTTCCCCTTATGTGAAACCAGCGTCACAAAACCGCCCGCCTCGCGCAATACTTGCGGCAGCCGGCGAACAATTTTGGCTATATCTTCACATCCCGGAATAAAAGCGGTTGCATTCAGTCTTTCCCAATCCGATCGCTGATCTTCCAGACTCGGCGACGGCACGGATAAACTGGTTTTTGTGATGGCCGGCATTGCTTTTGGCAGAGGAAAATCAATGGAAGCGGTAATTTTGGCTTTCCGTTCCCTGATGTCCACGGTCAGTTCTGTTTCTTCTTCAATGGCCATCTGGCAAGCCAGACGATGCCCTTCTACCAATGAATCACGGCCGAGCAGCTTTACTTCTGCTGTGGTTGGTAACGAAACATGGGACATGCATTCCGGGCTTAGGTGAACGCGACACTTGCCGCAGGTACCCTTGCCGTTGCAGGCATGGCCGAACGTCGGTAATTTTTGTCGTATCGCCTGAAAAGGCGTCTCCCCTTTTTCAACAAAAATTGTTTCGACATCTTCGTTGTAATGAATCTTCACCGCTAATTTCATGGCATCTCCTCCGGGTCTTATTCTTATGTTTATTTCTGTTCTATTTTCTCTTTGCACTTACTCTTTTTCTTCTTTTGTTTGCTTCTGTTCTATTTTCTCTTTTCACTTACTCTTTTTCTTCTTTTGTTTATTTCTGTTCTATTTTCTCTTTTCACTTACTCTTTTCTTCTTTTGTTTGCTTCTGTTCTATTTTCTCTTTCGAATCTGCGGTTTCTCTTGGTTCTCTTGTTTCTTTCTTCACCACATCAGCTGCATACGATGGTACAATGCGTTCATTTGGATAAACCACCAGCACTTCTGAATTTTTAAACACGCCACTCAGGATGCGC
>JBBRWP010000135.1:0-8666 GCA_038249175.1 Acetivibrionales bacterium
AAGAACAAGAAGTAGAAAAAATAAATACGGAAACAATGATAAAAAAAGAAGAGGCACTGATTAAAGCCAATCATGAAGCGACGAACGCAGAAGAAAAAGCAGTGGAATCCGTTATTTTAGTGGAAGCAGAAGAAGAAACAAAAGAAGAGAAACCACACAGATGATCCTGGTGCAATAATGCACATTCGCAGAGAGGGTACCCATGGTATCGGTCGAAAAGAAAAAAGGACCCAGCCCCTTCCGGAATATGGATTGGCTCATGTTGGCCATTGTGATTGCATTGCAAGGCATTGGGCTTCTGGTCTTGCGCAGTGTTGCGATGCAGATGGGCACGCCGGATCTCTACACCAAGCAGCTGATGGCAGCGGTCATCGGTTTTGTCGCAATGGTCATTATCTTGTTTTTTGATTACATGGATTTCCATGTACTCGGTTTTTTTGCCTATGTGCTTACCACGGTTTTATTGGTGCTGGCGCTGACTATCGGACATGGTTATGATGAAGTGGGCATGAACGGCTGGTTGTTGGTGGGTCCCTTTAGTTTTCAACCTTCTGAATTGGCAAAAATAACACTGGTTCTTGTGGCGGCTTTTTTCTTTGAAAGACTCTACGAAAAGAAGAATATCCTCAATGTTGGCTTTTTGGTGGTTTTGTCCTTTTTGCCTGTAGGGCTCATCTTAAAACAACCCGATTTTGGGACGGCAGTCGTTTGTGTGTTTGTTTTTTTTGTTATGCTTTTTGTTTGGGGCATTAAATATCGCTACCTGCTTATCGGACTGGTCAGCATTGGTGCGGCAGCCATTCCAGTGTGGGTCTATGTGCTGCCCAAGGTGCTCGAAGAATTTCAAATGAAACGCATTCTCTCGTTTATCAACCCGGCAGCTTACTCGAAAGATGCCGCCTATCAGGTGCGCATGGCCATCCGTGCCATCGGCTCCGGAAAAGACACAGTAGACCTTTCCCGGGACTATGCATCAAACTGGGTGCCAGCCAGAGAAACGGATATGATTTTTGCGGCATTGGGTGAAAAACTTGGCTTTTATGGCGCAGTGGCAACGGTTCTGCTCTTTACGGTTCTGTTGCTCCGCTGCATCTACATTGCAACTTTTTGCCGGGAACGCTATGGCTCTTACCTGGCGATTGGTTTGATGGCGATTTTCTTTGCCCATTTCCTGGAGAATGTGGGCATGAATTTGGGCCTGTTGCCGGTTACAGGCATTCCGCTTCCCTTTATCAGTTCGGGTGGATCCTCACTCATCGCAAATTATATTGCTGCGGGAATTCTGATGAATGTATCCATGCGACGAAAAACAAATGTTACATTTTCGTGACAAATAAAATTTTAAATGTTGGATGAATTATTTCTAAAAAAAACACCTGTTTTCCTAAAAAATGGCACAAACTCTTATTTGGTATATTATCAATGTATTACAACTATATATAGTGTTGATGACAAAGACATAAACCCAAAAGAATGCGCTGCATAAGGCGTCTTCTTTTTTTTTGCTGTGAAAACGCTTTTTGGCATGTTGACGGTTGGAGAAACCTACTGTAAAATGCAATCAGGTGGGGATGAGTGTTTAATAGTGGTTTAAAGTGGTGGAGGTGAACACGATTTGTTAGTTGGTAGCCAAACAAATACCCTCGATGCAAAAAATCGTGTTTTTGTACCGGCCTCTTTTCGTGCAGACTTGGGCGAACAGTTTATTTTGACCTTTGGCATGGATGCAAACAGCCTCTATATCTACCCCATGGATGCGTGGAAGGCGTTTGAAGAAAAGCTGATGCAATTGTCCAGAACAAAGGCGGCCAATCGGGATCTTCGACGGTATTACACGTCCAAGGCTATGTTGTGCGAACCGGACGGACAGGGGCGCATCGTGATGCCGCAAGAACACAAAGACCATGCTGGCATTATAAAAGAGGTTCTCTTTATTGGCACCATCGACGGCATTGAAGTATGGGCACCTGAGAACATGAAGGTGTCAAGTCCTGAAGAAATTACACAGAAAATGGAAGACTTGGATTTTGATTTTTAAGGCAGAAAATCTTAAAATGCGCAGCATTTTCAGTAGTTTTGGGCCAACACAAAAAGAATAACATAGGAACAAACAGGTGAAACAAATGATATTCAATCATAAACCCATCCTGTTGGCCGAATGCATGGCTTCCTTAAATATCCAAAGAGATGGCACCTATTTGGATTTGACCCTTGGTGGTGCCGGACACGCTTCTGAAATCCTCAAACGTCTTGGTCCGAAGGGTTTACTGGTTGGTATTGACCAGGATGAAAACGCCATTGCCGCAGCAGACCAGAAATTAAAAGACAGCCACTGTGTTGCTCCCTACAAATTGCACCGTACGAACTTTGAAAATATCACCTCTGTGATGCAGGAAATGGGCATAAACGCTGTGCAGGGTATTCTGATGGATTTGGGCGTTTCTTCCCACCAGTTGGATGAGGCAGAACGCGGATTCAGTTATCAGCATGATGCACCATTGGATATGCGGATGGACCGACGAAACGCACTATCTGCCAGAGAAGTTATGAACACCTGGTCTCACGGTGAAATCACAAGAATTATCCGTGAGTACGGCGAAGACAGATGGGCTTCCCGCATTGCATCTTTCATTGTGAAAGCGCGGGAGACCGAAAGCATAGAAACAACCGGACAGTTGGTGGAGATCATCAAAGCTGCCGTCCCCGCATCGGCCAGAAGAGAAGGGCCACATCCTGCAAAGCGAACTTTTCAGGCGATACGCATTGCAGTGAACCGAGAACTGGACGTTTTGGCCAGTACACTCAATGATGCGGTGATGCTATTGGTACCGGGTGGCCGCATAGCAGTTATCACCTTCCACTCTCTGGAAGACCGCATTGTGAAACAAACATTTGCTTCTTTCGTTGATGGATGTACTTGTCCAAAGAACCTACCTGTTTGCGTTTGCGGGTTTCAACAAAAGCTGAAACTAGTGACACGAAAACCCATAGAAGCAGGGGAAGTCGAACTGCAGGAGAACCCCAGAGCACGAAGCGCAAAACTGAGGGTGGCAGAAAAAATCAATCATGATACGGACATCAAGGCGACTTGAAACGATAGAATTGCAACAACAGAGAACGAAGAACGGCACAAAAGAAAAAAATCTGAAAGTACGAAAGAAAAAGTTCCCAAAGAATAACACCGATTTACAGCGTGAACAAAGTCAGAAATACCATACATAAGAAAACGTCCCGAAAACACAAAAGAAAACGTCCCGAAAACACAAAAGAAAAAGTTTCGAAAATACAAAAGAAAAAGACCCGAAAGTACAAAAGAAAAAGTTCCCAAAGAATAACACCGATTTACAGCGTGAACAAAGTTAGAAATACCATACATAAGAAAACGTCCCGAAAACACAAAAGAAAAAGTTTCGAAAATACGAAAGAAAAAGATCGGAAAGTACAAAAGAAAAAGTTCCCAAAGAATAACACCGATTTACAGCGTGAACAAAGTCAGAAATACCATACATAAGAAAACGTCCCGAAAACACAAAAGAAAAAGTTTCGAAAATACGAAAGAAAAAGACCCGAAAGCACAAAAGAAAAAGTTCCGAATGCACAAAAGAAAAAGTCCCAAAAGTATGAAATAAGAAGAAAAAAGAGCGCAAAACATGTTTCAAAGAACGACATCATTCACCTGTATTCACATGGTGAAAACCAAATCAAACCAATCCAGACTTATTACCTTATCAAAACAGTTTTGTGGAACTGGAGGAAGCAGCGATGTCTCAAACAGCAAGAGTGATGCAGCCCGAGTATTTGCCCCGTGAGCAAAAAAATCAACAGAAAAGCGGTTCAATTGTTGTTTTGCAAACCGTTACGGTTCGGTTCCCAAAGGCAAGCCTGGTGTTTGGTGTACTTTTTGCCTTTTGCCTCTGTTTTTTTGTTCTTTACCGTTACAGCACCTTGTCTGAAATGAATTTCCGGCTGAACCAGCTCAACAGTGAATGTGCTGACATCAAAGAATCCAGCCGCATGTTGAAGGTGGATATTGAATCGAGCCTAAAACTTGACAATATCAGAGAAATCGCAGAAAATAGGTACGGCATGCATGATCCGATTACCAACCAGATTGTGCCGGTTCATGTCCCGAAAAGTCAGTATAGTGTTGTGGTGGACAGTGCCTATATTGCCGAAAAGGCCGAGACCGGGAAGGGGCTTTTTGCCTGGGCTTTGGATACTATTGGCGCAGTCTTACCGTAAATCCTTTTTTCATGGGCACATACTTTTAGGCTTTATTCAAACACTTAACTCTGAAAATGTGCAGCATTTTCAGCAGACTTTAAGTAAACCCGACAAGGGACCCTTGGGTATAAACTCTGAAAATGTGGAGCTTTTTCAGCAGACTTTAAGTAAACCCGACAAGGGACGCTTGGGTATAAACTCTGAAAATGCGGAGCTTTTTCATCAAGTCTGTGCCAACGCGAAGAAAATTGTATGGCTATAAATCAGGACATGTTCCATCAGGCCGCGCTTGTTGGTACGTGTCCTTTTGTTTAGGAGTAGAAATCATGGACACAAAGAGTACGATGCACCTTGTTCAGCAACGGGAGGCATCGGCACAGGAAAGTAATAAAAAAGTTCGTAAGCGGGCAACTGTTCTATTGGTTGTTTATGTCATTTTGTCAGCGGGCCTCATTGGAAGACTGGCATGGCTGCAATTGGTCAAAGGGGAAGAGTACGACCGCATGGCCTACATTAGCCGAACCCACCAGCAGCAATCCATGCCCAAACGGGGCAGTATTTTTGACCGCAATGGCAAAGGCCTGGCCATCAGTGCGGAAGTGGACACCGTCGCGGTGAATCCTTTGCTATTAAGAGAAGAAACTGTGGATAGGCCGGAACTTGTCCCTCAAATTGCTGACAAGCTTGCGGAGATACTGGGTTTGGATAGGAACAGTTTATATGAAAAACTTACGTCTTCGGATTCATACCTTGTCATTGCCAGAAAAATTGAAAAAGACAAAGGCACAGCCGTCAAAGACTATTTGCAAGAGGCCAAGGTGGGCTCTATTTTTGTGGACCCGGACGCAAAGCGTTTTTATCCCAAAGGGAGCCTTGCTTCCCATGTTATTGGATTTACCGGGATGGATGACCAGGGATTGATTGGCATGGAATTGGAAATGGATGGGGTGCTCAAAGGTCAGGCAGGGAAAATTCTCAGTGAAGTGGACGCAAAGGGGAATTCTGTCAAATTCGATGAAAGCTTAAGGCTCGAACCGCAAGATGGTTATGATGTTACCTTAACTATTGACGAAACAATACAGGACATGACAGAAAAAGCACTGGAAGACCTCATTCAAAAATGGCAGGTGAAAAATGGCGCCTCCGCCATAGTTATCGACCCCAACACCGGCGAAGTATTGGCCATGGCTTCACTGCCGGATTTTGATCCGAATGCACCGGATGCAAAACCTCTGTCATGGCCGCTAGATACCGTTTGGCAAGGCTTCCAGAGCAACGAAGACACCCAGTATCTATGGGAAAAAGTTTTTCGAAACAAAGCGGTGATGGATACCTATGAACCCGGTTCAACCTTTAAATCCATAACGGCTGCAGCGGCTTTGGAATCTGGCATTGTCAGCCCTGAAACCCAGGTGGTGGATGAACCCTACGACATTGGTGATTGGGTCATCCACTGCTGGAAAAAAGGTGGCCATGGTGCAGAGACATTCCGCGAAGCCGTTTACAATTCCTGTAATCCGGTCTTCTCGAAGATTTCCATGCAGCTGGGCATTGAACAGTTCTACAAATTTGTTCGTTTATTTGGCTTTATGGAGCGGACTGGCATTGAAATTGCCGGGGAGCCAACCAACGATGAATACCGTAACTTATGGCACAAGGATCCCTCACAAACCGATATGGCTGTGGCAGCTTTTGGGCAACGATTTCAGATATCACCCATTCAGCTTGTCACAGCTTATACCGCGATTGCCAATGGCGGCCTGCTGATGAAGCCAACGGTCATTAAGCAAATCAGTGATGCTGATGGCAATATTATTATGAAAAATGAGCCGCAGGTGGTTCGCAAGGTCATTTCAAAACAGACCTCTGAAACCCTTAGAAACATTTTGGAGGGGGTTGTCTCAGAGGGCACCGGTAAAACAGCTTATGTCAGTGGCTACCATGTGGCCGGGAAAACGGGTACTTCCGAAACCCTTCAAACAAAAACAGAAGGACGCTATATTGTTTCCTTTATGTCTTTTGCACCGGCGGACAACCCGGCCATCTGCCTCCTCATTGAAGTGGACTGGCCAATGGCTGAAGTCTCGACGGATATCGGTGGCGGTAAAATTGTCGGTCCGGTTGCCGGTCACCTCAGCGAACAGATCCTTTCTTACCTGAAAGTGGTGAGGGACTATTCAGATAAAGACAAGGCCACGATGGACAAAGAAACAGTGGTGCCAGATGTGGTGGATCTTTCTGTAGAAGCGGCTACTGCAAGGCTGAAAACCTACGGTTTTCTTTCCGGTGAACCGTCGGAGGCAGACAAGAAAAGCATTGTGCACCGCATTGTCCCGGATGTTGGCAGCCGTTTGCCAAACGGATCGACGGTGTACCTGTTCCTGGATGCGGAAAATGACAGTGAAAAAATTGTTGTGCCGGATGTCCTGAACCACAATATTTCGGAGACAAAGGAATTGTTAGCGAAAAACACTTTGAATCTACGGATTCTGGGCACCGGCGTGGCAGCCTCTCAAGAACCGGTTGCGGGGGAATCTGTCGAAAAAGGTACCCTGATTGAAGTGCAGTTTCAATAGTTGCCTGTATGAAGAGATGAATTGACAAGCCCATGAGCATACAGTAAAGTTGACTAGGTAGAACAGGGAGTATCGTGGCTTGCCACTCCTTCAAAAAGGGATTTGGTGCAGAACGCCATTGCAAAATACAAATTGTATCAACAAGTCGAAAATCAATCAATTTCAGTCTCTTCGAGACAGAAATTGGAGTTCCTACACCCGAATCATCCATGAACTGTTAGCAATACCTATGATGAACGGAGGAATAGCAGATGAAGCTTTTGGAATTATTGGAAGGTTTGAAGATTGAGGAAATCAACGGAGATACAGCATTGGACATTCGGTCCGTTGCCTATGATTCAAGAAAGGCTCTGCCGGGTACAATGTTTGTCTGCATTGACGGCTTTTCAACGGATGGACACCTCTATGCCCAGTCGGCTGTGGACAACGGTGCTACCTGTTTGGTGATCAGTAAGCCGGTACAGGTTATAGGGACAGTCACAGAAATTCGTGTCGCAGACACCCGATATGCTTTGGCCATGATTTCTGCAAAATGGTTCAACCACCCGTCCAGGGCAATGGATATTATCGGGGTCACCGGTACCAAAGGTAAAACAACAACTGCTTATATGATACGTGAAATTTTAGAAAAAACAGGGCGGCAGTCCGGCCTCATTGGTACGGTGGCCAATTGTATAGGCCATGAACGGATACCCGCCAAAAGGACAACGCCCGAATCCTACGATTTGCAGGAACTTTTTTACAAAATGCGCGAAGCGTCGGTCGATACCGTTGCTATGGAAGTTTCTTCCCAGGGGCTCAAGTTGAACCGGGTGGCGGATGTGCATTACAAGGTAGGCATATTTACAAATTTTTCTAAAGACCATATCGGGGCAGCGGAACACGTAGACATGGAAGACTATTTCAATGCCAAAATGCTGCTGTTTAAACAATGTGACCAGGCGGTCATCAACGCCGACATCCCGGAGGCAGAGAGAATCAAAGCAACTGCGGGCTGCCCCATATTTACCTATGGCATTAACCAGTTGGCGGATATCTTCGCTAAAAATATTCAAACCTACCAGGATTCGGTTCGTTTTGTTGCCGTAACGCCTTGGTTTGAAGCAGAAATGCTGGTTTCTGCGCCGGGTCTTTTTAATGTGTATAATGCTCTGGCTGCGATTGGCGCTTGTGGCCTTCTGGGCTTGCCGGTGGAAGCCATGCAAGCAGGTTTGAAAGAAACTCAGGTACCAGGTCGCGCTGAAGTGGTGCCGACACCCTCCAAACCTTATACGGTCATGATTGACTACGCACACACGCCGGACAGCCTGGAGAATATTTTAAAAGCAACCCGGGAATTTACGGCGGGTCGCCTCATTTCTGTTTTTGGTTGCGGCGGAGACAGGGACAAGACAAAACGTCCATTAATGGGTGCCGTGTCGGGTCGTCTGGCCGACTACTCCATCTTAACTTCTGACAACCCGCGTACCGAAGATCCGGAAAGCATTTTAAAGGATGTTGAGGCGGGAATCACTGGTTTGTCTGCACCCTATACTGTTATTGTGGACAGGACTTCGGCCATTCGTCATGCGCTGGATATCGGCCTGCCCGGGGATGTCATTGTTTTGGCCGGTAAAGGCCATGAAACCTACCAAATGTTCAAAGACAAAACCATCCATTACGATGAGCGGGAAATTGTGGAGAATTTACTCAAAGAAATGTTATAAGGACGAAAGAGAAGGTAGCGCTTGAAATCAATGACTTCTGAGGAAATTGCCAAAGCGGTGAGCGGCACCGCTTTTTGTGCGCCGGATATTGACGTGAACGGTGTTTCCACCGACACAAGAGAAATCGCAGCCGGCATGCTTTTTGTGGCTTTGCGCGGCG
>JBBRWP010000136.1:0-8607 GCA_038249175.1 Acetivibrionales bacterium
GGGGGCGGTTGTTGTGCTGAAAGGGGCAGGGACGGTTGTTGCCGATTCATCAGGACATGTGTTTATCAATACAACGGGCAATAGCGGTATGGCCACTGCCGGTGCGGGGGACGTCCTTGCCGGCCTCATTGTGTCATTGCTCGCGCAAGGCTTAGAACCTTTACAAGCAGCGGTTTGCGGTGTATGGCTGCATGGTTTGGCTGGAGACCTGGCGGCGGAGGCTGTTGGCAGACAGGCCCTCCTTGCTTCGGACATTGTCGCTGCCATCGGTTCGGCCTACCAGACATTACAGAAGCGCGATGATGATACATTGCTGCGGGTCTGACTTTTTCGTGCTATAAACCTAATTTTCGCCCTAGTGTACTGTCTGGTTGATATATAGTTAAAATATGGCTTAATAAAGACCGGTAATGATCATTCATAATAGGTGGAAATATGAATTACTGATACTCTAATTATTTTAAATTTGAACCAGACAGTACACTAGAGGACAAAAATTTAGGTAATTTCACCAGAATCATTAGAAAACCCCATGCAAACATTTTTTTGGAAAGGAAGAGGCAAATGGACTTTGAAGATCTCGTGAACCGGGCATGGGCAGAAATTGACTTGGATGCCATCACCCACAATGTGGGTGAAATTCGACGAAAAATCGGCCCGCATGCGGAAATCATGGCGGTAGTCAAAGCGGACGGATATGGTCATGGCGTTTTGGAAACCGCCAAAACCATTTTAGAAGCCGGTGCATCGCGGCTGGCTGTTTCTATGCTGGACGAAGCGTTACAGTTGCGGCAGTTGGGCGTTGTTGCGCCCATTCTTGTTCTTGGACATTCCAACCCCAGGCGCGCCTCTGAAATTATCAAAAACGGCATTACTCAAACCGTCTACGGGATTGATTTGGCGCAGTCATTGTCTGCGGCAGCCATTCAGGAAAAAATGCCGGCCAATATTCACATAAAAATAGATACAGGCATGTCAAGAATTGGTTTGCAGCCTGGGTACGCAGCCGTTAAGGACATTGTTGCCATCAGCCGTTTGCCTGGTATTGTCCTGGAAGGGCTGTTCACCCATTTTTCATCGGCTGATGAAGAAAACCCGGAACCCACACATGGACAGTTTGAATTGTTTGAGAGCATCCTCGATGAGCTGGGACGGATTGGGGTTTATGTACCCATACGACACGCCGCCAACAGTGCGGCTGTTCTGGCTTTTCCGGGAACGGTCCTGGATATGGTGCGACCGGGCATTATCCTCTACGGCCTTCTGCCGGCAAAACGCATGTGCCGTGATGATGTACAACTGCGGCCGGCCATGTCCTTGAAAGCCTATATCATTCATGTCAAAGAAGTGCAGAAAGGGACATCTGTCAGTTACGGCAGAAAATGGACAGCCGAAAGAACGTCCCGCATAGCCACCCTGCCCATTGGCTATGCGGATGGTTACAGTCGCTCTTTTGGGAACCATGCAAAGGTTTTGGTGAATGGACAGTTTGCGCCCGTCGTTGGCACTGTTTGTATGGATCAGTGCATGATTGACGTAACAGATATTACAGGCGAAGTGCATGTCGGGGATGTGGCGGTCTTGTTCGGAACACAGAACGATGGTAGGATAGCAGTAGAAGAGTTGGCAGACATTGCCGGTACTATTGCTTATGAAATTGTTTGTCTCATCGGTAAACGCATTCCACGGGTATATATGAAAAACGGTGAGATGGTCCATGTACATAATTATTTGATCTAGAAAGGAATGGCTAAACTTATGAAACAAACGATAAAAACGGTTTTGATTGGGGCTGTGGGCACCGTTTTGGGCATGGGCATTGTCCTGGCTTCCGCTGCCGGAACGCAACCGGGAAGTGAATTGGATCCTTTGGTTACAAAAAGTTATGTAGATGCTAAAATTGCCGCTCTAGGTGGTTCAGTCAGCACACCGCTGCCGGGAGGGACGGGCGTTCCGGTAGACAATGCCGCAGTCACACAATTGCAAACGGATGTGGGGGAGTTGACCCATTTCATTATTGATGCACTCACCGGTGTCGATACACTCAATGCACGGATGAATGCTGTTGACAGCGGTTTTGTGGTGGTAGAAGTTCAGGCAGGGAAGACCGTTCTACTGAGTGGCGGTGCGGAGCTGATTGTCAGGAGCGGGAAGGCCGTAGCCATTCAAGGAACCTATGGCGGTTTGGCTGATGTGACCTCCGGGGCCGACGTTCTCAATGGCAAGCCAATTGTGAATCAGCACCTGCTCATTTCGTCCCGTTCTGATGGCCGGGGTATTAAACTCAATACGCAAACCGCCTACCTCCTCATTCGTGGAGGCTATACAGTGAACTAAAGATTGATTCTAGTGTAAAAACCCCGATTTCGACTCCGCAGGAGGCAAAATCGATTGAAAATGCCCAATTTTAGGCCAATATCGCGGTCTAACAGTACAATGCGGCGCATTGTACTGCCGATAACGCCGCGTTTTGGCATCAAATTGGAGCATTTTCGGGTTATTACGGTAGAATCAAGAATGGAATAAGGTTAATGATGAAGAAAAAAGCACCAAAAAAGTCCATGCAAAATCTTGTTGTGGCCGTGATGTCTTTGCTGGTCCTTTTTTTTGGTGTCCTACCAATTTTGAACCGGGACGAAAAAGATTTAGAAAAGTTCGGATACCAGGGACGTGACACCTTTGATGTCATTGTTATCGGATCCGAACCCGAAGGCATTGCTGCTGCTGTGGCTGCAGCACGGTCAGGCATGAACACGCTGCTGCTGACAAAAGAGCCGGATTCCGGCAGCTATATGACAGACTGCCTGATCAACCATATGTCTCCCCAAATTGGCCGGATTGCGGGTAAAAAAACTGCCCTTAACGGGCTGGTCTTCAGTGATCTTTTTGGCAACGTTGACAGCACCTTTACAACGACAACCTATATGAATAATGCACTGCGCGTGATGGTCAAGGAATCCAAATTACAGGTTTTTTATGAAGCCACGGTTACCGGTGTTGATACCAGCGGCGGGCGGGTGGATTCGCTGTCACTGTACACAAAGGAGGGCAGTAAAATTGTTCAAGCAGACATCTACATGGATGCAACGGAAGACGGTGTGCTGCTTGAAAAACTGGATGCGCCCTACCTATCCGGGTCAGAAGACATTGGTGCCGATGATTTTTATGAACCGGTTTCTTTTCAGTTTCGTTTGCGGGGCATTCTCTGGGATGATATGAAAAAAATAGCCAAAGTTGAGGAGTTCAGTACGGCACTGGCCGATATGCTCATTGCTTATCCAAGAACAAGACCGGACATAAAGATTGTTTCACCTGCCCTGATTCGACAGGATGATGACACGGTGCTGGTATCCGGTTTACAGGTTGGCTTTGTGGATGTGGAGGATTCGAAGGCGGTTACAGAAGCCTATAACAATGCGATGCGGGAAGCGATGCATCTAACCGCATACCTGCAGGCAGAGTTGGTACCTTTCAAAGACGCTGAATGGGACATTGCTGCATCACGACTCTATATTCCTGAAAAAAGGCACTATGTTGGTCTTGAAACCCTGACGGTTTCGGACATTCTGAACAATAAAGACCGGGATGACAAAATAGCACTCCTGTCCGAACCGCCAACAGCCAATCGTTTTGTTCGCGGCGATGACCCGGCGTTATTGTGCAAACCTAATGTTTACGCAGTTCCCATTGGATGCATCCTTCCGAAAGACTGGAAAAATGTCATGATGCTGGGTGGAAAGGCATCTTTTGCATCGTTGGCATCGACCAGTGCGGGGACCATCTCTTCTTCTGTGGAAGTCGGAGAAGGTGCCGGCCTGGCAGCAGCCTACTGCATCTTGGACAACATTGACCCTGCTGACGTACCGACACTACCCAAAGAAAAACTGGATGCGTTTGTAGCCTTCCTTTCAAGGGCAGGGCAGGTTTTGCCAAATTTCTTTGAGCCCATGGTCATGAAAGATGGAAACCTTTTGTCCGAAGCCTGGATGCAGGAGGCAATAGAGGATCTTGTTGCTTATGGTATTTTGCTGGGGGGGGCACAGAATGACTTTCGTGTAGACGAGGGTTGCTCTGATGCTGTTGCACTGGTGCTGGTAAAGAATGCACTTTTACGAAAACAGCCCGCTTACTATACCCTGGATTTGGACAGCCGTCTGGCAACGTTTCAAAGAGAAACAGCAGCAACACCGACCAGTGTCAGTACCCTGCTGCTTGAAGCAGCTGCAATTCCACGAAATTCTCAGACTGCACAGAAACAACTTCTGATCTGGTTGGAAGACGGCGGAATCGTTTCCGTTCCTCCTCAAATGGCGTCTTTTCAGACATCAGAAAAGCCATTGACAAATGGTGAACTGTATTTTTTAACGTATGCTCTGTGTGAACGCCTGGCAGCAAACGGCCCTGAATAAGCTGTTTGGATGCTTTTCAGGCGCGGGTACGCTATTTTTTTGTGTTGATTAAACCCAAACGAACCCGAAGTGTCAACAGGATAAATCGGGGCAGATCCAGCATGCGGCGCCAACGATGTGGCTCCCGGATCAGACGAAACAACCATTCCAGACCCGCTTTTCGCATCCATTCCGGTGCAAGTTTGCCAACACCGGCAAAAACATCCAGGCTTCCCCCCAAACCAATGGCCGCGCGACAGTTCAGTGCAGAAGAATTTTCCGTTATCCACTGTTCCTGCTTGGGTGCACCGAGACAAACGTATAGAATGTCTGGCTTTTTGCTGTTGATATCGGCGACAATGCCTGGTGTTTCTTCGGGTTGAAAATATCCATGGCGATAACCGGCGATACGAATACCCGGATAATTGGATAGCAAGTGAACGGCGGCTTTTTCCGCGACACCAGGGCTCCCCCCAAATAAATAGAAAGACAATTTGGGATTCTGGTTCAGGGACATCAACGCTTTTGCAAGGTCAATGCCGGAAACTTTTTCTCTTAAAGGTGTTTTTAACAGTTTTGAACCCAGGACCACCCCGGCACCGTCAGCCAGGAGAAGATCGGCCTGATTCAGCATATTTGCCAGCTCCGGGTTGCGAACCGCTTGCATCACAATTTCTGCATTGGGTGTGAATACAGCATGCATTCTGGGTTCGCTCAGCATGTTTAGAATGCTGTCGCGGGCTTCTTTTACCGTTGTATTGTGTATTTTGAGTCCATGAATTGAAACCCGTACCGGGGATGGTGTTGAAATGAGTGGTAGTTGTGTTGTTGTTTTGTTTGACATTACTGCCCTTTCTGAATAACACTACAGCGTGAGTTTGAATAATTCATTTTTATGATCCTTTATTTATGCGGACTTACAACAAGTCAGAATTCTCAAAAATGATGCTAGACTTGGTTTAAATATCGAAGTCACGCTGTAGTGATAAAAACTACAGTGAGTCTTATGTGCCGGTTCTCTTCCATAACTAAGAATGAGATGGCCATCGGCTTCGCTTTGATGCTTTCCATACCGGGCGACCATGATGCCTATATACCAGAATGATTTGTTGCACCGTGATGAGTATACACCATGAAGAAGAGTGTAATCCAGTATTGATTGCACCTCTTTTCGATGGTACACTAGTGTCAAGTTGCAAGACTATGCTGTTTAAATCATTTGTTCGAATCAAATCATATGTTCTTGGTTGGTTTCGATATCAAAGACTTTTGTAATTTGACAAAGGGTCTAGCATCAAAGTCCATGTGGATGAGCGTGTTATGATACCACCAGCATCCTGAAATAGGATAGTAAGGAAGGTTGTAATAATGACAATGTGTGTGGTCGGTATCGGTTATATTGGGTTGCCAACGGCGGTGATGTTTGCCAGGAGCGGGCATACCGTTGTTGGCATGGATAAAAACCCACGGGCTGTTGAAGCTTTGAATGCAGGAAAAATCATTATTGAAGAACCAAGCCTTGCAGAAGCCGTGAAAGAAGCGGTGGGTAGTGGGCGCCTTTTGGCGTCTCCTGACATTGTATCCTCGGATGTTTATTTCATCTGTGTGCCAACCCCCATTCTGGCGGATAAGACCGCGGATATGCGGGCTGTCACTGCGGCTGCAGAAAGTATTGTCCCTTTTTTGAAGCAAGGGGACACGGTTATTTTGGAATCCACGTCACCACCGGGGACCACCCGCGACCTTTTAACGCACATTTTAGAAAAATCGGGGCTGGACCCTTTTACAGATCTGCATGTCGCTTACTGCCCGGAACGGGTGCTGCCGGGTAGAATTTTAATTGAATTGCAAGAAAACAACCGTATCATTGGCGGCTTGACACCGGCCGCAGCGGAAAAAGTTCGCAATTTGTACCGCTGTTTTGTGACCGGAGAAATGGTTCTGACCGATGCGACCACCGCAGAAATGACCAAACTGATGGAGAACACCTACCGTGACGTGAATATCGCATTGGCCAACGAATTGGCGAAAATTTCTGAAAGGCTGCAGGTGAATGCTTGGGAAGTGATCGCCCTTGCTAACAAACACCCGCGTGTACATCTGCATCAGCCCGGACCCGGTGTTGGCGGGCATTGCATTGCAGTGGACCCGTGGTTCATTGTGCAAAAACATCCGGAAACCGCAAAGATTATTGCCCTGTCCAGGCAAACGAACGATGGCATGCCGCAGTATGTAAAGAACAAGATTCTGCAAATACTGCCAGACGGCAAAGGCAAGGTATGCGTTTTGGGAATCACCTACAAACCAGATGTGGATGACATGCGGGAAAGCCCTATCCTTGAGCTGGTCGAAGAATTACAGGCATCGGAGGGGGTGGAGGTTGTTCTCCATGACCCGCATGTGTCCTATGAAGGCTGCAATGAAAGAACCTTACTGGAAGCAGCAAGCGGTGCAGACCTGATTCTTCTGGCTGTGAACCACAAAGAATTTAAGGGTGTTGATTTCGATGTGTTACGAAAAGTGATGCGCCACCCCATTGTCCTGGATACACGGAATTTCTGGTCAAGCGAAGCCCTTGAAGAGAAAGGGTTCTCCTACCACCTGTTGGGTAAGGGGGGCACACTTTGAAAAGAGTGTTGATGATTGCCTACCAGTTTCCCCCGGTGGGTGGTTCCGGGGTGCAAAGAACCTTGAAGTTCGTGAAATATTTGCCCGCTTTTGGCTGGCAGGCTTGCGTTCTCACACGGGATACAGGAAAAATGCTGCAGCGTGATGACACCTTGCTCAAAGACATTCCTGAAAATACCGATGTAGTACGAACGAAAGCATGGGATTTGACGGCTTTGCCAGGGAAAATGGCTTTACTGGGGAAGTTTGTCGCCTGGAAAATACTAATTCCGGATGGGGAAGTACTCTGGATGAAGGGTGCGCTCACAAAGGCACGTGCCTATCTGGAAGAAAATCAGATAAAGACGATCTATTCTACCAGTTATCCCTACTCAGATCATCTGATAGGTCTTTCGTTAAAACAGGAAGATGCTTCCTTGCATTGGGTGGCAGATTTTCGGGATGAATGGACCAACAACCCCTATTTGCTGGACCACCCGCACCGGAAAAGTCGTATGAAACGGGAAAAAGTCCTTGAAAAGGCCGTTTTAGAAGGTGCTGATATTATCATCACAAACTCCGGGGGCATGAAGGATAATTTTATCCGCTCTTACCCGGAACTATCGTTGACAACACGGATGCATGTCATCCCCAATGGCTTTGATTCGGATGATTTCGATGAGTTCCCGCCAATGCAGAAGCGAGGGGATATTTTTGTGATGACCTACACCGGTGCGTTGTATGGCCGACGAAAACCGGATTTGTTTTTGGCTGCCATCGGTCAGCTTGTAAAAGAAGGCGCCTTGCCCAAAGGTCGGTTTGCACTGAATTTTATCGGTAGTTACAAGGCAGATGTTTTGGAAGGTTTGGCTAAGGAACAAGGCATTTTTGAAGAATTGCATTTGAAGGGCTACCAGGCACACAGTTTTTGCGTACAGGCCATGGCCGAATCGCATGCCTTGCTTTTGCTTGAAGGGGGCGGTCCCGGAGCAGAAGCTTTTTTTACAGGAAAGGTGTTTGAATACATCCATACCGGGCGTCCAATTCTGGCGGTTGTTCCACAAAAAGGTGCGGCGGCGGGTGTGGTGCGAGAGACAGAAACCGGGCTTGTAGCGGATTCTGAGGATATTGATGGCATTAAAGCGGGTTTTCTGGCGCTGTATCAGGCATGGGAAAAAGGACAGACGATTTTTGAACCCAGAAACGATAAAATACAGCCTTATCATCGAAAAGCCCTGACGAAAAGCCTCGTGACACTTTTGGAGTCAGAAAACAAGAGGCAGGACAATCAGAAAGACGGATGCTAAGACGGATGGTTAAGGCTGGTGCTAAGAAGGCGGATAAGAAAGCCGGTGGCTAAGAAGGCGGATAAGAAAGCCGGTGGCTAAGAAGGCGGATAAGAAAGCCGGTGACTAAGAAGGCGGATAAGAAACCGGTAGCTAAGAAGGCGGCTAAGAAAGCCGGTGGCTAAGAAGCCGGTGGCTAAGAAGGCGGATAAGAAAGCCGGTGGCTAAGAAGACCGGCGATTAAGAAGAGTCGTACGAACACAGATAGCAATGACAATGGAGGAAGACAATGAAAATGATGGATGAAAAAGGCCGCCTGTTTGGGA
>JBBRWP010000137.1:0-8596 GCA_038249175.1 Acetivibrionales bacterium
AGAGATTATTGACGGACCACAGTCCGTGGTGTTTGACGAGGCTGAAAACCGTTTACATGCACAAAAAGCCGTGATGGTGCAACTGATGGCCTAGTGTCAGGTTGCATGTATTTTTGTTTTTCGAGAGTCTTTCATACCTATGATGACAGGTTGGCACTAATATCTAAGGCTCAGTAATTTGGCACTAATGTCTAAAACTCAGTAATTTGGCACTAATGTCAAGGTGCAAAAATCTTGCGCACCATAAGCCACCCGTAAGCTTTTCGGATAAAAGTAATAGGAGAGCAGTTATGTACTACACATTTATTGTCCGCCGTGCAGAAAAGAAGGATGCGGCTGCGGTTTATGCAATCCTGCAGACCGCCTTTCAAGAATATGCGGAGGCCACCGGCCAACACCGGCTTGAGGCACTTATTGAAACCATGGAACAGGTAACAGGAGAAATTGCTGAAAAACCGGTTTATGTTGCAGAGATTAACGGCGATATCGTTGGAACTGTACGCCTGGAGATTCACGGAGACGCTGCCTACCTCAGCCGTTTTGCCGTTGCAGGGAACACAAGAAACATCGGTATCGGGAAATCACTGATGAACGTGGTGGATAACCATCTGTCGTCGATGTCTGTGAAAAAGGTTACCCTGCACACATCATCAAGGCACTTTGCCCTGGTTCGATTTTACTATGGTCGCGGTTTCTTCACCGAAGCCATCGAAACAGACCGTGGCTACCTGCGCGCCCGCATGGTGAAGGAGTATACCACAGCGGAAAAAGGCCAGAAAACAGGAGAAACCAATCAGATGTAAAAATGCTGAACGGGACACCGGGAGCACTGTGTGTGGGTACTGCCTGGACCAAAAAATCCTAAAGCACTCCCCTCCAAAACCCTTCAAAAGATGCACGTCATTTTTTATAAAAGGCTACCATAAAAAAGCGCTGCTCTGACTTTAACAGTCAGGAACAGCGCTTCTTTTATTTGTGGCGGGGTACAAACCACTTTTCATTTTAAGCGAAAGGTAGAAAAAGAAAACCGGGGAAACCCCGGCTTATTGCATGTTGTATTTCTTTTTGAACTTGTCGACGCGCCCGCCGATATCTGCCGACTTTTGCTTGCCAGTAAAGAAAGGGTGGCACTGAGAACAAATTTCTACGTGTAAATCTTTCTTTGTGGAACCTGTCTCAAATGTTTCTCCGCAAGCACAACGGACAACGGCCGTTCCGTATTTCGGATGAATTCCTTCTTTCATGTTTTCACCTCACTTCTTCCAGTTTCTCTTCAATTTATGGACACATGAAACCATGTAATAATGAATGCGCCGTTGTCTATTTTACCATAGCTGTAGTAAAAAGGCAATGATATTGCGGCCAATGAAAAACGTTTTTTTTGTGCGTTTGCTATGTCACTTTTTTACTAAAATTTATACATCCGTGAATACTTACCCATTCTCACAACGCAATCAACGAAAATATTGTTACATTTACATTTCGAATTGTAAATTTTGTCGAATCCCTGTTGCAAGCTTCCATAATTTCTGTATAATGAGTTTATTCATTGCTCAGGATGTGGTTTCTAGTACACTTGTAGATGAATCGAGGGCATACATATGATAAATCAAGTTGTTGTGAAGAAGAGCAACCTTGTTGAGATGGAAAAACTCATCAACAAACTATCCGGCGTTATCCTTTCAAAAATCGTTATCGATTACCGCGGTGATATCACGGAGGTGCATATCCTTGCGAATTATTTACGTTCGCCGAAACAGATTGTCAGGGATGTCCAATCTCTTTCCGCCACCACGTTCGACCTGAACCTCGAACACCGCATCATCAGTGTCGCACAAATACCCGACGATGCCATGCTGGAAATTGGTATCCGACTGAAAATCCTCAATTTCGAAGTTTCCTGGGCAGGATCAAAAGTGAATATGACCGTTACCCTGGCTGGTTTGGACAGCACCGTCACAGGCGCCGCTTCCGGTATGAACAGCAATCTCAGCCGCAACATGACAGCGGCCAGGGCATGTATTAGTGCGCTTCACGCATTTCTCGGACTGGAATGTGTTTTTGATGTCATCGATATTCAAAAAATACGCATTGCCGGAGAAGACTCCTTTAGTGTGGCTGTCAGCTATTGCCACAAAGGCGATGAGCAGGTTCTGCTTGGCTCTTCCATCGTCAAAGACGGTGAGTACAACGCCATTATCTGTGCAACACTTGATGCGGTCAACCGCCTTGTGAATCGCCTCTTGAATACCGGTGCCTCGCAATAATATCCCTATGAATGCCCCGGGCGAAAGCCTGTTGCAGATAGTTGTTCATTGCATGCAATGGCATGAACAGCGCAAACGATTTATCCCGTTTCCCAAGGGCTTTGGCAAGCATACGCTGTCCACGAACCATAAACAAAATGATCTTCCAAGATTAAAAGAAACAAACAAAAACAAACAAATTGAACTGATTCAGAATTCACAAAAGCGAAGCGGAACAGCCTGACCTCCACTAGCGTAGAGGCGGAGAAAAACCCGGGGGGCTGTTTAAAATGAAAAAGATTCTTTATGTTGCAGCAACTATTGCTGCGTTCGTTCTTTCTTGTGGTGCTAGATGGTTAATACTCTAATATAGTCTGCTTGCCAAAGCCTTATTTTATACAAAAAAGGACTAATAATGAGTACTACAAAAAAAATAAATACATTGTATATTGCGAGTGTTTTTTCTGCCTCAATAGCGGTATTGGCACTTATTACACTTAATTCAAACGTTTTTCCTATCTGGGAAATCATTGTTTTATCAGCATTTGCAGCCATTGCTGAATCATTATCAGTCAACATTGGAGAGCGTACATTATCCGTTAGTTCCGCAATCACTTTGTGTGGTTTAATCGCTTATGGACCAATAGCGGCTGTTTGGATTTCTTTTATTTCTGTGTTGTTGAGAATTAAAAAGCATCCTGAAACGCAAGTATTCAAACACTTATTTAACACTAAGCCTACTACAACAATTTATAATTCTGGAATGTGTATCCTTTCTGGCGCGGGTTCGTCACTGATATATTTATTCATTGGTGGTCAAGTTTTAACGAGTGTGATTTCATCGACGAACAATGACATATCGACTGTGTTTTCACTTATATCCAAACAAGCAGTATTCATCTTAGTTGCAATATTTGTTGATATATTGATTAACACGCTATTATTTGCCGGATATCTGCATACAACCGGCCGTGGTCAACTCATACAAGAATGGTTATTCGACTTTTTCTGGTCCTTCGCCGGTCTTTTAGTTGTTGGTTTAATGGGCGTTCTCATGACCGCTTTCTACCTCTCCTATGGCTGGTTCATCATGATGCTCTTCTTTGCGCCACTCTTCCTGGCGCGCTACACTTTCTCATTATATTCGAATTTGAGGGTAAGCTATATGGATACCGTAAAATCATTGTCTGACGCCATTGAAGCAAAGGACCTATACACGCGTGGACATTCACAACGGGTGCAGGAATACAGCCAGCTCATCGCCGATGAGTTGAAATATACACCGAAGCAAAAAGAAGTGTTGCTTTACGCCGCATTGTTGCACGATGTTGGAAAAATCGGAGTGACAGAGTTCATCCTGAACAAACCCGGGAAACTGGACTGTGAGGAATTCGACAGTATCAAGCAGCATCCGGTTCTTGGCGCGAAGATTATTTCCAATGTCAAATACCTCAAGGAGTGCGTGCCCATCATCAAGTATCACCACAAATATTATGATGGGTCCGGGTACCCGGAAACAACACCGGACGATAAAGTCCCTTTTGAATCCTACATTCTTTGCGTGGCCGATGCTTACGATGCCATGACCTCCCTTCGCGTTTACCGCGACCCTTTTACGCACGAGCGCGCCTTGGAAGAAATCGTCCGTTGTTCAGGGACACAATTTGATCCAACGGCTGCCAAAGCCTTTCTCAAGGCGATGGAAAAACAACAACCGGTGGCAGTAGTATTGGCAGAAAGTCTTTTGGAGCCTGTAAAACAATGATTTTTTTGCTTGCAATCCTTATTGGCAGCGGCATCGGCCTCTTGCACAAGGGGCATTTTCGGAACATACAAAGCTTTCAATTCCGCATGCCCGGTTTTCTCCTCCTCTTTTTTGTACTGGACTTCTTCCTCAACAGCGCCTATGCACAGGCACTCAGTAGCAATCGCATGGTTGTGATTGCGTTACTGACCCTGCAGTACAGTGCTTTTTTTGCGCTCGCTTTCTTCAATCGAGAATTGTGGCCCATCCTGGTCATTGCGCTTGGTGAAGCCCTCAACTACCTTGTCATGATGCTGAATAAGGGGCGTATGCCGGTGTTGGGTGATGTACTGCCGCAAGGAGCAAACCTGGCACGGCTTACGAATGGCCAGGTACCCCACTATAGCCTGATGAACGAAAAAACGATCTGCCCGTTTCTGGGAGATCGTTTTCTTCTTACGTTTTTTTCAAAATCATTGCTGAGTATCGGAGACTTTGTGCTTGGGGCAGGTCTGCTGCTTTTTGCTTTTGTCATCTTCCAAAATCCGGCTAACAAAGCAATTCAGAAGAATTTCCCGAAAGAACCGACCCCGCATCATCAACCCTAAAACACAGTGCTTGTATCGCAAATTGTCTTGCTCTCACCGATCAATGCTTACTTATTCCCAGAATCGTAACTGTTCTTTTCCTTGGACATAAAAGTCAGGTTAATGGACGAAATAAATTCATCATTTGTTTTTGTCTGCATCAGGCGGTTGATGATCATTTCAGCAGTGTCTGCAGTGCCAATGTTGCTCATTGCCCGCCGTATTGCCCAAATGCCATCCATTTCCCTCTGTCCAAGAAGCAATTCTTCATGGCGAGTGCCGGAACGGTTAATGTCGATGGCCGGGAAAATACGTTTTTCAGACAGTTTCCTGTCCAAATGCAACTCCATGTTCCCAGTGCCTTTGAATTCTTCAAAAATAACATCGTCCATACGGCTGCCTGTATCAATGAGGGCTGTGGCAATAATGGTTAAGCTGCCACCAAATTCAATATTTCGGGCGGCACCAAAGAAACGCTTTGGTTTGTGGAGGGCACCCGGATCCAGTCCTCCAGACAGGGTTCTTCCTGTTGGCGGTATGGTCATGTTATAAGCACGCGCAAGGCGGGTAATGCTGTCAAGCAAAACGACAACGTCTTTCTGCTGTTCCACCAGGCGCTGTGCTCTTTCTAAAACCATCTCTGCCACTTTGACGTGGTGATCCGGCACTTCATCAAAGGTGGAATAAATAACATCGCCTTTGATAGACCGCTGCATATCGGTCACTTCTTCCGGACGTTCATCGATGAGCAAAACAATGAGTTCCACTTCCGGATGCTTGGCAGTAATGGCATTGGCAATTTTCTTGAGCAGAATGGTTTTACCGGCTTTCGGCGGTGACACAATAAGGCCGCGCTGACCTTTTCCGATGGGGGCAATCAAGTCAATAACACGCGTAGAAAGCTCCTGGGAATCTGTTTCCAATGTCAGACGTTCTTCCGGGTAAATGGGTGTCAGCGTTTCGAAAGGTCTCCTGCGTTGCGCAACTTCCGGGGAGTCCCCGTTCACCGTAGTGACATACAACAACGCCTGGAACTTCTCGCCTTCTTTTTGTATGCGTCCCTTTCCCACAATTTTATCACCTGTTTTCAGGTTGAACCGGCGAATTTGGGAAGGTGAAACATAAATATCTTTTGTGCCGGACATGTAATTGTATCCGCGCAGAAAACCAAAGCCATCCTGCAGCAACTCCAAAACACCGCTGACAGGTTCATCACTTTCGATGTGCCCATAATCACGGGTAAATGTTTGCCGTACAGGACCGGAACGGTTTGTATCCGTGTTGCCGTTGATATCTGGCCGACGGTCCATCTCTTCTGTCGTAACCGCTTCATCACCCCGATTTTGTGATGGACGGGACGCTGCTGCTTCAGGAGCAGACAGGGTATTTGCATATGCGCTGCCCGCTTCACCAACGACACCATGTCTGTCTGTTTCAACAGGAACACTGGTTTCGCTGACTGCTTCTTTTGCACGCATGTTCAGCTCTTCTGTTTGTCTGTGAAACAGGGGTGCCGGGATAGTGTCTGCAACATCATTTTGTTTCGTAGACGGCGATGCAACCGTTCTTTGCCCTTGTGGCCTGTTGGTATTGGGTCTTAAGAAAGGCTTGTTGTCCGGCGTTTTTGCCGTGTGTTTGAATGGTTCATGCAAGAGTGCTGTATGTCTTCCTGCATGGGAAGAAGGAGGAACCTCAGATTTCGCATTGTTCGCAAGCGTTGTTGCTGCCGCATCTGACTGCACGCTGTGATTGTTATGGAGTGGCATGCCTGCCTGCCGGCTTTGACTGACGGTACTGCTTGTTTGATCGGATATTGCATCCCTGTTTTCGGGCAGTGCGTTGTTCTTTTCGCTATCTCTCGCAGCTTCCATCGGGTCGCTAATGGTTTCATCCAAGCGTTTCACTTGTGCTTTTTGTACCAAAGGGATCCGGTGCACAGGAGTGCGCACAACGGAAGAAAAGGGAGATGTTTTTGGTGTCTGCACTACTGTAGGGGCTGACATTTCTTTTTGATGCTGACCACGTGTGCGTGCGATATCCACTTGGTGGCTAGCTATTGATGATGCACCCATGGTTATTGTTTTATCAGCACTCTGAGAAATTCGCTCTGGTTCCAAGTCCTTCTTAAAGGCCTTGGAACCTTTCGGACGTCCCCGTCCTCTGCGTACCGGAACTTCCGCTTTATCTTGCACTTCATCTTTGATTGATGCCGGTGCAGCAATAAGGTTATCCTTTGCTGTTTCTTCCTTTTTGAGAACCGCACCCTCATTTTGGATCAGGGTGCTGCCTGTTACAGCCATTGGATGTGAAAGGGATAATTGTTCCTGCGTTTCGATCTTTTTCTTGCGCCCGCGCTTTTTCGGCACAGCCTGTTCTGCTGATTTTGAAAGGCTGTTGTCTTCAGACACCTTGGCTGATTCGGTGATGGTTGATGAATTTTGGACCCCATTGCCCACGGGGCCTGCTGTTTCATCAGTTACAAAACCACGTTTTTCCAGTGGTTTTTCAATTTTTTCCTTTTTCACCGCCACCGCAATGTTTTTAGCAGGTTTTGGGGTAGCTCCATTCTGGCTGGAGATGATTTCTTCAATCAAATCGGCTTTTCTGTATCGTACTGCATTTTTAATTTTGAGCATTTTGGCAATATACCGAAGATCCTCAAGGGACTTCATTTCTAGAATTGACTTTTCTTCCATGAAACACCGCCTATATTATGATAATTGGGGAAAATAAAATGAATGAGAAGACCCATGATTCCACGAGTTGTCCAAAGATTGTTACGTATGTGTGCTGTGCATGTGGCGCAGGAATACACTCAAAAATATTAAATGCTTCATATTGCGACTTACAGATTTATAGCCCATGCATCCTCGATCACGTTCGCACAAAGCCTGCTGAAAATGCTATGCATTTTCAGATTCATAACTCATGCGTCCTCGATCACGTTTGCACAAAGCCTGCTGAAAATGCTACGCATTTTCAGATTTCTAACGCTGTGAAAAAACGCAAACAAATGCTACTATGGCAACAAATTGATTATGCAATTACGCCCGTGGGGGTTCACAAGAAAACTTTGTCTTCACTATATCAGCCAAAACCTTTATTTGTCAAGACAGAACAATGATTCTGGTATAAATATTGATTTTCGACTTTTTTATGCAAGTTGTTTATGCAACTTCTTGCACCAAACAACATTGTTGCCGCCCGGGAATGAACCCTTTATTGCGGGTATTGCTGCTAAAAGAGGCCATGGAAACCAAGAGGATCGTATTATTCGGCCTCCTGCTTTTCTAACAGGCATTATATCGCACCAGCAGCTGTGATTGTGCACGGTTCTTTTTTTTGATAAAATGATGATTCCGTGCAATAACACACATTCGAGCGTTATTATGCAGGATGATGCTGATGGACTTCGCCAAAACACAATGGTCAGCGCTTTCAGTTTCTGAATAGACAAGGAGAAAAATTATGCTGGAATTACTCAAAACAATTGTTTGTAAGGCGAATTTGGATTTGCCGAAACATGGTCTGGTTCTATTCACTTGGGGAAACGTCTCTGCCATGGACGAAGAGACCGGTTTGGTTGTGATTAAGCCCTCTGGCGTGGATTACGAACACATGGCACCTGAGGACATGGTTGTTGTGGATTTGGATGGGAACGTAATCGAAGGCAAACTGAAACCCTCGTCTGACACACCCACCCACTTGCTGCTGTACCGTGCATTTCCGGAAATCGGTGGCATCGTACACACCCATTCCACCTGGGCAACCATACGCGCCCAGGCCGGATTTGGCGTTCCGGCTTACGGCACAACCCATGCAGACTATTTTTATGGTGAAATTCCCTGTACCCGCCCAATGACAGGGGAAGAAATTGCCACAGCTTATGAGAAAAATACCGGTGTTGTCATAGAGGAAACATTCTTAAGCCGAAACATTCAACCCATGCAGGTTCCAGCCGTATTGGTACATTCGCACGGGCCTTTTTCCTGGGGCAAAGATGCCGCCGAAGCAGTCCA
>JBBRWP010000138.1:0-8576 GCA_038249175.1 Acetivibrionales bacterium
CCCTGAGTGTGACCATGCCTGCCGTTGTGGTGGTTTTGTACCAGATGGCGCCTACGATGACCAATGCAAGAAATAATAAACCGATGATTCTGGTCTTCATGAATTTCCCTCTTCTTTCAACAAGCTCTCAAGCACTTTCATTTCCACATCGAGGTCCAGAATGTCCTTCTGATTGACCTTGCCGAGTTGCTTTTCAAATGCGGATTCAATCAGATCGAAGGCATTCCCGAACTTTGAACCCAATTCCGCCTCTGCCGGTTCGATGCCGCCCGCACTGTTCTGCACCTGCCGATCCGGCTGGACAAGCGTCTCGTACTTGTCAAGGACCATCAGTACAACCCCCAGATAATAGGAAAAGAAGCGTTTGATGGCCTTGATCTGGGTCGGGTTTTTGCGCACCTGTGCCATGATATCCTGTCCGAGCTGGTGGATATGCAGGAGTTTGGTCTTGGTCATGGGATCGCGTATTCTGTCCGCGTGTCTCCATATGGTATCCAGGGATGTAATTCCATCCTTAAGCATGTCCGCGATTCCGTCGTTGTTCGCCATATCTGTGATGTCAATACCGGCAACGTTTTTGCGTTCCGGTTTAAATACAAGAATCAGCCCGAGGAACAGCCCCATTGCAATCAACAATGCAGCCAACAGTTGAAAATCCAGTACAAGATAACACACTGAAAACCCGAAACCGGTCAACAAGGCACTGAGCAAAACTGTGCGTGTCCATTTGGATTCATGCGACATCGTCATCAGTTGTACCCCTTTGCCTGTTTGAAAGCAGCAGACAGGTCTTTGGTGCCGTCAAAAACGCGGGCATGGGTCAATGTAGCGATTCGAGACAATTGATCCATGGATGCGTCACCAAAAGTGATGGAAAAGACGGGAATATCAAGGCCTTTTTGCTGCCAGGCTGCCTCGAAATCCTCGAACTTGAAGGAGCTGTTGGAGTTGCCGTCTGTCAGAAGGATGATTGCCGGGGCGTATTGGGTGGAATCCAGTGTGGAAAGGGTATCCAAAGCGGACAGTACAGGCTGGTAGATGTCAGTGCCGCCATTCGGGGACAGGGCATCCACCTGGTCCAGCAGCTGTTTCATAGTGTTTGGATTGTTGCCGTCTGCACTGAGAGAGGACCAGAGGGTATCATCAAAGGGAAGGATAACCGTCTTGTCCTTGCCGGTTGCCTGAAGCATGAATTTGGCGGCATTGTCCTGATCCAAAATGAACCGCATCGCTTTCTTGAGTTCTTCGGAACCCTTGCCCGCCATGCTACCTGAGAAATCCAGACAGTATACGGTTGCCGAGGCTTTGCGGAAGGAGCTCTGATAGAGGTTCAATGCGGCCTGAATCACTTCGGCGGAAGGCATTTTGATGGGGGAGAGGATGCGCGTAGTGTCGATGCCCCAGGCAGGATTGAACACCTTCGGATCCGGATTGGCCACGGTCATGCCCAGACCGGTTCTGCGCCCTAGCGCATTGAGCCGGGTTTGCACATCGGCGGAGAGCAGGTATTCCTGGAACTTCAGAAAGGCCTTTTCCTTCACGTCCTCCCCATGGTTGATGTACCCGAGAGGAGAGTCAGCGATGGAGAGACCGTCATAGGGGTAAACGACATGAAGCGTTTCCCGCCCCTGTTTGACCAGCTCCTGGTTGGTGCTGATGATCAGAGCCTCATAGTTGACCATGGCGTCGTAATTGGACGAGAGAAAGAGCTCCTTGAGCCAGTCCGAGCTGCCGGAGGAACGGTTGACACCCTGCAACAGTGTGCGGATGCCACTCGTCAGCTTTTCATTCTTCAAATCATTCAGCGTGATGACGTCCGGCGAACCGAGCAGGGAGTTCAGAAACCCCAGATAGGCGCAGGCACCGGAGTTGGACTGCGTGGCAGAAGTCATGGCAAATGTCAGCTTTTTGTTCTGAATCGCGGCCTGAATGTCCTTGATGGAGACCTGCTTCCCGGTAAATCCCAACGATTGCGCCAGACTCTCCCGGATACCAAACACCACCGGTGTGGTCATGATGGAATGCTGGTGGCGCACCAGTTTCTGAGTGTCTCCCATTGTAATCCAGATGCTGTTGGCGGGCCAGACCGCATCAAAACCGGAAGCACCGGTTTGCAGATCATTCATGATCTCCACGGAACCCTTGTAGGTCATTTCCACCCGGATATGGTTGGTTTTTTCGAAAGCCTGGATAATTTCCACCAGTTCCTTGTTTTCCGATCCGGACACCACGCGGAGTACTGTATTGCCACCGGAACACCCTGCAAACAACACCATGGCCAACAGGCAACAGATGGCCAGCAGAACACCTCTGATTGTTTTTTTCATGCATTTCCCCCAGTCCGGGCAACCACAAGGTAAAATAACCCTTACTGATTATTATACGGGAAATGGATGTCATCCGCCGTGCCGCCGTGTTAATTTCATGTAAAAAATGAAACCGGACCAGTGTCTCATCCTCTTTCAGAATAACGCACAAATGTACGTTATTATCTTTGTCAGTAAAACCAAGTGAACCAGCCGTATTATGTGGTGATTTGATTCCATAGCCTTGAGAAAGAACAACGCCTTTTTTGTTTAATGTTCCTTTGAAATGTTCATTGGCCGTTTTCAGTTTATCAGCATCAATCATTTTGGTGATTGATTTTTGATTTCACTGCAAAAAACTAGGTGAGGGAGGGTACAACGGGTTACTGAAGAACGATTTTACGTACCACCAACATAACAAGCAATAACATAACAAACCAAGCCCACTGTTGACATATAGCCAATACGAGGCCTCCCGAACAATTTGATACAGTAATGTATAAAGCAAGTACATGCCCCGAAAAACTTAAACTCCAACAATTTCTGTCTATTGGGAGTGAACTGCTTCAAATGCAAACAAACTACCAAAGAAGGGTGGTCCATATATAATTGTACACCCAGGAATCTACTTCCTCCCAACTGTTTCGCACCAGGTCCACGTCTCCTGACAACTGCCGGTATCCAAGACTTTCTTCTTCCCACGGAATACAGACGCCCGGCGGACGTTTGCCACCCGGTATCGTACCATTTTGCCCTTGTTTGGAATCCTGGATGGAAAGGACTTCTTTTTTTGGCTGCGATGCCACGGAAGAACGGCTGTATACGCCGTGTTCCATCGTATAGGCAATCGCCGCTTTCACATTGTCCACGTTGATATCCTGCATCATCAAGGCTGTTGAATCCAGGATATATCCACCTTCCGGTGCTAAGATGGAAAAAAGTTTGCCAAGATATGCTTCCACTTCCTGTGTTGTCCCCCAGGCAAGCAATTCGTAGGGCAGTCCACCGCTGACGGCAAACTTGCGCTTGATGGTGTTCACCAGTTTCAGCGGGTCTCCTTTATCCAGATGATAAATGATACTGCCGGCGGGAAATTCCATCAGCTTATCATAATGGGCTTCCCAGTTTCCTTCCCCGTAGAAGAGGATGCGGTGTCCTTTTGAGATGATTTCCTCGAAAACCGGCTTCAGCGTGGGCCACATAATGCCATCGAACATTTCCGGTGTGATAAAAGGCACCGTACCACGATGAGCCCAAATCGTGATGGGTGCGTATTTGTCCGGATCCGCACCGCCAAGCGCATTTTTTACAATGTGCGGCATCAGCGCTTCACAGGCTTTCAATACCTTGTCTGGCTGTGTGAAGGCATCCATGACCGAACCCTGATACCCTCTCAGTTTATCCATCAGCAAATCAAACGGCGCTTTGATCATGCCCGCATTGGCGGAGACGACACCCGCTTCATATTTAAGCTTGTTGGCATATTCACCGAATGAACCGATATAGCGCGCATAGGCCATGGCCCCCGAAATCAGTGCAGCATTATGCTGAAATGTCACTGGACCACCAGGAGGCGAAAGCCGTGTCGTGTATCGGGAAAACCATTTTGTCATTAGAAATGCTGTCGGATCATCGGCGAACTCATCGTATTCGTCCGCTTTCATACAAATGTCCGCTTCGGATGAGGGCTCATGAAACTGGCACACGCTATTCAGCGAAGTATCAACCCCCGGGACGGCAAAATTCTTCCAGGAAGCACCTTTCCCCACGCCATAGTTGCTCCATATGGCGTTGAGCATGGCAGCATCCACATTCAATTCACTGGCTATTTTTCTAGTGGCGTCAAAAGCCAGGCGAAAGTCGCAGGCCGTCTGCTGGGTTGTATACCCGGCATATCTGGCTGCAATCTCCTCAAAAAGGAACCGTATGGGTATCCTGTCGGGCATATTGTTTTCCATGGCTGTGCCATAACGGGCGAATGCTGCATGATACCTTTTTTCAACCTCTTGTGATACGAACATGGGTACCTCCCTTGTGAAAAGCATTGTGCCGGACTAGACATTGAAAGAATACCACCTCGATGGTTCCTAAGTCAAAGCACCCTATATATCATACCATGCACCCTATCGAGATAAGCAAAAAAACATTAGAATTCCTGGGGACCTGAGGTAATAATGGAAAGGTGGATTAGAACTTATTTTTTATTATACAAGCTAGCAAAAGTCGGCTGCTGCCGATTATGGATGCATCACCTTAAGTTAAACTTCTCGACAATCCCTTTAATTTCCGCAGCAATCAATTTTGCCTTTCCTTCCCTAATACCAATATTCTTTGCTACTTCCAGTATATCTTTCACACTTGGATTCTTTACAGATAGTGTCAAGCAATAGCTAATATATTGAATATTATACTTCTAATTTTGCTCATCAGACTGCTTTGAAGACGAAAACTGAAGGCCTTTCCAGTACGCACAGCCGGTGAAAACCAGAAGAATGGCTCCCGCAGCAATGAGGTACCGCAGCCATGGCACTTTCAGGGTTCGGCCCATCAGAAACCTCCGTTGGGACGATATGTGCAAAAGTGAGAGGGGTACCCGATTATTCTTCACTGAAAGACATGAATCCCATTCTATCACAACGTTCGAGAGGACGCTACCTCAAAGCCTCCACTAGGCAGGGTCTGCTTTTTCAACCGGATTACGGTTCAGTCCTGATATAACAGAAAACGATAATGAAAGAGCCATTTCCGAAATGCTCGGAATTATTTTAACGAAAATCTCGGGTCTGCATTACCTAAAAGCTCGGAATATGATATCATGCTCATGTTAGGCGCCGTTAAGAAATTACTTGTTTTTTTTCGAAAAAGAATGGCAAGTCTGGCCAATGTTTTTCGAAATTCATAGAACAAGTTATTTCTTAACAAGCCTTTAGCTCTTGAAGAAACAGGAGGTAGTTATGAGCCTGACAAAAAAAGGATACCGTAAACGAATTGTTGATGAGCAATTAGATAAATATTTGAAGGCATTTGGCGCTGTCTGTATTGAAGGTCCAAAATGGTGCGGCAAGACCTGGGCCGCTTTGAATCATGCAAACAGTGCCTGTTATATTGCCAGCCCAGAAAATAATTTCCAATTTAGAACAATGGCCCAACTGAGTCCCGATCTTGTTTTAGAGGGTGAGACACCCAGACTGCTTGACGAATGGCAAGAGGTACCTGCATTGTGGGACGCGGTACGTTTCACAGTAGATCAGGCACAGCAACGTGGACAGTTTATCCTGACAGGTTCTGCCACACCAAATCAAAAAGGGATTTTACATAGCGGCACTGGTCGCATCGTCAGAATTCAGATGAGACCGATGTCTCTGTTTGAATCGGGAGATTCCAGCGGAACAATCTCTTTGAATGATCTTTTTTCAAATTCTTTGAAATCTGTTCGAACCGATGAAGTCACGCTTCATCAGTTAATATCCTTGACTGTTCGGGGTGGCTGGCCAGGCAGCATTGGTCTTGACATTCAATCGTCTGCGGAATTGCCAAAAGCATATTTGAGAAATGTTATAGAAGATGATATTCGCCGTGTTGACGGGGTAATCAGGGACACCCGCAAACTGCAAAGGCTGCTGAAATCCTTAGCCCGCAATGAGAGCACCGTTGCCAGTAATCGGACACTCCAACGAGACATGCTGGAAGATACAGGAGCAACGATAGATGTTGATACTGTCACCGATTACCTCAACGCACTGCATCGATTGTTTATTTTGGAAGACCAATGTGCTTTCAACCCAAATCTGCGGTCTTCAGTTCGCGTCGGAAAATCTGCCAAAAGACATTTCGTCGACCCTTCACTGGCGGTAGCAGCTCTGGGAGCTACCCCAGAAAGGCTAATGAATGATCTGAACACTTACGGGTTCCTATTTGAGGCCATGTGTATTCGTGACTTGCGCATTTATTCAGAGTCCTTTGGTGCACAACTATTTCACTATCGGGATGGCTCCGGCCGCGAAATTGATGCAGTCATTGAATTACCTGACGGAAGATGGGGTGCATTTGAAATCAAACTGGGAGCGAATCAAATCGAAGCAGCTGCGAAAGCCCTTCTTGCGATCAGAAAATTTATGGAAGAAGACCCAAAGGCGAAACCTCCAGATATACTGTGCGTAATCTGTGGTTTGACAACTTTTGGCTATACCCGAGAAGACGGTGTAATGGTTATCCCGATTACCGCGTTAAAGTGAAGTTGAACCCACCAATTATTTCTGGAGGCTAATAGGTGTAGGTGGCGGGCCAAACTTCACACACTAACCCGGGTTAACAGCCCCCTAGATGCAATGACCGGGCATTTACCAACGCTCACGTTTCAAGCCGCACATCAGAGAATCAGATACTTACCTTGTTTCTGCCGCTTTCCTTTGAACGGTAGAGAGCCTCGTCGGCTGCCTTCGTCAATGCATGGCTAGCCGTGTTTCTATCCGGAGTCAGTGTCGCCACACCCAGGCTAATCGTGAGACTGCAACCATCAGCAGGATATGTGTGAGGAATCTGGAGTGTCATGATCTTGAGCCGCAAGTCCTCGGCGAGGGTCCATGCACCTTCAGTGCCTGTATTGGGCAGTATGCAGGCGAATTCCTCGCCTCCATACCTTGTGACAACATCCGTTTCACGGACAACGACTTCCATAAGCGCCTGCGCAATCCTGACAAGGCAGGCATCTCCCTGCAGATGTCCGTAATGATCGTTGTATTGCTTGAAATGGTCTATGTCAACCAGGATCATGGAGATTGGCAATTTTTCACGGTCAGCGAAGTTCCATGCATAATCCAGATATTCATTGAATTTGCGCCGATTGGCGATTCCCGTCAGATCGTCAAGGTATGAAATGTTCTCCAGATAGTCCCTGTGCCGTTTCAACTCTGCGTGCATGCCCACCCTTGCCCTCACGATGACTTCGCTGAACGGCTTTGTGATGTAATCGACCGCACCTAGTGTAAATCCGTAGATTTCATCTTCTTCACTTACCCTGACAGTAATGAAGATAATCGGAATGTCTCTGGTTTTCGCAGAACTCTTCAACCTCTTGCATACCTCGTATCCATCCATCACAGGCATCATCACATCCAATAGGATCAAATCAGGCTGATTTTCTGAAAAAGCGATATCCAATGCTTTTTCCCCGCTGGTTGCCGCCCGGATAACAAAATGCTCCCCAAGCAGTGCAGCGAGGATATGAATATTCTCTTTCGCATCATCGACAATCAACAGTGTCTGCTTCGCGGAACGTTCACCCATTTTTCAGTCTCCTCCCAACTCAACCTTGCTTCGGTATCCTGTATATTACGGCGTTCCCAACGTCACATCCAGCTCAATCCGCATTTCCTTCGCCATTTTCAACAAAGGGATTTTTGCCGCGTCAAAATTGAATTCGTTGATAGCCATGTCAAGTGATTTCAGTTCATCAAGAAAGGCTGATGTGCCTATGGCTTTGCGAAGGTTTTCAAATACCTGGCCAGTACCGGCATTGTCTTTCCAGACAAGCCGTGCCAGTTCCTGCAGGATCGGCTCAACTTCCGCGGGATTCAACATTTCCCTGCTGCCTGTAGCTTCCGGCTCGCCGGTTTCAACCAAAGGCCTGGTCAATGCGGTAAATCCCTGCAATGATGCGTCAAGTTCATCCCACAAATCGAAATATCTACCTTCCTCCTTGTTCTTGACAGCCGTCTCCAACCTGCGTGCAACGTCCAGTATGTCATTGGCGGCCATGTTCCCGGCGATGCCGATGATCCTGTGCGCCAGTCTCAGGACAACATCCATGCTGCCTTGATCCATCGCCTTTCCCATCTCTTCCAAAAAAGTCGGAAAGCTTCGTGAAAAATCGAGCAACAGCTTCTTGTAAAGTTTCCTGTTTCCATTCAGTCTTTTAAGACCCGACTCAACGTCGATTGCCGATCCGCTTTCCGGAAGAACGACATACATATTGTTCCTATCTGCATCTTCAACCGTGCAGATCTCCGGTTTCCTGTTGTTTTTATTTATCGGCTTTATCCACTTCTTGAGCACGGAGAAAAAGCAATTCGGCTCTATCGGTTTGCTGACATAATCGTCCATTCCCGCCGCAAGGCATTCTTCCCTCGCACCCCTGATGGAATGGGCCGTCATTGCGATGATGGGGAGGCCCTTGTGCCTTGCATCACCCCTGATAATGCTTGTCGCTTCATATCCACCCATGACGGGCATCTGGATATCCATCAGAACCGCATCATATTGGAAGCGGGC
>JBBRWP010000139.1:0-8569 GCA_038249175.1 Acetivibrionales bacterium
CCTCATCAAGTTCGCACAAAACCTGCTGAAAATGCTGTGCGTTTTCAGATTTATAAACATTCCTTTCGCTTCGCTCAGGCACAAAAAGTGATGAAATTTTGCCATTTTCAGATTTCATCTCCAACAATGGTTTCGGTCACCGTGCCGTCCGTTTTAACAAGAGAAACCTGTGCATAGCCTCTGCGTTTGGCGTAGGTCACTCTTCTGTCCACACCCATCGCATCACATTCGCCAAGAATGTCCATTTCAGCCATCCTGCCTTCACACCTCAGGGATTCACAGAAGATCATTGCCAAACGTCTTGACCCGCTTTCATAGCAAACCAGAACCCCTTCCGCAGACATCTGCGACTTCAAATGCTGGCGCTCCATCGCCATCAGCAAGAGGTTGATGCCCATAGAAAAACCAGTGGCCGGGCAATCCAGCCCAAAACGGCTAACCAGGTTGTCGTAGCGACCGCCACTGAGAATGGGAAAGCCAACGCCGTAGGTATAGCCACGAAAGACAATACCGGTATAATAGTTCAGGCTCTGCACCATGCCAAGGTCTACAGAAACATAGGACGAAACACCACGGTCTTCCAGAATTTCCAACACTGATTTCAATGATTTCAATGCATCTGCCGCCCGTTGGCCGATTTCCATGCCTTCGAGTCTTTGAATAATTTCTTTGGAACCAAAAAGTTTCGGCAAGTCCAACAGCAGTGCCTTCAAGGAAAGTGGCATTTCGTGTGCAGCCACAAGTTCTTCAACCGCCACAAAATCCTTCCGATCAATCAAAAGCCGCATTTCTTCAATTTCATCCGTTGTTAGACCAGATTCTTCCATAATACCACGGAAAAACTCTACCTGACCAACATCAATCTGAAAATCTTTCAGACCACTTGCCAGAACCGCCTGAACCGCTGTAAAAATAACTTCGGCATCAGCTTCCGGCGTATTCGTTCCCAATATTTCAATACCGGCCTGTGTAAATTCATTCTGCCTGCCGCCACCAATCTCATCTGCAGAAAAGGTGTTGCCAATATAGAAACACTTCACCGGCCATACCGGGTCTTTCAGCTGTGTCGCAGCCACACGCGCCACAGGAATGGTCATATCCGGCTTCAACACCATCAAGCGCCCTTGTGCATCGGAAAACTTATACATTTGCTCCTGGCGTAAAAGTGCGTTATCCCCACCAAAAACATCATAGAATTCCAAAGTCGGTGTTTCAATTTCTCTGTATCCAGATAGTGCGAAAAGAGATCTAACATCCGCTTCTATAGTTCTTTTTCTAGCGCAGGCGTCGAACAAAATATCCGAAACGCCATCCGGCGTGTAAATATGCCATTTTTTCATTTGAATCCCCCACTTATCTGTTGGCTGTCAGCTTTCTTTTTTTACTATTGAGTGAATCGCTTCTTTGGGAACCAAAAATATTATGTTACTTCACCTCGTTAAAGTGATGAACCAATGATGTGGATAGTATAACGTGAAGAACGAACACTGTCAAGCATGATCCTTAACCGATCATTTCCTGAATTCGTCAAGCAGATTAGGTTTTATGTTTTATCAACTGTCCAAGCCGCCAAAGCAGGTAAAGCGAAATGGTAGAAAAGATTGGATTTCCTTATGTATTCAACTTCGACCGCGATTTACTTCTTCCGGACACTTGTCATTTGCCTGGTGGTGCCTGGCACCGGCAGTCTTCGATTGCGTTATTCGTAATGTGACCCCATCGCTACTACTTTAACGGTTCTTTCTTCTTTATACACAATATACATAAATCTGTGTTGTACACTAATTCTTCTGGAATAAACGCCTTTCAAATCTCCTATAAGTTTTTCGTAGGGTGGATATGGCGCAAATGGGTCTTCTTGAATCACCTTCACCAATTGCTTGATCTTTGATTCAAACCCTGCCTTATATGCAATTTTCTTTTCCTTTAGTGCATCCTTAGAATAAACTATTTTCCAAAAATCACTCATAAGGATCCTCTATGTCTTCAACGCAATCTTCTAATCCTTTGTGCAATTCTTTAATAAGTCTATCTCTCATTCCAGGAATACTGGATATATAAAGCGTTTCTTGCAATGCGGAATAGTCTTCCTCTGACATAATCACTGCATTTCCACTCTTGCCCGTTATTGTGGCAGGAATATGAGTTGCAATTACATCTTCCAGCACTTTGTATAAATTGTTTCTTAGCGTAGTAGCATTTAATATGGTCATTTAAATCCCTCCCTCTACTGCTTAAAACGTGGCTGTTCTTATACCAATTATACCGTACGCATTAGCGTGCGTAAAGCTTTTTTCTAAAGTTTATTTAACCCCTTGCTTCGTCCCACAAATACAGGCAAAACGGTCTGACTTTCATCACCACTTATTTTTATTGGTGTTCGTCGTAAATTGAGGCATCTTGCAAAACCCAGTACGGCTCACTTTCATTCCCATCGACAGCCAGCTTGTACATATCCGGGCACTCAAAGCCAAATGAAACATTACCCCTCTTATTCACCCATCTAATTTTTCCATCTGTATCAGATTCAAAATAGGAACTGCGTATTTATGCCTCTTTGACCCTTCAATACCTTCATATTATACCCCCACAAGAAAAAATGAAAATCCAATGATATCCGACTGATAAAAGCATATAATGATTTCATCACCTGATTTTGACTTGCATCTCTTTACCCTGATTTCAGCTTGCATCTATATGAGTTGGCATCCAACAAAAAACAATTCGACCATGAACAGTCGGCAACAGTCCGCAAAACAGCGGCTTCCGGCTCAGCCGTATCCGGTACAGGAGGTATCTATGCTATCACTTTACGATTTAACTTGTGAACACGAAGAATCCCCATTGGGACTTGCACTCAAAACACCACGCTTTTCATGGAAACTGCGTTCAGACACAGCAAACACGCTGCAAGCGGCCTACAGACTGCAGATTTTTTGTGAGAAAAACCTACCCGAAACAGGAAATGATGCAGCAGATTCTACAGATAAAACGGTTCTGTGGGACAGTGGTCTCATCTCATCCGATGCCTCTGTCCTTGTAAAGTGTGGTTTACCAGTACTTGAACCTGAAACACAATACACATGGCAGGTTAACGTAAACGACAATCAAGACCGTACTGCCGTTGGCATGGGTTCTTTTGAAACCGGCTTGGGCAATTGGGAAAGTCCTATTGGAAAATGGATTACAGGAGATGCCGCCGGTGTACCGACAGCAGACCTGGCCTCGCCGCTGCTTCGGAAATCATTTACTATTGAAAAGACCGTAACCCGTGCACGACTCTACGTGACCGCTCAGGGTGTTTACGAAGTATCTCTGAACGGCAAACGGGTTGGAGAAGATTACATGACCCCCGGATGGACATCCTACCTAAATCGTATCCAATACCAAACTTTTGACATCACAGCAAGTCTTTTAGCTGGTGAAAATGCCATGGGTGCCAGCTTTGGCAATGGATGGTTTACCAGTACCCTTGGCTGGCAGGACAATCGTGAAATTTATGGAAAAGAGCGTGCCATACTGGCCGAACTCCACCTCAGCTATGCCGACGGCAGTACAGAAGTGATTGCTACTGACGAAAGCTGGAAAAGCCATGACGGCCCTACGCTTTGCTCTGAAATATACCACGGTGAAACCTATGATGCGCGCCTGGAGGTTTGCGGCTGGGACAAAGCCGGCTTGGCCGATGCAGACTGGCAGCCGGTGCGCACGGTTCAACCTGTTGTCACTAAGCTGATACCGCAAGAGGGTGAATCCGTGCGCATCCATGAAATGTTGAAACCTGTGGAAGTCATTACCACGCCTGACGGCGACACCGTGCTGGATTTTGGCCAGAATATCACTGGCTTTGTCCGTTTCACCGTAGACGGACCCGAAGGGGCTACCCTTACGCTGGAACACGCCGAAGTCTTTGATAAAGACGGGAACTTTTATCTGGGTAACATGCGCTCTGCAAAAAACCTTATCCACTATACGCTCAAAGGAAAAGGTCCTGAAACATGGAATCCGAAATTCACCTTCCAGGGCTTCCGTTTGGTACGCATCAAAACAGAAAACCTGACCTGGGCAGCGGAACAGTTTACCGCCTGTGTCTTACACTCTGAAATGCGTACCAGCGCATCCTTTACCTGTGCCAGACCTTTGGTGAACCAGCTTTACAAAAATATCATCTGGGGACAAAAAGGAAACTTTCTGGACGTGCCGACCGATTGCCCGCAGCGTGATGAGCGTTTGGGCTGGACGGGAGACGCGCAGGCCTTTGTACGTACGGCCTGCACCAATATGGATGCCGCCAGATTCTTCACCAAATGGCTGCACGATCTATCAGCCGATCAGCTGCCGGACGGTGGTGTTCCCTTTGTTATCCCCGATGTTTTTGCCGGAAAACCCGATCAAGCGCATTCATCTGCGGCCTGGGGCGATGCCGCCACCATCTGTCCGTGGACGGTCTATCGCTGCTACAATGAAAAAGAATTACTGGAAGAACAGTTCCCTTCCATGAAAAAATGGGTGGATTGGATTACAGCACAGGGTGGCGATGGTCTATGGAATATCGGTTTCCATTTTGGCGACTGGCTGGGTCTGGATGCAAAACCAGACTCCTACATTGGTGCCACCCCCACAGACCTTATTGCCACAGCTTTTTATGCATACTCCACACAGCTTTTGCTGCAAGCCGCCGCCGTACTCGGATACCGCGAGGAAATAGCCGCTTATGAACCCTTGCACCAAAAAATAGTCGATCGCTTCCGGGCAGAGTTTGTGACACCCAACGGCCGCCTGGCTGCACCAACACAAACAGGCCACGTTTTGGCCCTGCACTTTGATCTGCTGAAAGAAGCAGATCGGCCCCGGGCGATCAAAGATCTGGCCAAACTGGTCGAAGACAACGATACTTCCCTCACCACTGGTTTTGTGGGTACGCCTTACCTCTGCCATGTTTTAACACGTTTTGGTCGACATGACCTCGCGGGAAAACTGCTGCTACGCGAAAAATATCCCTCATGGCTCTATCCGGTGACCAAAGGCGCCACCACCATATGGGAACACTGGGATGGTATTAAAGAAGATGGTTCATTCTGGAGTGCAGACATGAACTCCTTTAACCACTATGCCTATGGTGCTATTGGCGACTGGTTGTTCCAGGTGGTTGCCGGTATTGATATGGATGCTGCGGTTCCTGCCTACAAGAAAATTATTGTTCGCCCGCAGCCTTTTGACGGCATGCCCCACGCAGAAGCCAGCCTGGAAACGCCTTATGGCACTGTCCGGTCTTCCTGGACAGTGACGGATGATGCGTTTAAATTGAGCCTGGACATACCGGCAAATACCACAGCAACAGTCTTTTTGCCTGGTAAGGCGGATCATGAAGCAATTGAAATTGGATCAGGTAATGGACAAAGTTTTACGGTATAAATAGTTGCCAGAGAAAAATGCCAGTGAGGGTTCAGATTTCTAGAGCTTCACTGGCATTTTTCTGCTCTTCTTCCCATTCTTTCAGCAACTCTAAAATTTTCGGTGTACAGCGCCTGCCATTGCAGGGACCAGATCCTGCACCGGTTGCTGCACGCACTTTCACCAGTGTGCCAGCCCCACTTCGAATAGCCTTTTTAATGGTGGATCGCGGTATGGCCTTGCAAATACAGACTTTGGTCAGTTTATCCATAATTTGCGGGTTTATTTCGCTCATGTTTTTTTCTCCTCTCGTTTCATGCAGGCTTAGGAAATCACTGAAAATACTGCACATCGTCAGCATTTTACTATTCTTTTGTCTTGGACATTTTCATGATTCATATTTCATAGGCGTATCGACTTATTGCACTATAAAACATTTACGATTTTATAGGCATGCACCTCAGTCGTGCACCACAAGGACAGAAACAGCGGGTATGGTCAATGACAATCCTGAAAAAGCACCCAAAGCATCAACCCCGGCCATCACCTCATTCACAACAAAGGACCAGTTCTTTTGTACCGGCAGTGGTATGGTAACGTCCGTCACGCCAACATTAAATGCCACCAGAATGGTCTCCCAGCTATCCCCGCCCGCATAATTTTTCAGTTGAAACGCAATCACAGCATCCGGTGTGTTCAGAAACTGTAAATTCCGACGAATTTCTTCCGGTTGCACCATACGGAAAGCAGGATGTGCTTTTCTGAGAGCAATCAAACCCTTATGGTATAAAAAGCTGGACATATAGCGGCTTTTTCGTTCCCACTCCATTTGGTTAATGGCATCTGGCGCGTTGTATGAATTATGCACGCCATGTTTCGTACGTAAGAACTCAGTACCGGAAAGCATAAAAGGAATTCCTTGAGACAACAATACAAAAGCCCCGGCAAGGTTGGTACGCTTCATCGCTTCTGTATCTGATGCAGCAGCATGGCAGGCCAGCAGTTTATCGTAAAGCGTCAGGTTATCGTGCGAAGCCGCATAATTCACGCAGTGCCAGGGATAGCCTGCCCAGGCCGAAATATTGCCGATCGCACGCATATTATCCACCTGCGGGTGTGCAATGGCACCAACAATACCCTGTTTCACGCCTTCTTTCATGTACACCACACCGGCCAGGTAGCCCCCGGCCGCCTCAATAAAGGTGTCTCCCTTCAGGGCATCCCGCGCATTGTCATTAAAAAAACCAATTTTCATCAGGCGAATCGCATTGGATTTGAGGGCTGCATTTTGATGGTCCAAGCCAGAAGTCCCCCCCGTCCAACCTTCACCATATAAAAGTAAGCCAGGACAATGGTCGTCCAGCGCACGACGGATGGCATTCATGGTGTCGATATCATGCAAGCCCATTAAATCGAAACGGAACCCGTCGATTTTATATTCTTTGGCCCAGAAAAGTATCGATTCAATAATGGTTTTGCGCACCATATAGCGGCGTGTCGCCGTTTCATTCCCACAGCCAGAGCCGTTCATAAATCGGCCAAATGCATCGGTTCGGTAATAATAGCCTGGCACCAGTTTGTTGAACTCTGAATCGATAGAACGATACGTATGGTTATAAACCACATCCATCACAACACCGATACCCTTACGTTTCATTGCCGCAATGGCGGTCTTTAGCTCCTGTACGCGTTTCATCCCATCGGTGGGATCGGAGGAGTAGGAGCCCTCGGGGACGTTGTAGAGGTGGGGGTCGTATCCCCAATTAAAACGGCTTTCATGCGTGCGCGATTCATCAATTGTATAAAAATCGAAAATGGGCATCAGGTGTACATGGGTAATCCCCAGCTCTGCCAAATGGTCAAGCCCCGTTTTTGTGCCATCGGGTGTGGTCGTTCCTTCTTCTGCAAGCCCAAGAAAAAGACCTTTATTTGCGATGCCGGAATCGGGATGGATTGAAAAATCCCGCACATGAACCTCGTAGAGAACCGCATCTGTGGGTGTTTTTGCGATCACGTGTCCAATTTCAGACCACCCTTGGGGGTTGGCCTTTTCCGGGTTCAACACGTACGCCCTTTTACCGTTAACCGAAACCGAGACGGCCATGGGATCGCATACTTCCCGCGTTTCATTGCCGTTCATCACCCTGTAGGTATAATATAGGCCATCCATATTTTCAGAAAAACGGATAGCCCAGGTGCCTTTTTCTTCCGCCACCATGGATTCAATCCGCTCAAGTTCATCTTGATCCGCTGCCTGAAAGAAACAGATAGATACTGTTGTGGCCATCGGTGACCATACTTTAAACTGCGTCTGCCCGGCAGACCAGGTACACCCCAGGTCTGTACCTGCGTAAGCGAACAGGCTTTCAAAGGCTTCTGTATCAAAAAGCACGCCGTAGTGCACACAAAAAGGCTTAAAACCGGCTTTGGATATGATACACACTTCGCCCATCTGCCAGGGTTTTTCAAGGTTTATTTGAAACTCCAAGCCGTTATTGCCTATCATTGTCGCCGACGCAGCTATCGCTGTACAGCCGGCTGTGACCTGGAAGGGTTCATCCGTGGTCAGGCTGCATTTGGCCTGCATACAGACATATATTTCGGTGCTGCTGCGAAAAACAGCCCGTTCGGCTGAAGGAATAAAGGAAATCGCATCTGCAGAGAAATAAATGGCATCGCTGTTCTGAATCAGGTAAATCTCCGGGTCACTGCCGGGCGCAAAGGAAGCCAAACTGATATAGCGATCCATCACACTGTCCCGCGCCAGCCAGGCATTTTTACGGAGAATAAAGCCCAATTCTGAAACATTTAGTTTTTCCAGGACAACGTCTGTATACAGCATCTCATCTTGCGGGTAATCCGGCAAAGACACGCTGCCGCTAAGGGGATAGGCTGCGCCATCCAGTCCTTTCGGCCAAAGCCAAAGGTCCCAACCGTCGTAGTTTTGATCAAAGCGATAATAATATACGCGAATGGTCATGTTGTACTCTCCATTTCGTCGGATTGTAAGTCTATACTTCCTCATCGGGTTCACACAAAACTTACAAAAATGCTACACATTGTCAGATTTTTAGTCTTCATCCAGCCTGTACTTACCCAATTTCATGTTGTATGACGCAAAAAAAAAATCTGACTTCACAAGAGGCAAAATATCGGATAGACTAACAGAAAATAC
>JBBRWP010000140.1:0-8566 GCA_038249175.1 Acetivibrionales bacterium
ATGACCAATTACCATGTCGTCAGTTATGCGGACACCAGAAGTGGCAATAGTAAAAATACCGTTTTGGAAGTTTTCCTGCCGGACGGTCGGTCCACAAAAGCAACATTTGTTGGTGGGGACAGTGAGAATGACCTGGCCGTTGTAAAGATAGATTTGAAAAACTTGCCCATTGCAGAATTGGGAAAATCATCCGATTTGCAGGTGGGTGAACTCGCCGTGGCCATCGGCAATCCGCTTGGCATGGAATTTGCAGGCTCTGTAACCGTTGGTGTGGTTTCGGCCCTGAACCGGAAAATGGGTGGACAGGACACCTCGCTCAACCTGATTCAGACCGATGCAGCCATTAATCCCGGCAATAGCGGGGGTGCACTGGTCAATTCCAAAGGACAGGTGGTTGGCATTAACACGGTGAAGATTGCTCAGACCGGTGTGGAAGGCCTCGGTTTTGCCATATCGATCGATGATGCAAAACCCATCGTGAATTCACTGATTCTCTATGGTTATGTGAAAAACCGCCCGTATATGGGTATTACAGGCCAGGAAATTTCTGAAGGTATGGCAAATATGTATGGTGTGCCGGTCGGTATTTATGTGACAGATATAGATCCTGACGGTGGCGCAGCAAAAGCGGACATCCTGGCAGGAGACATCATCACAACTTTGGCAGACAAGCCTGTGACAACCATGTCAGAGCTCAATGCCATTAAAAAGGCGTATAAATCCGGCGATACCGTGAATATCGGTTTTACAAGAAACAACAAAAAAATGACGGCGAAACTGACCTTTACAGAGGCCAGGTAGTCGATTTGAAAAAACCTTTTTAAAATCTTCCTCTTTCACAAAACACCCTGTATACACTTTGTATGCAGGGTGTTTTACTGTTATTCAGCCGAGGATGGTCAATACGGCGAATCAAGTGTCAAATTGCAAATATTTTTATCAGCTAAAAGCCTTTTATATCAATCATTACAGCATGATTTTAATATCGGAGACTTATGCAACTTGACACTAGATCCCGCACCATTTACTTTTCCTGCAAAGTGTAGAATTGAAAAACTATTTCAATTCTTTGGTAAGATTAAACGCGATATGGGTAGAAAGAACGTGAATCAGTTTCTGCGGAGGTCTGTTATGACTAAGGATTTACCGGATTTACTCAAACAAATGACACTGGAAGAAAAAGCATCACTCTGTTCGGGACATGATTTATGGCATTTAAAGGGGATTGGTTAAGAACCGCAATCGGAAAAGGAGATAGTTCGTGCAACATTGCCTTTTTTTAGATTTATGCTGGAAGCCTGGATTAAAGACAGAAATAAGAATTTTTCTGCTTGCAAAATAATGGTATATCCCACCAAGATACCCGTTGTTATCACAACGGGTGTTCGTTATATCCTTACCAATTCAATACCACAAGCGCTGCCTTCCCCATCGAACAGCACTTCTCCCGACTTTTTTGTTAAGGTAACCTTGAGAATGCCATCGAGGCCCTCTTTAATGACATTGCTCATGTTACCGTTTTTGGGTGCTTTTAACGCACCACCACCGAAAATATTTGCCTGCAGTTTTAAAGCGAGCGCTCCTTTTTCAATAAGGATATCAATTTGATGTTCTGAGGTTTTCATATCAACCAATCGACTTCGGTTGTACGTTGCAAACCGGTATTCTTCTCCCTTAACGGTGAGGTTACAGATAAATCCCTGAAATGAGGTATGCCAAAATGGTATATTGGCAACAGAACACATGATACTGGTCCCTGACACGGCAAAATGGTTGGATTGCAGCCAAATGTATTCTTTTGGAAAAGAGTGTCCCCAGTCTTTTTCGATGTACCCTTTTCCGTTATCAAAGTCTATGGTCTTCTGATTGTAGACAAGTGAACCGCTGGTGCTATGAACCATACTGATGACACCATGATAGCATTCCATAAACGGCAGGTATGCGAAAGGTCCCATGATATTCGGAGAAATGATACTTGTATTTATTTTGGCAAAGGTTGTGAAAGCGATTTTCCCGTGAAGGGAGAATGGTTCGTCAAAGAGGTGAAGCTCTATACCAGCCTCGCTAAATACATTATCACCAATTTTGAGAACAAATGGGTTATCCTGATATATAAAATTTTCGATTGGAAATTGATAGTAATGTGTTTCATGTTTTGGCCCGGATATGCTCTGGGTATTGATGATCGTTTGAACAAATGCATGGCTGTTCTGATTGCCTATTGTGATACCAGGGATCACACTGATTGAACTCTCTAAATCTTTGGATACTTGTTTAAAATACCAGCCCTCAAAATAGTTTTTTTTCTGTTTTCTTCCTTGAAACAATAAAGGTTCATCGATATATTTTCGCATGTTGTTATCCTCCAAGAAGGGTGAAATATGGTTTTTTTCCATCCCGGTCTAATTTGCCCACAATTTCCCGTACGTCCAGTACCATCCAAAGAGGTCACTGCTGGCGCAGCCGTGTGCATCGGAAACACCGATAATGGGGATGGTTCACCCTTTGGCGCGTTCCTCATGGTAGCGGGTTACTTGCAGGGTATTACTTTCCACCTCATTTTCTCTATTTAAAAATAGGTTCGATTCAGGTTGCTCATTGAGAATTAATTGCTGTGTGTAACAGTCATTAGTTGTCATCAAACAAATCATTTCTTGAATGGTTATGCAACACGTTTTTTATTCACGATAGCAACCGCACAGCCAACCGCTGCTGCCAGAAAAATAAGCCCCAATACGACAAAGCCGACTTCATAGCTGTACTTGTCGCTCAATGCGCCTATAGTGGGAGGACCGAAGGTTTGACCAACATCCATTAAGGTGCTGAGAATACCCAAAGAAGCGCCCAGTTGACCAATTTTGGCCACATCGGCGGCCAATGCGCTGGTTGCCGATGTAATGAGGGCAAAGCCCATGCCGAACAGTAGCATGAAAGATACAATGGCGGCAATGGCATGGATGGTGCCCAGCAAAAAGAGGGCAGCAGTGCAGGCGATGAGGCCGGCAATCATCATGGGGAGGCGCCCTAATTTGTCAGAAGCCCGCCCGAAAATCGGCTTAAATAGGATGGTGCCCACCAGTTGAACCCCAAGCAACACCCCGATTTGACTGGCATTCATGCCATGGCCTTTGGCGTACAGCGGGAAAACCATTTCAAATGCGCCGTAAGAAAAGTAGGCGCAGGCATCAAGAATGCCAACGAAAAGCAGGGGTTTATAGCTCAATAAGCTCCATAATTTTTTAAAGAAGGATTGCTTCGCCGGGACATGTCCCTTGGGTTCATCGGGGTTGTCGGCTTCTTTACCATCATCCGGAAGCGGGCTCATCGTAGACAACACAGGATTTGCTGCTGCGGTGGTTTCAGATAAGCTTTTTGGTTCGTGGCTGTTTTTGTCAGTTTTCTGTTTGCCTTCATGCAACGCTGGCATATTTTTTTCTATGGGCTTGTCGGTTTCGACAATTGCAGCATCTCTTTTCTCTGTTTTTCTTTGCCACGAAAAAAACCAAACAACAGCAAGCAATGCAAGGATGCCACCGGCTGCGGCAATCAGGTAGACCGTGGTTGAACCGCCCAAATCGTAGGCGGTTCCCCCGACAGTTGGTGCCAAAGCACGGCCAATGAGGGTAAAGGAGGAATATAAAGATAAATTTTGGCCTGTGTTCTTTTTACTGAAGGCAGCAATGGTGGCCATCGCAACCGGTCCAAACGCTGCTGTTGCAAAGCCATGGTAAAAGCGGGCAAGACCCAGCCCAAGCGGATCGGTGACCGCCAGATAGAAAAAGGGTGCAGAGGCAAAAACCAACAGAGAAGCAATGAGGATCTTTTTATAGCCGAAGCGGTCGGCCAAATCTCCGGCCAGGTAGCTGATAAAAATGCCGGGGATAGTGGAAGCGGAAGCAATTAAACCAATCTGTGCACCACTTGCGCCCAAATTTTTCGCAAAAATGGGCAGGATGGGTGACTTGGAAATGGTGGATGAAAAAATGGCCAGTGCGCCGCAGGCGCCCAGCATCAAAATCATCTGCATGTTCTTTGGGATTTTTTTCATAAGGACTAAAATTCCTTTCGCTTCGTTAGGCACGAAAAGATATGAAAATGTTGAACATTTTCATATCTTTACCACGTTCTACTGTGTTTTGCAGGCAATGGTTGTTGTCAGTGGTGTGTCCTACTCAAAAGCAATAACGGTTTTTATAATATCTTTCTTATTCTCCACTGAAAAGCGCATGGCCTCGGCCGTTTGCTCAAAGGGGAAAATATTGGTGACAATTTTTTCTATGGGAACCAAACCGGAGGCAACGGCACGAATGACCACAGGGTAAAGGTTGCGGTAGCGGAAAACTGTATGAATCGAAGCTTCTTTACCCATCAATGCCCCCAAATCGAAGGGAATGACTGGATTCGGCGACATACCCACCAGCACAATACGGCCGCCTCTGGCCACGAGTTCCACCGTTTGCTTTGTGGCGGCAGCACTGCCGGCTGTTTCTAAAACACAGTCTACACCACGACCCTTTGTCGCTTGCATTAAGGCTTCCGGTACATTTTCGGTGTCCGCTTTCCATACAATATCGGCACCCATCTCTTTGGCCATGGCCAGCCTTTTTTCCAAGACATCGGTCATATAAACAGTGGCTGCACCACGGGCTTTTAATGCAAACAAGGTGCATAAACCAATACAGCCGGCACCTAGGACAGCAGCGGTTTCACCCACCTGCACGTTTCCCTGGGCTGCGGCATGGAAGCCCACAGACAAGGGTTCTATAAGAGCACCTTCCATGGTATTCATGTTTTCCGGCAAGGGGAAAATAACTTCTGCCGGATAGGCCACATATTCGCAAAAAGCGCCATCGTAGGGGGGCGTTGCCATAAAAACAACGTCCGGGCAAAGGTTATAACGGCCGGAGCGGCAGAATTCACACGTGCCGCAGGTATAACCGGGTTCAATGGCCACTTTGTCTCCGACCGAAAAGCCGGAAACTGCACTGCCCCATGAGACTACTTCGCCACCACATTCATGGCCTAGAATCATGGGTTTATCGACCACATAGGAGCCGATGCGGCCATGTTCGTAATAGTGTAAGTCTGAACCGCAGATACCCACGTGCTTTACTTTGACCAGCACTTCATTGTCTTTGGGTGTCGGTATGGGCCGGGTCTGCATCTCAATTTGTCCAATGCCTGTCATAACAGCGGCTTTCATTGTTTTTTCCATTGTTTTTCCTCCTGTGAATCTTCCGGTTTCAGTTTAACAGCAGTTTTGTTCTGATTCTGTTCTCATTATATTCAAGTGCTGTGTCGGCTTGGTCGTTGAACGGCTTAGCGGCCATGGTTTCTAGCAAACCAGTTGGTTTCGTGTTTGTACACCGTCATTTTTCGACAGCTAAACGGCAGATAGATTGACAACCTGGTATTATTTTTCAACAGCTAAACGGCAGTATTTTTCAAGCAGAATCATGTAGTCCAGATACTGTTCCAGCGAAACATCCGGCGGTGTCTGGTGATCGACAGATGGGATGAAGCCACCGGTTTTCATGGTGGGCAAAAGCCGGATAAATTCATTTTCCATGGCTTCCTTGCCTTCTTTCATAATCATCTTATCAAAGGCGCCGATCATCAGCAAGTTTGGATGGTCACGTCTGAGTTGCGCCACATCACAGCCCGCCTGACGCTCCAAGGGTAAAATGCCTTCAATGCCAGCGTTCAAGAGCCAGGGAACCATTTCAGATACTTCACCGTCTGAATCAATGATGACACGAATGCCCTTTTCTTTGAGCGTGGGTATAACCTTGTCATAACCCGGTTTCAAGAAGGTATTGAAAAGATTTTCTGATAGCATGGGGCCAAGGTTGTAAGACATGTCTTCGGCAAAGGTCATAAAATCCGGTGTCAAAATTTCACAGAAGGCATCAATGACACGCAGGCAGTAGTTCGCCTGGTCGGCCACAATGCGATGCATCAGTTCCGGTTCATCCACAAAAGCGTACAGGTGGTCTTCAATACCAAAGAGAACACGCGGCCACCAGAAAAAACCTTCCAGCGTCAGCCATACAAGAACTTCGCCCTTTTCATAATTTTCTTTGAGACTTAAGAGGCTGTCTTTAACATTCTTGATGGGTTCTTCCAGATAAAGATAGGGGAGCAGGGCTTCATAAGAGGCAGTATCCGTTACAGGTCCCTGGCCATGGGCCATTTCTGGAAAACCGGATTTTTTGCCACCAATCCAGAATTGTCGCCAGGGGTCATGGCCGAAACGATCGCGCAGCAGATCCAGGTCTATGGGTGTGCTGATCTCGTCCGAGGAAGTTCCGTTGGGAACGCAATAGATGGCATTGGCCGAAGCTAGGGCTTCATGGCTCTTGTCTGCGTTATAAAAATCAGACAAACCCTCCGTGCCCCAGCGGTTCAAGGTTTTATCCCACCAACTGGCCCATTCTGTCATGGGCAGGCGATCCGGCATATCGGCAGATCCGGATTCTTTTGAAAATTGCATGGTTTTTTGGAAACGTTGTCTTGCGTTCATTAGAAACCTCCTATTGCATAAAGTGAATACCACTACAGCGTAAGTTTGAATAATTCATTTTTATGATCCTTTATTTATGCGGACTTACAACAAGTCAGAATTCTCAAAAACGATGCTTAATTTAGTGTAAATATCAAAGTCACGCTGTAGTGATACTATCTTTGATGTGTCCTTTTCGTTTGTTGTAATTATATGATTGTTGGCAGTGGTTTGATACCGAGGTTTGTTATGATTATATGCTCATCTTATAGGGGATGATACCATTTGAAAGAAATTTTACGAAAGATATCCTTCATTGTTATAAGGCTTCTACTCTTGGTGGGGTGATTTTACCAATCTATTTCACCGTCATCTAAGTAACACCGCACAATATTGGCCTGAAATTGGCTATTTTCAATCAATTTCAGCCACTTTGGAGCCGAAATCGGAGTTTTTACACCAGAATCATTAATGATTCTACCGTAAGAACCCGAAAATGATCCAGGTTGCATGGGCGAGCAGCAAGCTTGCTTGCGACCAGCCCGATTTGATGCCAAATCGCGGCGCACAGACCGCGATATTGACCTGAAATCAGCCATTTTCAATCAATTTCAGCCCCTCCGGAGCCGAAATTGGGGTTTTTACACCAGAATCATTAATGTATCTTTAAATAGTTCGGAATAATCTTTAAACGGTTCGGAATAATATAATATACATTATTCCGAATGAGTGCTATACTGTTTTGTGAGGTGAACGATATGAAAAATGAATACTTGACCGCGCAACAAGCGGCAGAAAAATGGAATATTTCCGACCGCCGCGTACGCGTTCTTTGCCGCGAAGGAAAAATCTCCGGTGCGGTTAAGGATGGAAAATCTTATAAAATACCGGTGAATGCTGAAAAACCTGCTGACGGACGCGAAAAGAATGCAACTACTTCCGCTGTTCGTTTTCTCAAATGGGAGAACACTGTCATCGGAACGATTGACAACATGAATGCGGTCACTTTTACAAAACCGGAATACAACGAACTTGTTTCGCTCTATACCGGCGGTGCGAAAAAGTGGTCACCTGAACAATTTTCTAAGTTTTTATCCGAACGTGTTGTAAGCCGTGACCGCCGTGATATTGAGAAATTATTGTTCCGCTGTGGGCTTTCTCATTATGATGTTTTGGGTATAGCTGAAATTACCAGAGGTATTCATCCTAAGGATTTATTGTGGATTGCAAACAACGAAGGTGAGAAACTGGACATGGTTATCACCGATGTTTTTGATTCTGTTTTTCATCAAAAAATAGACCTTGCAGGAGACAGCATCGACACGCCGGAGGGTTACAACATTAAGCGTTACGGAGTTTATGACGGACATTATGGCATCTATAAACAGCGAATCAGTCCACTGACCACCGATATGGAATCGGAGGTTGCTGTGTATTTGCTTGCGAAAAAATTAAGCGTTCCTTGCTGCCCTGCCTATCGGATTGACAAAGACACTGTTTTTTCAGCTTTCCTATATGATTTTTCGAAAGAATACATTGTACATTTCCGTCGTATGTTTGACGGCGCACGTTCTGAGAACGAATATCAGAACCTGATTACCGTTCGTCCACAGTATAAAGAGGGTATCGCTCGGATGATATTACTTGACTTTATTACTCGTCAGGACGACCGTCATCTTTCTAACATTGCTATAAAAATGAGCGGTGAAAGCGAAGCTTTTTATCCGCTTTACGACAATGGCCGCAGTTTGTTTTATGAAGATACGGAGGAAATGGTAGCGCAATCATTAGCCAATCCGGTAAACTTCGCAACCAGCTTCGGTTATTCCGGCACCTATTATGATGTTGTGTGCGAAATTGCAAAGGAACGCGGAGGATTGAAAGGCCTTGTCAATCTTGATATTACGAAAGACGATATTTCCAATATATTGGAAGAGTCGGGGTTCAAAGGATACCGATTTGATGGTGCACTTAAGTGGATTTTGATGACGATTCAAATTATTCAAGAACTTACATGATAAAACAAATTGTCACAAAAGTTGGCATTTATAGTTAGAATTAGAG
>JBBRWP010000141.1:0-8560 GCA_038249175.1 Acetivibrionales bacterium
ATCAAGCCCTGTGCAAGTCCGCCATAGAGCAAGTACTCGTCTTCATTCAAAGCATCAGGATCTTTATAGTGGCGGGCGATGCAGCCGGCCACAGAGCCATAATCAAAACGGTTGCAATGCTGACGATAGACCTCACCGTCCATTTCATATGGACTGCCATTCAGATATTGCAGCACGGATTGCTTCACAGTGGGCCCCACAAAGCCATATTCAGACACAAACTTAGCATTGCAGGTGTCATACAGCTCTGGCGATGTGCGAATTTGAATGTCAGTATGAAAGGCCCACTCCCATTGGTGCACATCACCCGCATTACTGGAACCGGGCTTATCTCCACCATAGGGAGAGCTGTTCCAATAGGGGATTTCAGGGCAGTTGCGGTGCACTACGGAGGGCAGCAGCGTGTTATAACACTTGCTTCCGCCAAAACGCCATGGCATCGCCTTGTTTTTATAGGAATGCCAGAAGAATTCATGGTTCTCGTTGTTGCCCGACCACAGCGCCATACAGGGGTGGCTCCGAAGCCTTCTGGTTTGGTACTCCGCTTCCCGCTCCACTTCCGTTAGAAACCATTGCTCATCATCAGGGTATTGGGCGCAGGCAAACATGAAGTCATGCCACAGCAGCAATCCCAATTCGTCACATTTTTCGTAGAAATACTCTCTTTCATAGATGCCGCCACCCCATACCCGCAGCATGTTGAAATTGGCTTCCGCAGCAAGGTTCAGCAATTTATCAACTTTTTCGTCTGTCACCCGGGCGTAAATTGAATCCGCTGGAACCCAGTTCCCGCCACGACAATACGCCCTGATGCCGTTGACTCGGAATGCAAAAAGCCGCTCAGAGGATGAAACCATACTCATATCCAGCTCAATACAGCGGATGCCAAACCGAACCGGCGGATAATGCACCACTGTTTGGCCACATTGCAGTTCTGCCTTAACCGTATACAGCGGTTGGCTGCCCATGCCGTTGGGCCACCAAAGCTTGGCCTCGGCAATGTCAACTTCAAACTCTAAATAATTGATGCCGGAACGCAAGAACACGTCCGAACCGCAGGCATGGATGGCCTTTGCATCCTGCTCGATTGTGATGCGCAGGGTGCCGTCTGTCGTGGCGATGGGGTGGAAGTTCTCAATTTCCAGCGAGAGTTGCACCTTCGCATTTGCATCGGCTTTCAATGTGCGGGCGACGACTGACCGTATGGCAATGTGGTCATGCACGGTAATCGTAGCCCCGCCGGGGATGCCACAGGTGACCAGCGTGGGCACATGGTCCCAGCCGAAAACATATTGGGGTTTTCGCACAAAGGGTGCGCGATAATCTGCACGGGGTGAGAGGTCGCTTTGCGATGGGGGGGTTGTGTGGGCAAACTGTTTGAGCCTTCGTGCTTGCGCATCGCTGACAGTTTCCACCCCGGCGGTCACGCGCACCAGCAACGTGTTTTCCCCCAGCGTCATCCATGGTTGGATGTCTGCCGTGAAGGGGTAGAATGCGCTGCGGTGACACCCGATATGGGTGCCATTGAGATAAATGTCGGCAGAGGCGTCCAGCGATTCCATTTCAAGTTCCACCACAGGAGCACAGGTCATCTCATGGGATGCGGCAAAAACTTTTTTGAACCACCATGATTTGTCACTGACCCACGCGCATTTTTCTGCGTTGCCGCCCAGCAGCGGTTCCTCAATGAGGCCGTTGTCTATCAGAGCCATATGAGCGTCACACGGCAAGTTGACGTTCATCCAGCCGTCGGCCTTTGTTGTCACGACAGCATGTTCTTTGGAGCCGACCCACAACTCTTCCGGCCTCAGTTGCCAATCCTGGCTGATGTCAAGTTTCATCATAGCGATATACCTCTCAATTTTTACTCAAAATGGTATCAATTCTGTGATTCCTCTAGCTGCAAGATAAGGTTGGTCCCCGGCACGGCTTTGCAGCACAATGGCCGGTGTGGTACCGTCCTGCACAAGCTCCATATACCTGCGGGCGAAATGCCAGCCTGGATAGGGTTCCTGCAGTGTTTCCGCACTGGAAATCAGGTCGTCCGGCAACACCAAAGCTGAGGACTTTGTGATCGGTTGCATGGGATGGGCGCGGAATTCCTGTATTAACGCTGCAAGCAATCCATCATCTGTTATCTGACACTGCGTAGTTTCACCTGACTCTTTGAGAATCCATCCGGAACATTTTCAATGCAAACCCGCCTTGTTTCGCCAGGCAGCAAATCAAAGTACTCATCAGACAAGCGCACATCTGCCCCCAGGCCAAAATGCACAGCGTGAGCAAACACGTCACTCGTAACTTCGAATTCCGCACAGCCTCCGTTTTGCTCAAGCCAGCGAATAGCCAGACTGGCTTCTGGTATTGAAAGCTGTTTGAAATCCTTCGCCCTCAACAGTGCCGGCAGCACGCCATGTCCGGTTTGATCAGGAATCGCAACAACACAACCGGATGCCAGGTCAACATCCCCTTTATCAAATTCCAGCACAACTTTTCTGGAGAATGGAGCCAAGGTGAAGCTTTGAGGCTGAAGGTTGGCATGCTTTCCATCAAAAGAAACATAACCATAGGAAGCCTGAATGTCGCACACATCGGGTGTATCATTCACTCCCATTACCTGTACTATCCCCGCCTTCTCACGCATAATCAATTTCTTGCAGGAAAATGCCCTTTTCACAAAGTAATAAGAAGGTTTTCGTGCACAGTAATAGTCAATGATCGACCAGCCGATTTCTCCCCAGCTGTCATTGTAGTCCCAGAAAAGGCTACCCCAGCAATCAGCATCCAGCCGAATGGATTCAAGAGAGTATGCATACATCATCCCCTGGAACAAGCTGCCATACAAAAGGAACTCTTCCAAAGACAAATCCGGTTTGTCTGAATAATGTTTGCGGATGGCAGGCAAAGTTGCGTCTTTTTCAAAGCGATTGATATGCTGCCGCCAGATGCTGCTACCAATAATCACGGGCTCGCCGGCATGGTAGTTTAATGTGGATTGCATTGTCAATGGACCTGTGCAACCATACTCTGAGATAAACTTCGCATGGGTCTTATCAAATTCCTCCGGTGAAATGCGGACAGCCATATCCGGGTTCATAAAACTATCGTTCCAGCGGTGCTGGTCGCCTTCCGAACCGCTGTTGGGATCATCACCACCATATGGTGAGCTTCTCCAATAAGGTATTTCGGGGCAATTCGTTTTCACGATCCTGGGAATGATCTCGTTATAGCATGTCTGCCCGCCACGGAATTTCCCGGATACATTTTCCCATAATTTATCAAAGAACCAATGGTTCTCGTTATTGCCACAGAATAGTGCAATAGATGCGTGGTTTCGCAGCCGTTTTGTCTGATACTCAATTTCCTGTATGACTTCATGCCTGAACCACTCCAAATTGTCTGGGTACATCGCACAGGAGAACATGAAATCCTGCCATATCATGATGCCAAGGCGATCGCACAAATCATAAAAAATATCTTTTTCATAAATTCCGCCGCCCCAGATTCTTATCATATTGAAGTTCGCATTTGCAGCTTCCTCCAATAATGTGTGGTATTTCTCATCCGTAACGCGGGCATAAATACAATCTGCCGGAACCCAATCTGCTCCCTTGCAATATATCTTCTTTCCATTCACCACGATTGCAAACAACCGCTCCGTCTGATTCAAAGGGCTTTGGTCAATGCTAATCGTTCTAATGCCAAAACGGACTGGCTGTGCAGTAATCGTATGCTCCCTGGATGAAAGCAAGGCGTGTGCAGAATACAAATTCTGTTCCCCGGTGCCGTTTGGCCACCACAGTTTTGGGTTCTCTATTTCGCACTCAAATTCTATATGATTTATGCCAGACTGGAGCAATACAGAGCTTTCCAACGAAAAAACCACGTCATTTGCATCTTTTACGGCCAAGCTCAGCAATGTGTCCGCTTGCCTGAAAGCGTGCAGGTTCTCGATCTCTACAGAGAAAGACAGGGTTGCCGAGTTATCATGCAAAGCCTTTGTTGCAACATGAATCGCACCATATCGCACCATATTTGCCTGCTCCAGCCACACGTTACCGACGATGCCACAAGTGGCAAGGCGCGGCACATGATCCCAGCCATATTCATATTGCGGTTTCCTGACAAAGATTCGCCTTGGATCGCCCCAGCTTCCGCGCTCATCATTTCTTCCAAGCCAAACGTCGGAATGCTTCAACTGTGCGATGTCCTGCTCGCTATAATGCTCCAAACCGGATGTCACCCGAACCAAAAGCACATTTTTGCCTTTGACGAGGATGTCTGCCGTATTCAATCGGAAAGGATAAAACGCGCTCCTGTGATGTGCAATATGTATGCCGTTAAGAAAAATGTCTGATTCAGAGTCCAATGCCTCAAGTACGATATCTATTTGAGAAAGTTCATCAGGTAATTCCGGCACATCGAATTCTTTCTTGAACCACCAGGACTTATCTTCAATCCAGCGGCAGTCTTTGTAATAATCCCGCTCCAGCGGCTCTTTAATAACCCCATTAGCGATGAGTGGAACATGTACATCGCAGGGAACACTGACATCCATCCAGTCGTCCGTACGCATGCAAACCTGTGATTGCATCTCCGGACCAACAAACAGCTCTTCACTTCTAAGTTGCCAGCCATCATTCATCATTGTGATCATAATATCTCCTTATAATTGGGGAGCCCAGTGATCCCCACTGAACTCCCCGTGGACCTGTTGTAGAAGCGACTACGATGATTATTTGCCCAGTTTGGCAGCTTCGGCATTCACTTCACTAATAACGACATCCAAACCTTTGCCCATATAGCCTTTAATGATAGCCTGGTACTCAGCATCAATGTCACCCTTGGACATGATAAGCCTGGTAGTATCATCAGGGTAATTTGTTACCAGTTTTTCCATCCCTGGCGTTTGCAAATAGTCAATAGCAAAATCAATGGGCTTCATCTCCGTGTTGGCTTTATACCAGTCATAATTGGACTTTGCAAAAGTTATCAGTTTGGCGTTGTATTCCGGAAGATTAAACGTCACGCTCAAGTTCTGCACCCAATTGAAGAGCTTCGGAATACCCCCATCTGCCTGAGATGTCGGATACTTTTTGGCCATGTCTGCGTTGGGATCTGTGGGAATCGCCTTACCATTTGCATCCAGTGTATAGTCCACATTTAAAATACCCGAAGAATAATGCATCCCCTCATCTGACAGCATATAATCTGCGAGAGCCAGAATCCTTTGTGCTTTTTCATCAGATACCTTCGCGGATATATAGGCTTCAGACCAAAATGTCAAGCTGGTAGCACTGTATCTTTTTCCATCTGGAGATGCAGGAACCTTCCATACCTTGCACACATCTAAAATACTCTTATCAGTATAATTCTTATTCCATTTGTCCTCAAATAAAACCAGGTCGCTAGGAGTTGCGCCTCCCAGAAAAGCGCCGGCGCGGCCGGATAGGAACTTATCCTCGGCTTCTGTGCCCTTAAGAAGTACATAGTCTTTGTCAATCAAACCCTTGTCATACCATTTTTTTATTTCCTTGATTGCTGGAAGCGTTTGCTTTGAAAGGAATGCGGGAGTCCATTTTCCATCTTCCTTCACCCAATTACCAACAGGATTCCATACAGATTGCAAAACACCTAAATAAGCAGGCTGCTTAGGCACAACACCAACAGGCTTACCTTTTTTTTCCGGGTCAGAATTCACGAAGGCGGTGAGCATTGCTTCCACTTCAGACCATGTTTCAGGTTCTTTGGTGATTCCCAGCTGTTGAGCCCAGTCCCAACGGTAAATCATTGTCTGATCCATGCACCAGTCTGTAGGTGCTTCATAAGTACTCCTGGGGATGCAATAGAATTTTCCGTCAATCTTCAGCATCTGTACATCACTGACAGAAAGTGCTTTAACAACATTAGGGAATTTGCTGAGATCATCAGGCAAGGCTTTAATCACGCCTTGTTGTGCCCAGTTTTTGTATGTTGGCGAAGTAGCCTTGTCAACACTGAAAAGGTCAGGCAGTTGACCTGAAGAGGCCCAGACATTGACTTTATCAACATAGTCGTCCCAGGTGATATTCACCGGTTTGATGGTTATGTTGAACCTCTTGATAAGTGATTGGAATAATGCATCGTTTTGCGAGTCAGCAAGATTGGCTTCAATGTCCCAGATTGCAATAGAGAGCTCCATAGGGTCTTTGAATTGATTTTCTGGCGAGGCAGTCGTTGATTCCGTGGTGTTCGTTGTCCCTGTTTCTGCCGGTGTTGGTTTTGTGGCGCCTCCACAGGCAGTAACCGCTGCCAGCAAGAAAAGTAGACTGAGTACCAATGCCAAAATCCTTCTAGTTTTCATGTGTAATCCTCCTCTGCTTTATAAATAATAGGTATCCTATTATTTTCAGTGTTATTCCTTCAGTGAGCCAACCATGATACCCTTGACAAAGTATTTCTGAAGGAAAGGATATACCAGCATGATGGGTACAGTCGCCACGACCACAGATGCCATCTGCACGCTTTGCATGTATACCGGGCTGCTGGACTTGGACATCATCAACCTCGCCATGGAGGACAGGTTATTCGAGAACAGAATCAGGATCTGCCTGAGGAATATCTGAAGAGGCTGCAGATTCACATCGGAGATGAAGATCAATGCATGCCACCACTCATTCCAACGATCTGCTGCATAAAACAACGTGAATGTCGCCATAAAAGGCATTGAAATGGGGATAATTATTTTAACAAGAATAACGAAGTCATGTGCCCCATCGATCTTTGCCGACTCTTCCAGGCTTGGAGAAATTGTGCTAAAGTAATTTTTCATGATAATCAGGTAGAAGGTGTTAATACTAACGGGTAGTATCATAGAAAATATACTGTTGTTTAAGCCGAGGCTGGTAACTATCAAATAATACGGAATCAATCCACCGCTCAAATACATCGTGAGAATAATCGCACCCAGAAAAAACATCCTGCCGGGTAACCGCTTTTTGGATAGTGAATAGGCTGCCAATGTGGAAAGCAGCATATTCCATACTGTACCCACTACCGTAACAAACAATGAAACGCTGAACGCATTGATAAATTTTTTCTCTCTCAGAATGTAAGTATAGGCATTCAGGTCGAAAGATTTTGGAATGATATACAAGGCATTCTTAGAGATGTCACTATACTTGGCCAATGATATGATCATCACGTTATACAGCGGAAAAAGGGCAATTACAACGAATACAGTGAGAGCGGTGAATGCAACGCCTGTCAATACTTTGTCACTCATATTTCTTTTCACAATATGTCCTCGCTGCATCAAATGATACCTTCTTCCTTGAATGCTTTTTTTATAATAAAGTTCGCCGAGAATACAAGGATTAAGCTGGCAAGTGAACTGAACAAGCCTGCTGCAGCTGCATAAGAGAAGTCCGCTCTACCTTGGAATGCCTGACGGTACACATAGGTGCCCAGTACATCTGCCGTTACGTATACAGACGGATTATAAAGGTTGAATATCGCATCAAAGTTGCTTGTGATGGAAGAACCGATTGCCAGTATAAGCATAATGGCAATCGTGCTGCGGATACCGGTAAGCGTGATGTGCCGGAGGGACTGCAGCCGGTTTGCACCATCGATGGAGGCGGCAGCATACAGCTCAGGGTCGATGCCGGATAAAGCAGCAAGAAATATGATGGAATCCCACCCCGACTCCTTCCACATTTGTCCAAAATATAACACCCAGCGAAAAGATGCAGGATCAGTAAGCGGAGTGATGGAATTGCCGCCAAGTAATCGGATAATCTGATTCAGTGTTCCATTCTCTGATAAAAGATTTATGATAATGCCTGCTACAACAATCCATGAAAAGAAATGAGGGATCGTCAAGAATGTCTGATAGATCTTCTTGATGCCAGACCGGTTAATCTCATTCAATAACAATGCTAATATGATAGCAACCGGAAAACAGATGATAATCCTAGAAAAGCTGATGATAAGAGTATTTGCAAATGCTCTGAGAAAGTCCGAGTCTTTCAGCAGCCTGGTGATATTATCGAACCCAACCCAGGGACTGTTGAATATGCCTTTGTCATATCGAAATTCTTTAAAAGCCAACGTGGCTCCATATATGGGCAAATAACAAAAGACCACATAGTAAACCAATGGTATGAACAAAAACAGATAAAAGTATCGATAATACTTAATTGTCGCCCAGAGTGACGACTTTTCATATTTCCCTTTTTTTGTAAGCAAATCTACTTCATTCATATCACTAGATACCCCTTCTAAAACTTCAATGCATAGGATGGTTTGATTATGCATGATAAAGTTTCACAAAGAAATGAAGTTTTTTTATATATGTATGGATAAATTTTATATAACAAGAAGTGTACAATGAGGAATTGATAAGATCTGATATTCCACACCTTAAACTATTGCACCTATGATTCTGGTGTAAGAACCCCGATTTCGACTCCGCAGGAGGCGAAATCGATTGAAAATGCCCAATTTCAGGCCAATATCGCGGTCTACCAGTACAATGCGGAGCATTGTACTGGCTCTAACGCCGCGATTTGGCATCAAA
>JBBRWP010000142.1:0-8545 GCA_038249175.1 Acetivibrionales bacterium
TTTGTTATTCTTTTTTGTCTGTCTGTCGTAGTCTCATGAAGTGCATTGGAGAAGTGTGCATACCGCCTTGCAGTAGTGTAAGCAACGGCATTGTTTTACTAAATAAGCCACGCAGGTATATACCAATTTTTTTTGTCAATGGGAAGTACATCCGGGGCAAAGCAGATAACAGCACCAGTGCCGATACTCGTCTTAAGATGAGCAGTGCCGGAAAAACGATCTTCCTCTGTAGGTTCGTTTTCGATCGGTTTTAAGACTGAAAAATTCTTGACAGCGTCCTTGGGAGCTGCGCTTTTTTTGATTTCAATGGGATACACGGTGTTATTTTCTTGAATAATCAAATCAATTTCCTTCTTATTGCTGTCACGATAAAAATACAGCGGTGGTCTTTGTCCGTTGTTCAGATAGTTTTTAACGATTTCCGATACAACCCATGTTTCAAAAAAATCCCTTTTGGTGGTTCTGACTAATAGCTATCCGGAAATGCCGACGGATAAAACAGCATTTAAAGGACAACGCCCTGATGCGCACCAAAGCAATGCATACACAACGTGACGATGCCTGTTACCAACACTTGAAAAACAGCATGCAAATTACAAAAATGCTGGAGGAAAAGGCAAAGAAGTTCGATTACGACTTCCAAAAGAAATGTGTGGATGCAAAAGATTATGAAGCACTGGAAATGTATGTACTGACGTTGCTGATGGATGGTTCTTAAAGCAAGCAATCAGAAGTTTTGCGCATAAAAAGAAGCTCAGCCAGTTGGTGAACGTCACTCGGTTTTGCCTGTAAGCTATCAAATTTTTCTAACAAAAGCTGCATGTCGCAAAAAGGACAAATCCGGATGCGATCTGTCCTTTTTGTGAATATTTTTTAAGCGATAGTAGGTGAAAGTTTTTTTGTCGTCGTGTTTTTTGATTTAAAACGTGATCTTATGTAAGAACGGTCTCTTTTATGGGTGCTGAAAAGACCTGCCTCATTCCGGAACCGACCGTTAAGGCTTCATAATCAGCTTTTCCAGGCAGGTAGACTGTGGCCGTTGTGTTTGCAGGAACATCCAGCGTCAGTTTAAACGTACCATCTGATACAGTCCAGCAAGAACGGACGGCACCATATGGTGTTTCCAGGCTGGCTTCTGCGTGTGGCATGCCGTCAAAAGGCTGCGGACGAACCACGATGTGCTTGTACGCGGGCGTCTCCACATCCATGTCGATGCCGGCGACCACCTGGAAGAGCCAGTCTGCGATAGCACCGTAGGCGTAATGGTTAAATGAATTCATGTCGGCGCACCAGAAGGATCCATCCTCTTTGATACCGTCCCAGTGTTCCCATATGGTGGTTGCGCCTTTGGTGACCTGGTACAGCCATGACGGGTATTTTTCACGCAGCAGAAGCTTTCCGGCCAGGTCGTGACGGCCAAAACGGGTCAGAACATGGCAAAGATAGGGTGTGCCGACAAAGCCGGTTGTCAGAGCAATATCGTTTTCTTCGACCAGTTTGGCCAGATCTTTGATAGCCCGGGGGCGGTCTGATTCTTTAAGCAAATCAAAATGCAGAGCCAAAACATGGGCGGTTTGTGTCGGTGCTGCCAGACGTCCATTAGGGGTGATGAATTCATGCCGGAAACAGCCAACAATTTTTTTGTACAGAGCTTCATAGATGTCTGCTTCTTCGGTATAGCCCAAAACCGTGGCCGATTTCACCAACAAATCGGTGGAGTGGGCATAAAAGGCGGTGGCAATGAGGTCTGTCGGGGTAGCGCCAACGTAAGAATCGGGTTTGGCATCCAGACCCAGCCAGTCGCCAAAGTGGAAACCGACATTCCATAAACCGTCCCCGCCCTGTGCTGTAATCCAGTCCACCCATTTTTTCATGGAGGGGAACTGAGCTTCCAGTAGATTTTTTTCATTATAGCAGCGATAGACCGTCCAGGGGCAGATGGTCGCAGCATCGCCCCAGGCGGCTGATGAAACCCCTTGTTCGGGTTGATCGGGTTGTTCGGCAATAACGTTGGGAATGATAACGGGTACACAGCCGTTGGGCAACTGATCAGCTGAAAGATCGTGCAGCCATTTGGTAAAAAATCTGGCTGTATCCATAAGGGTGCAGGCGGTACGAACAAAGGCCTGCGCGTCTCCCGTCCAGCCCAGACGCTCGTCCCGCTGTGGGCAGTCGGTCGGAACATCCAGAAAATTGCCTTTTTGCCCCCAGACAATGTTCTTATAAAGCTGGTTCACCAGAGGGCTGGCACAGGTAAAGGAGGCACTTGTACGCATTTCGGAATGCAGCACGCAGGCGGTAAACTGCTCCGGTTTCCAGGACAGGTTTTCTGTTTTAATGCGAACCAGACGAAAGCCCTGAAAGGTGAACTTCGGATGCCATGTTTCAGGACCCGTCCCTTTCAGGGTATAGTGGATAAGGTTTTTTGCCGCGCGCATATTTGCCAGATAAAAGTTTCCATCTTTATCAAAGACTTCGGCGTGTTCCAATGTGATCGTAGCCCCTTCAGGGCCGTCTATGGTGAACCGGACAAAGCCAGTGACGTTTTGTCCGAAGTCCAAGACGGTATCGCCTTCAGGGGTTGTGATGACAGTCACCGGCTTGAGTATTTCATGAATACGCACCGGCTCAACTTCTTGTGGCACCAGACGGGTGACCTCTGATTTTACTGTTCGCACGGGGTTCCAGTTTGCATCCGGACAGGCCGCTGTATCCCATGCGGCAACCTCCAGGCGTGCATCATAGCTTTCTCCGTCGTATATTTCAGAACAAAGGGTAGGTCCTACATGGCTTTTCCAGCTTTCGTCTGTGGCAATGATGTCCTCGCTGCCATCGGCATAGGTGAGGTGGAGTTCCGCTAGCAGGCCACGTTCTTTTCCATAAATGTCGCGATGGTTTTCCTTGGCAAGCGTGCTGAAAAACCAGCCGTTGCCAACGCTGGCACCCAGGACGTTTTCACCGGTGAGTAAAGCTTTCGTCACATCAAACGTTTGGTACTGAGTGCGTTTGAGGTAAGAAGTCCAGCCGGGGGTCATATAATCTTCCCCGACGCGTTTGCCATTCAGAGACATTTCATAGACGCCTTGCGCTGTCACATACAACCTGGCAAAAGCGAGTGGTTTTTCAGCTGAAAATGTTTTTCTTAAGAGCGGTGAAGGCAGATATACAGTCGATGTACCGGCTGCATCGCCTGTAATCCATTTTCCAAAAGGGTTTTCCCAGTCACCGAGACCGGTTTCAAAAGTACCGCTGGCCGTGGCGGTGCGATCTTGATTGTCAGTCACCTGCACCTGCCAGGTGTATTTCGTTTTGGCTTCCAGACCTGGAAGTCCGCAGGTCACCAGAACAGATGCGTCACAATCCTGAACACCGCTATCCCATAGGCATTGTTTTTTGGAGTCTGCTGCCATGCTATCGGTCGTGGACAGCGTTTTGTCACGGTAAATTTGCAATTGATAGGAAGTCTGTAAAACGTTTGGTGTATCCGAGCGCAATTTCCAAGAGAAACGGGGCGTTTTGAGCACGAGTCCTAACGGGGATCCTTCGTGTTCGCAACATAAATCGGATAAAGACAGCATGGGGACCTCCTTTACGTTTCTGGCAGCGTTACAATGAATACATGATTTTTTGGAAACGCTATCTTGTGTTCAAAAAAATCTCGTTTTATAAAAAGCGAATAATATCCTTGACGTGGTCTTGTCGTTTGTTATGATTATAGGACAGTTGGCACTGGTTTGATATAGAGGGTTGTTATGATTAACTGCTAATCTTATAGGGGATGATACCAATTGAAAGGGATTTATGCGCAAGATATCCTTCATCTTTATAAAAATTCTGCTCTTGTTTTTATTGGTAATTCTACCGATCTATTTCACCAGTATCTACATCAACTATCGTGGCCAAAAAGAGCTGGAAGCCCAAACGATACAAGCAGTGATGCCTAAAATGGAATTCTACGCTTCCCGTTTTGAAAGGGAGATTAACCTTGTTCGCAGCAGTTTAATGAAGCTTCATTTAGACAAAGATTTGCAGTATTTATCCACTGTAAAAAACCAGGAAGGAAACTATCAACAGGTTCAAGCAATGTTGCACCTGCGGTCACGCCTGCAAGAGATTAAGGAGCTCAGTGACTTTACTTATGATCTCAGTCTTTATGTTCCGATGGTACACAAAAAAATATCCAATGCATACATTATGGATTATGACGAGGAGGAATTCTTATATATCAATCAAGGCAAGGATGAAGCGGCCGGCATGTTTGTCACCGTGCCCGGGGCAGTATTTGTGGATGTCGTGCAGCGTAAAACGAATGCGGAAGACATGGTGATGATCATATTTCCCTTCTTTTCAGATATTGTCATTGACGGAATAAAATTACCACAGTACATGATGACGATTCGTCTGGAACCGTCTTCCTTGAACCGTGTTCTACAAGAGTTGTCAGACAACACCAATGGGCATAGTTTGCTAATGACGGACGGGAAGGGCTTGAATTTTTATGGCGACAGCATGGCCTTTGCACAAGACATCCGGAAAAACCACCGTGAAATCTTTGATAATCCTTCTAAAGAAGCCGATATAGGGGAAAGTCATATCGGAACAAGCAACTATGTGCTTTTGTCTCGCGCGTTGCCCTCTCTTGATTCAACGCTCCTGACCTATATTCCCCAAAAAACTTTTTTCAAATCCCTCGAACGGTATCGTATCTGGTTCTGGACGGTGACCCTCTTAACCCTTGTTTTGGCCATCCTGTTTACATTGCTGGTTCGTCTGAACTTTATACAACCATTAAACGCACTCATTGCAGGCTTTTCGCGCGTTGAAAAAGGGGTGCTGGATATAGACCTGCACTATGAAAAACATGATGAATTCAGTTATCTCTATTTACGTTTCAATGAGATGTGCCGAAGACTTTCCACCCTGATTGATCAGGCGTACAAACAGAAAATTCTAATGCAGCGGTCAGAATTAAAGCAGTTGCAGTACCAGATTAATCCCCATTTTTTATACAACAGTCTTTTTATTATCTATCGTATGGCGAAAATAGAGGACAATGAAGGCATTGTAAAAATGTCACAGCACCTAGGAAACTATTATCAATTCGTTACAAAAAATGCCACGGAAGAAGTGTCCCTGGAAATGGAAATGAGTCATGTAGAGGACTACATTCAAATCCAATCCATTCGGTATGCAGAACGGATTCGAGTTCATTTCCCGGATTTGACCAATGCCCAGAAAAAAATGTCTGTGCCGCGGCTCATTCTGCAACCACTGGTAGAAAACGCGTACAATCACGGTCTTCACCGGAAAACAGAAAACGGAGAAATTTGGATAACGGTTCAGGATGAGGCTGGTGCGCTTAAGATAACCGTGGAGGACAATGGCGAAGGGATGGAAGATGATTTGCTTTTGCAGATGCAGGCATCCCTCGCCGACAGCAATGGCTCTGAGCTGGAGAATGCCTTGATGAATATCCATCGCCGACTGATGATTCGCTATGGTCCGGAGAGTGGCATTTTTTCTGAACACAGTGTGCATGGCGGCTTACGGGTTGAAATCCGTATTGTCAAAGCAAAAGAGGTTCCGACGGCATGATGCATGATAATGAGGCTGCAATATCTTGATATAAGAGAAAGTATCTGTTACATGATGTCAAGAGAAAGTATCTGTTACAAGATGTCAAAGGTGAAGAGTCTGTTACAAAACAGTACAAACGAAGTGGCCTTTTACCCAATAATCATTGTGACGTGTCTAATCTGTCACCCGATAATCAAAACAAAATGCACTGCTGCCCAATAATCAAAGCGAAGGAGTCTGTCCCATGATGCGATTGATGATTGCCGATGATGAACCCATTATAACCAATGGTCTGTTTGAATTTTTTACTTCACAACTGGATGAAACATTTGATATCTTAAAAGCCACTTCAGGGATGGATGCACTGGAACAGTGCAAACACGCCAAGATTGATATTCTCCTGTCGGATATATGTATGCCGGACATTAGCGGCCTTGAACTACAAAAACAGGTATTGCAGCTATGGCCCAATTGCAAAGTCATTTTTCTGACCGGCTTCAATGATTTTGACTATATACAAAACGCTATACGGAACAAAAGTGTAGATTACATTTTAAAAACCGAAGGCGATGAGGTTATCCTGGCGGCAGTCTTGAAAGCAAAGCGGGAATTGGATAAAGAAGCGCAACAAAGAAACCTGCTCATTAATGCCTTGAAAGAACGAACGTATTTAAAAGTTATTTTGCGGCAACGTCTTCTGCAGCATCTTGCTTCTGGCAAGGCGAGTATGTCAGAAGCACTGCGGATAAAATTCAGTAACCTGTCCATGCCCTTAAATCCCCATCATCCGGTGCTATTGCTGTTGGCACGTGTCAATACGTGGGGGCAGCAGACAGAGGCTATCGATTATGCAGATATTTTGGCGCAGATTGAAGAGGGTGGTCGTGAAATATTGCAGCAAGGCACAAACATTATGGGTACAGTGCTGGATGAAAGTGATGTTTTATGGTGTATTCAGCCTGCTTTAGGCCAAGGGGATGAAGACGTTCGGCAAAGCAGGGTTTTTTTGCAGGAAAATATGGATGACATTAGCCAAATGGCCAAAGATGTCTTTGGCACATCGGTTTCATTGGCTTCTTCCAGCCAGGCAATTTCCTGGGAAAAAATGAGCATGAAAGTGGAAAGTTTAAGGCTTCTTTTGTTGCGCAGCAAAGAGATTAGTCCGTGTGCCATTGTGTTTGAACCGGAAGAGGCGTTTGGGGAAGAAAAAACCCCCGTAATGGAAGTGTGTGAAAAGCAGGACAATGTTCGTTTGGCCTTAAATGACATCAAAAGACTGCGAACCTTTCTAGAAGGTGGTGATATCACAGCTTTTCATAAGGGCTTACAGCAGTTTTTAATGCTGATGCGCAAAAAAAAGGAGATGAGCAGTGGTTTTGTAAAGGAGGCTTTCTACACATTGTCTTTGATGTTTTTATCCATCATCAATGATTATGCCGTGTATTCTAAAGTCGAGAAAGAGGTGAACCTTGAACCACTCACCAATATAGACAACCATAAGAGCTGGGAACAGATGGCGGACTACTTTCAGAAGGTTGCTTCTGCTTTTATCGACATCTGCAAGCAGGAGGGCTTTTATAATACCAATCAAATTTTTCACTTTGTGCGAAGCTATGTTCTTGAAAATATTGCAGATGACCTCTCCTTGTCCAAAATGGCGTCATTACTTCATTTTAATGCATCTTATTTCTCACGGCTGTTTAAGAGTATTACGGATATCAATTATGCAGAATATGTATCCAGAGTAAAAATGGATATTGCTAAAAACTCTTTGGAGAGCACCGACAGAAGCGTAGGGGATATCGGGACTGATTTGGGCTTTGAAAACACATCCAGCTTTTCTCGCTTTTTTAAGAACAATGCAGGCATGTATCCGGCTGATTTCAAAAAATTGGCCATGTCTGAAAAAAAGCCTTGACCGATGCTTGTCACAATTTTTGAAAAGTACTTTTTCTGTCAGGTCTTATGCTGCATGAAAAAAACACAATAATATAACAAAAAATGTAGACTTTTCCGCCTATGTACTAGTTTTTTGATCAAATTTCGCAAGTCTTAATTTTATAGCACAGCTTTTGCGCATGAATCCTTGATGTAATTTTTATCATGTGCTGAGTAAAGAGATGATATCAAAAAACGTAAAAGACCGTTATCGACCGGAACAAATTTTTTTTATACAATGCGGGTGAAGAGAATATCAGGCCTGATATTGATTCTTTTTCACGAAAGGGAAAATTTGTATATTAAAAAATAGGAGGAATCATGATGAAGACAGCTCAAAAAAGGAAAATTCTTTTGGCTATGCTTTTGGCCATGATCATGCTTGTTACTTCCTGCGGCGCCAGTCCGGCGACCCCGTCTGCATCCTCGTCAGCGCCTGCTGCATCGGAGAGCAGTGTTGCCCCTGATGCCTCAGAACCCGCAACAGAGCCTGTTCCCGCAGAAGATGGCCCATTAACCCCATATGATCCGCCGATTACGCTTACCACCATTCGTGGTATCGAACCAACAAGAACCTATATGCCCGATGAAACATGGGACAATAACCTGTGGACGAAAGCCATTGATGAAGAGTTGGGTATTCAGTTCGATTATGCATGGACTGCTCCGGCATCTGAATTTTCTCAGAAAATGAACCTGGCCATTGTTTCTGATGATATTCCAGAACTGCTGCGCATTGAATATGATCAATTCTATCGTCTTGCAGCGGCCGGCAAGCTGGCAGACCTCACAGAAGTCTATGATCAATACGCAGGGCCATCCCTGAAAAAGAACATGGAAACCGTTGCTGATGGCGTTGGTTTAGAAATGGATAAATATAAAGGTAAAGTGTACGGCATTGGTAACCCGCCCGGCTATGCATTAAATGGTCATATGCTCTGGTTCAGAGATGACTGGCTAAAGAACGTTGGAAAAGAAAAACCCAAAACCTGGGATGATGTCATTGATTTGATGTATGCATTTGCTAAAA
>JBBRWP010000143.1:0-8491 GCA_038249175.1 Acetivibrionales bacterium
GGAAAACCTCTGGCAGGTACAAACGCCACAGGCTTTTCGACGGGATATCATTGTAGCGGCACATGAAAAAGCAATAGCGTCAGCATATATGGGTACGGATGACGCGTCGCTGGTGGAGCACCTGGACCTTCCAGTGCGAATGGTCCAGGGGGAATACACAAATCTTAAGATTACAACACCGGAAGACCTCCAGATTGCTGAAGCCATTCTGCATAATCGAAAAGAAGTCACAGAAAATATCTAAGGAATGACAATGCGAAAAGACGGGTATACTGCCGTCAATTGTCTAGCCAGTCTGGACCATCATTTAAAGAGGCCAGTTCGAGAAGCCAATGCGCTCATCCATCATCGTTCATTGAAGTACGCTACGAAGTGCCAACTGTCTCATCCATCATCCACTGGATAAGGGTGGTATACTTTCGAAGCAGGGTGATGGCGATACGGGGTGTTGTTCCTTCTGCAATAAAGTGAAGCATGGGTTGTTCAGCGTCGGGGAAAATCAAAATCCATCCGTTTTCAAAGATGTATTTTATGCCATCTGTTGTATCGAGGGTTCCTTCGTGGGGTTCCACCAGTAGACGATGCATAAGATGGCCAATGAGTTCCCAGGGACAGTGCAGGGTGCGTGTTTCCAAATGCCATTTGGGAAGGTTTTGCAGGGTTTCGGACAATGTGGTATTGTGTTGAACCAAAAATTCCAGAATAAAAAGCAGAGAGGCAATGGCATCAAACTGGAGCTGGTATTGGTTATAGGCGGTAGAAAAAACATCATCTTTCATCAGCATTCGGACGATGGCCTGTTCATCATTACGCACACGGGTACAGTGACCACCGTGTTTTTTTGCCAGATTCTCAATGACCGATGGGCTGCTGGCTGGAACAAGGAGTTGGATACCAGGGTTCTTTTGGTACAGAATTGATGCGGTCAATACGTTGTACAGATCACCATAAACCACCTGGCCGGATTTGTCCATGAGCGACAGGGTTTCGGCATTTTTATCCATCCAGACACACAACAATGCATCCTGTAAACCATCTTCCTGCAGTAGCAGGTACGGTGTAAAACGGTCCGTTACATACGCATCGACAATATGGCAGCCAAGACCTGAAAACAGCTTATGCAGGTAATCGATCAGGTCTTTACTCGAAGCCGTCAGGATAATACGGAGTTTGGCTTTTCGAATCAGGACCTGGTTGCACAGGTTCATCAAATGCCGCAGGTAAGAATCATGGACGTCCGGCATCCCTTCCACATCCGCAATCATCCCGGCTGGTACGTGGATAAAGTCCTCTTTGGCATAGATGGATTCCACAGAATGTTCAAAATCCTTATCCACATTGGCCCCATTTGGGGTGAGCAGCAGAACCTGAAGGCGTTCAGTCGTATCCCCGGACACCATAATGTGAATGGCACCATCTACATCCAGCAAGGAGACGGTTTGCCGAACAACCGGTAGAAACATGGCCTTCATGTCGTAAACTTTGACCCCGGTCGATAACAAGCCTGCTATGAAGGCATAACGAAACAGGCGGGATGGGGGTGAACCATCCCAAAAAACGGCGACAAGTCCTTTTTCACCAAGTTTTGTGCCATAAGCAGCACCCAACCGCGAAGCGAATTCCGGCGTAAAATCCACATTGATGACACCGGACAGTCCGTTTTTCCCAAAGCGCGTGGCACTGCGCCGCTCTGTAAAAACCATGCTTGCATCCACACTGACGTGCGGATCCACTACTTTTCTTGGCCATATCAGTACATTGGCCTTCACTGACGCATACTCACGGATGACGGTTTCATCCCCAATTACGACGTTTTCAGAAATAAGAACATGGTGCATGATGTGCACGCGATTGCCAAGAACACAGCCGCGGCCTTCAGCCGCATAATCCATATAGCAGCCGTTCCACAGAATACTGCGGCTGAGCATCACTTCTTCTTCCAGAACAACGTTGTTCCCAAGAATGACGTTGCCATCCAACACCACGCCGGGACCGATATGGCAGGATTTTCCGATGACACAGGGGGCATGAATCATGGCAGAGGCATCAATCTCCGTACCGTCATCCACAAAAACACCGGGGGATATTTCTTTTCCAGGAAAATGAAAGTGCATTTTATTTTGTAAAATATCAAAATGGGTTTTCATATAAGAATCCAGGCTGCCGATGTCACTCCAGTATCCCGGTGCTTCATAGCCAAAAAGGCGCCTGCGCTGGCGCAGCATCTCCGGGAACAGGTCCCGCGAAAAGTCGAAGGCTTGGTCTGGCGGAATCATGGACAGGACGGAAGGCTCCAGGATATAGATGCCGGAGTTGACCTGATTGGTGAAAACTTCGTTCCAATCCGGTTTTTCCTGAAAACCGGTGATGGCACCGGCGCTGTCGGTGACCAGGAGGCCAAAATCGATGGGGACATCTACCCGCGTCATGAGGATGGTTGCTTCTGCATGGTGTTTCTTATGAAAGCGGTAAGCTTCTGTTAAGTCGAAGTCGGTAATGCAGTCCCCCGAAATGACCACAACGGTACTGTCGACAAAATTTCCGGTGGCTTTCACACTGCCGGCGGTACCAAGGGCATGCTCCTCTGTGTTCCAGGTTAAATTCAGGCCGTAATCGTAACCGTTGCCATAACGTGTTATCATTTTTTGGGGCATGAACATCAGTGTCGTACAGACATCTACGATGTTGTGGTGGCACAGAAGCGAGAGAATACTGTCCATGACCGGTACGTTCAGTACCGGAACCATGGGCTTTGGTAATTCCCAGGTCAAAGGCCGAAGGCGGGTGCTTTTACCACCGGCCAATACAATTGCTTTCACAGGGTTGCTCCTTGTTTACAACGATTTTTCATTTATAAGGGAAAGATTTTTTATAAGGGAAAACTCATTTATAAGGGGAAGATTTTTTATAAGGGAAAAACTCATTTATAAGGGAAAGATTTTTTTAAGGGAAAGGGTCCATATCGCAGTTAGAGAGTGTCAATTGCTCGGTCAATCGGGCGCTGCTCGGTTTGCGATTGATTCAAAAAAAGTGTTCACTGCACATTTACCTTTTTCGGAACTTTTCAAACAAAGCACCCCATCATGCAATTCTTCAGAAAGAACCTAATCCATCTTCAGCAAGGTTGCTTATTGATTGCAGGAAGAGGTTTCGGATACACCCCGAAGACCTTGGTGAACGGGAACTGATTTTTTTGTTTGCAGGACGTCATGAAGATGTCCTGTAAAAAGCAACAAAAAAAATTGATGGAATTTGGTTGTTTCGCACTTCGTCAACTCTGCTATAATGATACAAGATAACCCTTTCTAAGGTCTTATTTTTAGAAGGAGTTACAAAATGATTGTACCCCAGAAAGTCATTTCACGACTTTTCTCCGCAAGTTTTCTTGCGGGGAGTTGCGACAAAGTTGCTATCTGGGACAAATCAACATGATTACCCAGCATTCTGCGAATGCTGGTGCAAGTTATCTAATGAACTTGCACCAAAAAGCCACTGAGTGACTTTTTGGGATGTAATCACAAAATTCTGCGGGAATATTCCTGTAGAAAAGAAAATGCTTACCCAAAATCTGCTCTTTTCTATCTGAAATCGCGTTGCACCGAAGGGTGCAATGCGTGGCCCCGACACTTTCAGGGCCGGAAGTTGGTGCCCCAGTTCGCAAAGCGAAGGGGAAAATCCGTATAAAGGGGGAGTTTCCATGAAAGATTATGGAGCTGAAAGTATCCGCAATGTGTGCCTTCTCGGGCATGGCAATGCGGGCAAAACAACGTTGGCGGAAGCCATGCTGTTCCTCACCGGAGGAACCGACCGATTCGGATCCGTCACAGACGGCAACACAGTCATGGATTTCGATTCAGAAGAAATCCGTCGCCAATTCTCTATTGCATCATCCATTGCACCCATAGAATGGGACGGATGCAAAATTAACCTCATTGACACACCCGGTTATTTTGACTTTGTCGGAGAGCAAAAACAAGGCTTGATGGTGGCTGATGGCGCACTGATTCTTGCTGGCGGCAAAGATGGCGTACAGGTGGGCACTGAAAAGGCGTGGAAGGCAGTCACCGACAGGAACATTCCACATGTTTTTTTAATCAGCAAAATTGATGAAGAAAATTCAGACTTTAAGAGAGTCTTTTCGCAATTAAAAGAAACTTTCGGCAAGAGCATCATTGCATTGGAAGTGCCTATATTTGAAGAGGCTATCGCCGTAGGTGTTGTGAACGTGGCCACCATGAAGGCCGCTGTGCATAAGGGCAAAGAAATGGTCGAAGTTCCCATCCCTGAAAAAATGATGTCCCTGATTCAGGAATATCGTGAAGGCATTGCGGAAGCGGTTGCCGAGACGAACGACGAATTGATGGAAAAATATTTCGCCGGTGAAGCGTTTACTGAAGATGAAATTATACATGGTTTACATGACGGTATTACATCCGGCAATATTTCACCTGTTCTTTGCGGTTCAGCCATTACATCAGACGGGATTCGTATGCTGATGGACGCTATGGTGAAATATTTCCCGGCCCACATTGAAAAAGGGACTGTCCTTGTCAAAGATTTGGAAGGGAAAGAAGTAAAACTGAAAACAAGTGCCAATGAGGTTTTGAGTGTATTGGTTTTTAAAACAATTGCAGATCCCTTTGTTGGCAAAATTAATTTTCTAAAGGTTATTTCCGGTACGCTGAAGCCGGACAGCCAGGTTTACAATCCCAAAAAAGATAAGATGGAGAAAATTGCGCAGCTTTTCTACATGAAAGGCAAGCAACAAATCAACACCGATAAACTAACGGTCGGGGATATTGGTGCCGTGGCAAAACTGACGGTGACAGAAACGAACGATACCCTTTGCACAAGAGAAAAGCCGGTATTGCTGGAAGAAATCGTCTTCCCGGTACCGATGCTGGCCATGGCCATTGTTCCCAGATCCAAGGGTGACGAAGACAAGATCGGCACCGGTTTGCATCGTTTAATGGATGAAGATAAGACGTTCCGTATGGAACTGAACACCGAAACCCACCAGACGCTCTTGTATGGTGTCGGTGACCAGCACCTGGATGTGTTGGTGAGTAAACTGAAGAATAAGTTTAAAACGGAAGTCGATTTGGTTGATCCTATTGTACCTTTCCGTGAAACCATCAAACGTAAAGTGAGGGTGGAAGGCAAACATAAAAAACAGAGCGGCGGCCATGGACAATTTGGTGACGTGTGGATAGAGTTTGAACCCGGCACCGAAGATGGACTGACTTTTGAAGAAAAAGTGGTCGGGGGATCGGTGCCAAAACAATATTTCCCGGCAGTCGAAAAAGGCTTGCTGGATTCAATGACTCATGGCGTGTTGGCAGGATATCCAGTGGTTCACCTGAAAGCCACATTGGTTGATGGTAAGTACCATGATGTCGACTCGTCAGAAATGGCGTTTAAGATTGCGGCTGGCCTTGCCTACAAAGAAGGCGTGAAGCAGGCCGGCCCCATTTTGCTGGAACCTATCGCAACGGTTGAAGTCTTTGTTCCGGATGATAGCATGGGGGACATTATCGGTGATATGAACAAGCGTCGTGGACGCATTATGGGTATGACACCGGCAGAAGAGGGCATTCAACAAGTTTCTGCAGAAGTGCCCATGGCAGAAATGTTCCGCTATCCTACGGAATTACGTTCTATGACACAGGGGCGCGGGTGGTATACGCAAGAATTTAACCGCTATGATGAAGCACCGTCAATTGTAGCCGATAAGGTCATAGCCGAAGCCGCGAAGCATAAGGCAGAGGAAGACTAGTGTACTGTCTGGTTGATATATAGCCAATATATGGCTTAATAAAAACCGGTAATAATCGTTCATTATAGTTGGAAATATGAATCACTGAACCTGTCATTATGTTAAATTTGAACCAGACAGTACACTAGTGTATTGTATCGCTGACATATAAGTTATTGCAAAGCTACTGCATCAGGCGGAGCTTCATACATAAACATAAGTGAATGAAATTAAAAAGTGCACTAATCTAAATATCAACGATACAGTACACTAGTCGTTTGTTGCCCATCTATCGCATACAGAATGGCAGGCTCACCGTCATTGATCATAAAGGGACAGTTCTCTAGGGGACTGTCCCTTTTTAACGGGCATTGTTGCACCAGGTGCTTTATTGAAATATCATTGTGTATACAGTATACTGTCAATAATATACGAAAAAGTGAACCTTAGGGTACAGGGTTTTCTGTATAGGAAAACATTTGTGTTCTATTCGACATGTAGAGCAAAGGAGAACAACGTGAAAAAAGAAGATTGCAGCAACACAGGTTGCACAACAGAGAACTGCCCTTCGGGCGATTGCAGCAATGCAAAACCTAAAAGCATGTTGGAGCCAACCCACGAGTCCAACAACATTAAAAAGGTCATTGGTATTGTTAGTGGAAAGGGTGGCGTTGGCAAATCACTGGTCACATCCATGTTGGCGGTTTCCATGCGCCGTTTGGGCTACAAAGTGGGTGTTCTGGATGCGGACATCACAGGGCCGTCCATTCCCAAGATGTTTGGCATTCATAAAAAAGCCAGCGGCAACGAATTTGGTATATTTCCGGAAAGAACACACAATGACATCGGCATCATGTCCATCAACCTGCTTATTGAAGATGAAGAAGCACCGGTAATCTGGCGTGGACCCATTATCTCCAATACAGTGAAGCAATTTTGGACGGATGTGCTTTGGGGAGATTTGGATTTCCTGTTTTTTGACATGCCTCCGGGAACCGGCGACGTTCCTCTGACGGTTTTCCAATCAGTACCGATGAATGGTATTATCGTGGTTACTTCTCCGCAAGATCTGGTTTCCATGATTGTTAAAAAAGCCTATAACATGGCCCATGCCATGAATGTACCGGTTTTGGGTATCGTGGAAAACATGAGCTACATTGAATGTCCGGATTGCGGTAAGAAAATATTTATGTACGGTAACAGTAAACTCGATGCGATTGCAGCAGATTTGGGGCTGCCCATTTTGGGACGGATGCCTGTCAGCCCCGTGTTGGCAGAATTGTGCGACAAGGGTGAAATAGAAAAATTTGACAACACCTACCTTGCCGATGCAGCGGAACACCTGGAAACTTTTTTAAAGCAGTCCATGGGACATGAGGTTGAATAAGGGATTGCAGGGTTGACTGCCATGAACACGCACACCACGATGACTGTGAAGAATAAGGTTCCATCATACAGAGTCTTTTAATTGTGAAAGCAGAACTCCGATATCAGCCCCTCAGGGCGGACATCGGAGTTTTTGCTATATCCATCATAAAATGACAGTACCCTGGAAACGTATAATTCAAAAAGTAATTGACATATGTTCATAACTGCAGTACAATCTAATTGAGCATATGCCAATAACTACATTAAAAAACAGTTTTGTGCTATGCGGAAAGAAAGGAATGGTAATCATTATGGCAGCAAGAGATGGTACAGGCCCGATGGGTCAAGGAAGTAATACCGGAAGAGGACTGGGCAATTGCCCGGATACAGAAGAAACCGTTGCACCGCAAAACAACGTAGCGGCTTCAGGCAAAAGCTTTGGTGTTGGAAGAGGTGCAGGTACCGGCAGAGGACTGGGTAATGGTCGCTCCACCGGTGGCCGCGGATTGGGTGGCGGGACTCGCGCCGGATGCCGGCAAGGACAGGGACGATTCTTCGGTGTGGACCCTGTCAATGACAAGGATGCGTTGCAAATGCAGGCAGAGCATCTGGAAAGTCAATTGAACTATGTGAAAAAGCAAATATACAAAAAAGAAGAATTATAATTGTTTGAATGCAACCCCCGGTTTCCGGCGCAATGCGCTGGGGTCGGGGGTTTTTGTTCATTGTTGGTGGATGGCATTTGCCTCCCAATGTAAAATGAAATCTTTTTCAGAGGTATCTGACAAAGACATCCGCTTGAATGACCTTTTTACCCTACAGATCAAAGTGTTTTCTGGAAGCGTTTCATTGACAGTTTACAGGCAGCCATGCTACGATGCAGAAAAGAGAACCGCAACACAAAGGAGTACCAGAATGGCCAGACCTGTAAAAAATCGTCGCGTTTTTGAAATGCCGGTGAATCGTCTGTTTAAACCGGCAGGCATTGAAATGAATCAACTTTCTGAGAACGTGTTAAAGCTTGAAGAACTGGAAGCCCTTCGGTTGAAAGACCTGGAAGGTTTTGACCAGGAAGCTTGCGCTGTGCAAATGGATGTTTCCCGACCAACCTTCCAGCGCATTTTAATGTCAGCACGCGAAAAAGTGGCGGACAGCCTCTTGCATGGGAAAGCCATTCGCATTGACGGTGGCGATTATATCCATTCAGAAGACGATCATTTCTGTAAACGCTGCGGCCATGGCTGGGAAGGCCGCGGCATGCGCAAAGGAAATCGACGAAATCACGGGTTGGATGATTAGTGTAGTGTATCGCTGACATATAAGTTATTGTATTGCATTAAGTGGAGCATCACACATGAACCCACGAGA
>JBBRWP010000144.1:0-8426 GCA_038249175.1 Acetivibrionales bacterium
CAGCAGGTTTTATGCGAATTCGCCGAGGATGCATGGGTATAAATCTGAAAATGCGCAGCATTTTCAGCAGGTTTTATGCGAACTCACCGAGGACGCATGGGATATAAATACCACGAAGTCCCGCTGCAGTGTTTCTTTTCCTGAAAAGGGGATAAGTATGATACAGATTACCCGTTTGAATAAAAGTGTGCTAACTTTGAACGCCGAGTGGATAGAAACGATAGAAGCCACACCGGACACCATTATCACTTTGACAAATGGCAAACGCTATGTGGTGACAGAATCAGTTGATGAAGTGGTGAAAAGGGTGATAGAATACAAACGCAACGCGGGTCTTGTACACAAGACCCCTATTGCCTCTGTGGCATATGCCGATAAAGATTAAACAGACCCTTAGTTGGGCTGAAAAAGTCGGAAGAACAAAAGAAACATGAGGTGACAAAATTGGAAGGTAAATCTATATACATGATACTGCTGGGCATTATTGCCGTGTTGACGGTAGCCGTTGCGGTACTCGCTATTTTTCTCTTTGTCACCTTCAACCGTCCTGCAGCTGGTGTACCGGCATCCTCCGAAAGTGTGATTGCATCGGATAGTGGTCCCAAACTCATCCCGGCAGACGAGTTGCAAACATTCAACCCCTTTGGCACCAAAGACAACGCCAGTGCCCCTGCAATCTTTGATTTGAAGGCTTCCGAAGGCCATGAAACAGCTTTCGCACAGGTGACAATTCTGTTGAAGTATGACGTGAGTGTGAAACGTGAGAATGAAGTTGCTTATAAAACGCTGGTGGAATCCGATTCCATATCGGAGTTGAAGCAAGCCTGTTCCCTTTATTTCAAGCAACTGACATATGAGGATTGCAAAAATCCGGATGCCATACCCAAGGCCCAGGACTTTCTGAAGGAAGAGTTTAACCGTATTGTGGATGAAAATGCAGCGAAAAAATTACAATTACAGATTGTCTATAAAGTAATTATCGAGAATATACTACCACAATAAATTCACAATATTGAAAATGATTGACAAAAAGCCCTTGTGATTATCGAGAACATCCTGCCACAATAAAAACTCAGCAGCACAAATGATTGTCAAAAAGCCTTGTCATTATCGACATTAGACCGCTGACAATCACCGGGAAAGACTGACGCTTTACACCTTGTCATCAAAACCTGAGAGATCAACGAAGGGGTGGGTTATTCATTGGGCGACATTTTATCACAAAATGAAATAGATCAGCTATTAGCCCAGTTGAGTTCTGGCGAAGTGGATGCGCAGGATTATCCGAAAGAGAGCTCGGAGAAGAAGATTCGAGACCACGACTTTCGGCGTCCAAGCAAGTTTGCGAAGGATCATATTCGCACGCTCCATTTTATACATGAAAATTATGCCCGTCTCTTAACAAACTTTCTCTCAGGTTATTTACGCACACTGGTTCAGGTGGAAGTGCAAACCGTAGAAGCCTTGCAATACGCTGAATTTACGAATTCCATTGCCAACCCGGCAGTGCTGGGGGTTGTTGAATTTCTCCCCATGGAAGGTGCTCTGATATATGAAATGTCCCCGACTATTGCCTATGCACTCATCGATCGCATACTAGGAGGAAAAGGCGGGACTGTTAACAAAATTCGCGGGTTTACAGAAATTGAAATGGCCATTACTATGCGCCTCATGTCACAGATGTTGATGCTTTTGCGTGAACCTTGGGAAAATGTTGAAAAAATACATCCATCGCTGGATCGTATTGAAACAAACGCCCAGTTTGCCCAACTGATGTCCCCAAATGAAATGATAGCCCTGATCACATTCACTGCCAGAATCGGCGAAGTGGAGGGGCTTATTAATCTTTGTATTCCGCACCTGGTTTTGGAACCTTATATGTCGAAGCTTTCGACAAAACTCTGGTTCACCATGGTAGGCAAAGGGGCAACTGAAGACAATCAACGTGCAGTGGAAGCCAGAATCGAAAAAGCATCGGTTCCCATTATTGCGGAATTGGGACACGCCAGTATCAGCGTCAGTGAGTTCCTCATGCTGCAGGCAGGTGACGTTCTGCAGCTGGATACGCCAGTGGATGGAGATTTGAACGTGATGGTAGGGGATTTGCTGAAATTTAAAGCCAAGCCCGGTGTTCGAAACAAGAAAACCGCTTTGAAAATTGTAAGTGTGCGGAAGGAGGATGAATGACATGGGAGATATGCTGTCGCAGGCTGAAATAGATGCTTTGCTTAGTGGGGTTGATACCGACACTGATGTTGGTGGCGCGGTTATGGGCAATACACCCATGCTCTCACCGGAAGAAGTAGATGCCCTGGGTGAAATCGGCAATATTAGCATGGGTACATCGGCAACCACATTATTTTCATTGCTGGGTCAAAAAGTGAATATCACGACCCCAATCGTCACAGAGACAACTTGGGATGAAGTTGAGGCCATGTTTCAGCACCCCTATGTGGCTGTACGCGTGAAATATACGCAGGGTCTTGTCGGTGAAAACCTGATGATGATGAAAGAATCCGATGTTAAGATTATAACAGACTTAATGATGGGTGGAGACGGTTACGGCAATCAGGACACGGACCTCAGTGAGTTACACCTTTCCGCCATCAGTGAAGCGATGAACCAGATGATCGGGTCTTCGGCAACCTCCATGTCTGCCCTGTTCGATAAGCGCGTGGACATTTCTCCACCGGAGTCATCACAGGTTGGACCGGGTATGGATATATCCAAGGTGCGGATTGTCACGGATGACGTACTTGTGAAGGTTGCCTTTACACTAAAAGTGGGTAATCTCATAGACAGTGAAATTATGCAACTTATTCCCGTTCCTTTTGCCAAAGACATGGTCATGAACCTGTTAAAGCCCAAAGATGAAGCCCCGATAGCGCCTTCACGGGCGGTTGCGCCGCCGGTTGCCAAAGCACCGCAATCACAAACACAACGGGCAGCGGCAGAGCAACAGGTTCCCGGCCAATTGTCGCCGCAGTTCGGGCAACCGCCACAAGGAAGCTATCCACAGCAGGCAGGCTATCCACAGTCGGCAGGTTATCCACAGCAGGCAGGTTATCCACAACAGGCAGGTTATCCACAACAGCCTGGGTATCCGCAATATCCGTATCCACCACAGGGTGGCTATCCTCAGGATCCGAACATAATGGGGCAAGGTGTTCCGCCGTATGGCTATCCGCAACAGACAGGGTATCCGTCAACGCAGGGACCTACATATCCGCAACAACAGGCAGTCAATGTTCAGCCGGCACAATTCCAAGCCTTTGGTGCAGGAAATGAAGAATTCGACAGAAAAAATATGGATCTTCTGATGGACGTGCCGTTGTCGGTAACGGTTGAACTTGGACGTACAAGCAAGCGCATTCGTGAGATTTTGGAATTCGGTCAGGGTTCTATTATTGAGTTGGACAAATTGGCCGGGGAACCGGTCGATATTCTGGTGAACGGGAAAAACGTGGCCAGGGGAGAAGTCGTCGTCATTGATGAAAGCTTCGGTGTGCGTATTACTGATATTTTGCACCCTTCAAAAAGATTATAATTTTTTACTGTTCTGTGATAGTTCCTGGTTTTTTCGGGTAAGATTATTCCATGGGCATAAGGCACAGCGGGTTGTTATGGCTTGTTCTCTGGAATCCTACCCTCACACCGGTTAACAAAAACCTGCTCTTATGGTAATATAGTGGAATATATAATGATATCTGAACATTTCAATTCAAATGTACTATTCCATGATACATTTGAGGATTTATACTATTATTGTTATCATCGTGTTCCCGTAAGAGCCCAAAAACCTGCAGGTGCGGGTTTTTGCCCCATTCATCCTCGTCGAATTTGCGCATAGATTGCTGACAATGCTATGCATCTTCAGTTTTTTGCCCCATGCGTCCTCCATCGTGTTTGCGCATAGCCTGCTGAAAATGCTACGCATTTTCAGATTTTATTTGGTGATTGTGCTATAATCATTTTGACTTATTTACAAATCGAACCATGTGGTATATAAAAGAAGGTAGGAATGTTGGAGGAGAGGTTTGTTGTATGGCTAATATTTTAATCGTTGACGATGCCGCTTTTATGCGAATGATGATCAGAGACATTTTGTCAAAAAACGGGTATGTGGTCGTTGGCGAGGCAGAAAACGGTCTTAAGGCGATTGAGAAATTCAAAGAGCTTTCTCCCGACTTGGTCATTATGGACATTACTATGCCTGAAATGGATGGTATACAGGCAGTGAAACAGATCAAGGCCATCAACAGTGCCGCAAAAATCATCATGTGCTCAGCAATGGGGCAGCAGGCCATGGTCATCGAATCCATACAAGCCGGCGCCCGCGATTTCATTGTAAAACCCTTCCAGGTAGACCGCGTTATTGAAGCGGTCAAAAAAGTCGTGGGTTAAGCGCAGATAGGGGATTATGCAAGACAACGGAAATACAACCCTTTACTACCTTGGTATACTCATTGTCTTTTGTGGCATTCTTTTTCTGGCATGGCTGACAACAAAGTTTATTGGCAAAAAAGTATCCGGTGAACGTCGTAACAAATCCATGAGAATTGTTGAGACGCTTTCGTTGGGGGTGGATCGTAATTTATTACTGGTTCAGGTTGGTGAAAAATTTTATCTTCTGGCGAGTAGCCGTGGACGGACCGATTTTATGTCTGAGGTTAACCCGGGGGACATCAGCAAAGATGAAGTGAAGGCAAGCGATTTTCAAAATATTTTCTCCCGCTATTCGGGTCTCGGGGAAAAGCCCGGCAACAGAACGTCCGGTTTTCCAGCCGAAAAGAATGCAGAGGCCGAAACGCCCACAGACATCCAATCCGGTATACGCCGCATGCGTCACATCAACAGACACGATGAACCTTAGTGGGGCATGGGCAAACGCCGTGCTCTTTTTGCGTATACAGGAGAAGACGCGTGGGTAACCAAGGGTATGTACAAAAGATGAAAAACGTCCAAATACCGCATGGACAGATTGCGGAACGGAACGGGTGGAATATGCAAAAGAAAAAGCGGATTGTCGCACTTTCTCTCCTTCTATTTCTGATAGGGTTCACCTGCTCGGCTTCGCTTGCTGCGGCTCCGGGCATTTCTATTTCTGACAGCGGTATTACCATCGGCTCCACCGATAACCCGCAGAATATCGCTTCAAGTGTTCGCTTACTGCTCTTGTTAACAGTACTCTCGCTGCTCCCGTCCATTCTCATCATGATGACATCGTTTACACGCATCATCATTGTGTTGGGTTTTCTTCGTAATTCCATGGGGACGCAACAGGCACCGCCCAATCAGATTCTCATTGGCCTGGCGCTTTTTTTGACCTTGTTTATTATGACGCCAACCATGACACAACTGAACAATGAAGCATTGCAACCCTTCTCCGACGGGGAGATTACCGTAACTGAAGCCATGGATACGGCTTCTTTTATTATGAAGGATTTTATGCTGAAGCAAACCGGTGAAAAGGATTTGGCACTCTTCGCCGGTATGGCTGACCTGGAAGCCCCTGAGAAATTAACCGACTTGCCATTGACGGTTGTGACACCGGCATTTATGATTGGTGAGCTGAAAAAAGCTTTTCAAATGGGCTTTATGCTTTATATTCCCTTTCTTGTGATTGATATGGTTGTGGCCAGCACCCTTATGGCCATGGGCATGATGATGTTGCCCCCTGTGATGATTTCCCTGCCGTTTAAAATTCTGCTTTTTTTGGTGGTGGACGGGTGGAATCTCTTATCGGATATTCTGGTGCGTTCTTTTGTCAAGTAATGCAGAACATGGCATGATTGCAGAAAGGAAGGGTACTATTGGAACAATTTCTTTTGGATTTAGCCCGTGATGCCATGATGACAACCATAAAAGTCGCAGCCCCGGTACTGCTCATCGGACTGGCCGTCGGTCTTGTGGTTAGCATTTTTCAGGCGACCACACAGATCCAGGAGCAGTCGCTGCACTTTGTTCCAAAGATTTTGGCCATGCTGATCAGCCTTTTGTTGCTGGGATCCTGGATGCTGACCATGATGAAAGAATTTGCCATGCGTGTTTATGATGGCATGTTAACGTTTATTGGGATGTAAGTGGGTTGTCATTACGAAGAGCGTGGAATGGCTATAATTCCGTATTTAAGAAGAAGGAGCGTACATGTGACCCTAACCTTTGACGGATTGTTTGGTGCCTGGGATGTTTTCCTGCTTGTTTTTGTCCGCATTACAGGCCTCTTCGTAATGTCGCCGGTTTTTGGGCGGCGGAATATACCTGCCATTTATAAGGTGGGCTTTTCTTTTTTAATGGCTATCCTTGTTGTGCAGGGTGTTCAGATGCCGAACCTGGAAACCTATACATCATTACTCTCCTGGATTGTTTTGTTGGGAAAAGAATTCATTATCGGCTTGATGCTGGGTTTTGTTTCGTATGCTGTCATTTCGGCTATGTACATTGCCGGACAGCTGATCGATATGCGTATCGGCTTTGGTATGGTGAACGTGTTCGACCCGGTCAGCAATATCCAAATTCCTATTACAGCAGACTTCTATATTATTCTGACCACACTCTTTATGCTGGTCACAGACGGACATCACCTCCTCATCTATGCGCTGGCGCAAAGCTTCGAAAAATTGCCAATCGGTACAGCTGCCTTCAGCACCACCCTCATCGATCAGATGATACGTCTGGTGGGCATTGTGTTCGATATCGGCTTCAAAATTGCAGCCCCGGTGACCGTGGTCATTATGATTACCGACATGGCGTTGGGAATTATTGCAAAATCGGTGCCCCAGATGAATGTCTTTATGCTGGGTATGCCGGTAAAGGTTATTTTGGGGCTGCTGATGATTTTCTTTGCGATGACCTCCTTTCATGCACTGCTCGATTTTCTAATGGAGGGGACCTACCGTGAAATGGAAGCGTTCCTGAAAGCTGCGAGGGGGTAGTGCTATGAACAATCCGTTATTCCGCTGGGCCAATGCCTACCACAAGAACGCTGTTCATGACCCAATTGTCTTTGATTTGCAGCACTTTGCGGACAGCGGGGACAAGACAGAAAAGGCAACACCAAAAAAAAGACAGGATTTACGGAAAAAAGGCCAAGTGAACCAGAGTCGTGAAATCCCTTCCATTTTGCTGCTGTTATCCGTTTTTATCTCGATGCGCATCTTTGGTTCATATTTGGTTCGGGAAATTGTCGCAACATTCTATTATTTTTTCAGTGAGGCAACCTCTTCGATTACTTTCAGTGATACAAGTGCAGTCATGAAGCTTTTTATGTATGCTTCTTTGCAGCTCATCAAAATTGTGGCTCCTTTTTTGATTATCGCCATGCTGATGGGGGGCCTGGGCAGCGTGATTCAAGTGGGATTTATGTTCACTTTGGAACCGTTAACACCCAAGTTCAGTAAAATCAACCCATTTACAGGGTTCAAACGGCTTTTTTCTGCACGGTCATTTTTTGAAATGATCAAAGCGGTACTGAAAGTAGGTCTGGTCATCTGGGTAGCCTGGCTGTCCATAGCAGCCGAAATGCCAACCATAGCTGGACTGATCAGTCTGGATTTGATGTCCATTATTTCCTATATGATTGATACGACATTGAACATTGCCATCAAGGTGAGCTTTGCCCTTCTGGTCATTGCCATTATTGATTATGCCTTTCAGTTCAGACAGCATGAAAAAGAGATTAAAATGACCAAGCAGGAGGTGAAGGAAGAGTACAAGCAAATGGAAGGGAGCCCGGAAATTCGGCAGCGCATTCGCCAGAAACAGAGAGAAATCTCAATGCGTCGCATGATGCAGGAAGTACCCAAGGCGGATGTGGTGATTACAAACCCCACGCATTTTGCTGTGGCAGTCAAGTATGATCCAACTCTTGGCGATGCACCGGTGGTCTTGGCCAAAGGCGCAGACTTTCTTGCAGCCCGTATCAAAGAGATTGCCAAAGAAAGTAAGGTTCAGGTGGTCGAGAATAAACCGCTCGCACAGGCTCTCTTTCACCAGGTAGAGGTTGGACAGGTGGTGCCACAGGAACTATATAAAGCGGTTGCTGAAGTGTTGGCCTTTGTGTATGGTCTGCAGGGCAGAAAAGTGGGAACTTAGTACCTTCTTCGATGTAAAAATACCTGCTTGAACGCTGGTACAAACGGGTGGTGCGAAATTCATATTTTCGTGTGAATCATTATAGCCACCCTTTGAGGTATCTATCCCAATGGCACTTTTCTGCTGCGTGCAGGAAATCTTGCCTTTGCAACGGGAATCCGATACAATACAGGCATTAAGGGACTTGTAGATTGTGACACGGGGACGGTTCTGTTGTCACACGGGGTGTGACAACAGAAACGTCCCCGTGTAACAACGGCAATAAGAGAATTGCGTCACTATAAAAACGACGAGGGTCGGAAGAAACATCAGAACCTAATTATTGGAATAGC
>JBBRWP010000145.1:0-8321 GCA_038249175.1 Acetivibrionales bacterium
CGGATATCATCGGTTTGACCGGTTCCGGGCATAAACTTGCCGATGAAAATCCTGTTGGAAGTAGATGGACTGAAAAAAATTGGTTAATCCGTGTTTCACCAGGAAAGGTTTGCCCAGGAAAGGCTTGGCCAGGAAAGGTTTGGCGGGGAAAGGTTTGGCGGGGAAAGGTTTGGCGGGGAAAGGTTTGGCGGGGAAAGGTTTGGGGGGGAAAAATCCTGTTGGAAGAGGTTTGAATGGTGTTCAAACGAGTAAAACACAATTGGCTGAAAAGCGACCAGGTGGGAAAACGCTTATTATCTGCGGCAGTGTGAATCAGATGTCCCTTGAACAGACAAACACAGCTATAGAAAGCGGCATTCCCGGTATAACATTGGAACCGGAGGACGTTCTAAATGACACCGTTCGGCCGTCGGTATTTAGAGCAGCGGTTGATCAGCTGAACCGCAATGAGGTTCTGCTGTTGAAGACTTGTACATCTGTCAATCAGGTTCAAATGTACAAGGAGTATGGGACATCGAGGAACATCGAAGATATCAGCTTGCAAATTGCCGGAAATACGGGAAAGGTGGTCATGAACCTTATGGTTGAAGTTGATATTGACAATCTGATAGTTTTTGGCGGAGATACGCTGCGTGGCATCATCGCATCATTGGGGATATCCGGCATGAAGCCTGAATATGAAGTTTTAAACGGCATCCCGCTTTCAAGCATCACTGTGGCTGGTCGTACCATGAATCTGGTGACAAAAGCCGGAGGCTACGGAAATCGTCAGACACTGGTAGATCTTGTTGGGATAACTGGCTGGGTGCCATCTTCATAAGTCGCCGTTAATTGATTTTTTATACAGCAACCATGCGTAAGCGTGAAAAGTAGAGAGAGGATGGTATATGAATTTTGCTGGGAATAACGATGGGGGATGCAAATGGCGTAGGGCCTGAGATATTATTGAAGGCATATCGAGATGGTCAATTGGAGTTTGAGTTTATTACCTTTGGAGATTATGAAATTCTTCAGGCGTGTAATCATCACTTTGCGTATGGCATTTCAATAAACCAATGCAAATCGCTTGCGGAAATGAAAGTGAATCATTTGAATATACTGGATGTAGGGATGATGAAAGCCGATGATTTGACCATTGGCCAGTGTTCAAAAAAAGCTGGTGCTGCTTCAGCTTTCTACGTGGAAACAGCCGCGAAAATGGCCATTTCCGGGGAAATTGAGGCCATTGTAACGCTTCCGGTGAACAAGGAAGCTGTACGGCTGTCCATCCCGGACTTTTCGGGACACACCGAATTGATAGCAGATTTATGCGGTCAGACCAACTACACAATGATGCTGGCTTCCAGTGAATTGATTGTGACCCACGTCAGCACCCATGTTTCCATGTTTGACGCAGTCAGGAATGTCACAGCTGACAGGGTGTATAATGTGATTAAACTGACGGATGAAGCACTGAAAAATATTTATAAAAATTATATTATCGCAGTCGGCGGACTGAATCCACCTGCCGGGGAGGGTGGTGCCTTTGGCAGAGAGGAAATTGAACAGATTCTGCCGGCCATTCAACGGGCAAAAGAAGAGGGCATTTCCGTTACAGGACCAATCCCTCCGGATACTGTTTTTTTTCGGGCCTTGAAAAAGCAATATCAGGCTGTTGTCTGCATGTACCATGATCAAGGGCATATACCCATGAAGCTCCTCAATTTCGACAGCGGTGTGAATATCACATTGGGGTTGAAGGTCATCAGAACTTCTGTGGACCATGGAACAGCTTATGATATAGCCTGGAAGGGAACCGCATCAACAGAGAGTTTTATTGAAGCAATGAAATACGCGCGTCTGCTGGCTGGAAAATCCAAAGCCGTCTGATTGTTTTGAGTCAGAGCAGCTGGCACAAAAACTTGTCGATTCATGGTTTAAAGGATGGAGAAATTGTATGATGCACATAAGAATGAGTAAATACAGGGTTCATTACAACAAGGATGCCATTGAGGATATATACCAGACCGTTGCCCGTGAAATGAGCGAAAGTGGCGTGGAAATAAAGGCGGGGATGTCTGTTGCCATTGCAGTTGGAAGCAGAGGAATCACCAATCTTGCTGAAATTGTGAAATCCGTGGTTTCCTATTTAAAATCCAAAGGAGCCATCCCTTTTATTGTTCCGGCCATGGGCAGTCATGGCGGCGCGACTGCCAAGGGTCAGATTGAAGTATTGGAAGGGTACCAGGTAACGGAAGCGTATACCGGGGCACCCATCAAGTCTTCGATGGCTGTTGTTGAACTGCCAAGTGACGGTCTGGAGACCAAAGTCTATATGGATAAATTCGCCTCTGAGGCGGATGGTACCATTGTCATCAACCGTATCAAAGCCCATACAGATTTTCATGATACATTTGAAAGCGGACTTGTTAAAATGTGTGTCATCGGTCTTGGAAAGCATAAGCAGGCGCTGGCCATTCATCATCACCGAATCAGGGGCCTCAAGGAATTGATTGCACCCGCCGCAAAAAAAGTCGTTGCACACGGGAATATCCTGATGGGCATAGGCATTGTGGAAAATGCTTATGATCAGACGAAAATAATCAAAGCTATCAGACCGTCCGATTTTTTTACTGAAGAGCCAAAACTGCTGAAAATATCCAAGGAAAGCATGCCGAAGCTGCCGGTCGATGTCATGGACATCCTGATAATTGATGAGATGGGCAAGGATATCAGTGGCGTCGGAATAGATACCAACATTATTGGGAGGATGAGGGTCGGAGATGGAATTGAACCGGAATTTCCGAAAATTACGAATATCGTCATTGCGGATTTGACAGAAGCCTCCCATGGAAATGCATTGGGTCTGGGGCTTGGGGATGTTATCACACAGAAGCTGTTTGACAAAATTGACATGAAAGCCATGGTTGCCAATCTCATCACCAGCACATTTCTTGAAAGGGGAAAAATACCGGTGATTGCCAAGGACGACAAAGAAGCGCTGGATTTTGCCATCAGGACTTGCGGGCCTGTGGAAGAGGCAGACCTTAAAATCGTCAGAATTAAAAACACACTGAAGCTCGGTGAGTTTTATGCAACAAACGCTGTCGGACGACTGTTGGAAGGCCATCAGGAGGTGACCTTGATTGCAGAAGAATCGGACATATTGGATGGAAATGATTTCAGAACGTTCTAGAAATGGACAATCATTCATGAGAATGCGTATGCATTATCTACACATCGATAGAATGAGCCGAAGTGCAAAAAGCAAATTTTAAGTAAATGAGCTGATGTGCAAAAAGCAAGATTTGGGTATAAGAGGACACGAGGAATTGCAGGTATAATAGGGTTTTCATCAAGCAAGTCACTTAGGATTTGGGAGGGGGGTATTATGGAATATACCATATTGGGCAAAACAGGAAGAAAAGTCAGCCGACTTGGTTTCGGTGGCGCAGTGGCCGGCTTAAAGAATTATCTTCATACCTATGATCCAGCCACTGAAGAAAGCATTCAGGGTGTCGTGTCGGCGATACAAAAAGCATATGAACTGGGAATCAATTACTTTGATACGGCACCCGGATATGGCGAAGGACAAAGTGAAAAAATGTTTGGAACCGCACTTGAAGGGATTAATCCCGACAGCATATTTCTCGCAACTAAATGCGGTATCGGGAATCGTGACCATGTTCTGCGTTCTATTGAAAAAAGTCTGAAGAACCTGAAAAGAGATACAATCGATTTGCTTCAAATACACGGTGATGGCATTTCCAGGGAAAAGGAAGAAACCATCATGGGAAAAGACGGTATGCTGGAAGCGATGCTTGATGTCAAAAAAGAAGGGATGGTCAAGCATATCGGGTTTACGACGGAAGACAACAATGATGTGGTGTATCATCTCATCAACAGCGGCCAATTCGATACAATTCAGACCTGCTACAATTTTATTTTTCAGCATCCCTATGAACCCAGCCGTCCTTTTGGCAGCCTATTGGCAGCCGAAGCGCAGCACATGGGAATTGTTACAATGCGGGCACCAACTTCAGGAACGTTCCAAAAATGGATTAAAATGGTGAATCCTGAGAATACCTTTGATTATACCCGGTCACTGATCCAGTTCGTCCTATCCAATCCCTTGGTGGATGTTGCCCTTGTTGGTATGCGGACTGTAAACCGTGTCCTTGAAAATGTTGACATCTGCAACGACATGGCAGGTCGGATTGACTTGAACGAGCTGCATACACGCTATGTATAGTATGACATCTAAATCGGAAGAAATGTGGGCAGGTGATATCTTTCATAAATGATGGATAATCTGATATACGAAAGCCAAGTGGACGTAACAAAGCAATCAATTCTACACGGGAGGGTAAAAATGGTAGAATTCAATCGGTTTCCCCATGTGACTGTACCGGTCGCATCATTTGACATCATTGTTGTTGGACATTTGAAATGGAATCCCTATTTTGGCGAAAGCCAGGATAAGCCGCCAAGGGGAGATCCGTCCACCTGCACATCCACCTTGATTTCCGGAAGGGATACCCATGGAAATGCTTTCAGACTCCTGGTGGATACGACGCTGCGCACCAGTGCGGAAGCCTATTATTTTGATTTGAATCGGAGAACAGGCCTGCATCCTGAAGATATCACCCATTGTTTCATAACGCACGCCCATTTTGATCACCAGGTCGGTGTCAATTATTTTCCGAATGCGAAATGGCTTGCCGCCAATGCGATTGCGGAAGAATTGCGGACTTCTATTCATATTGACGGGTGTAAGGTCATTGGTGTTTCCGGTGAATTTCTACCGGGTGTTTTTGCTTTTCCGTTGCCCGGTCATACAAATTATCTGCATGGCGTGGCTTTTGAACATGACGGAAACCGTATTGTGGTTGCCGCTGACGGTGTCATGACAAAGAACCACTTCATTCACAATACCACGATGTTTGAGTCGGATACCGCTGCGGCAGCTTTGTCCATTCAAAGCCTTAAAGAAAATGCCGATTTCATCATACCGGGACATGACAACATCATATTCAATCAAAGAAGGCGTTGAAGCAGCGCATCTATTGGTAGACAGATTGATTCTTGATGCATTCAATTGCAATGCATTTTGATTTGCAACCTGCTCAATAATATGCTGCGCATTACCATGAAAATAAAAATTGTAAGTAGGTTTGTATGAGATTGAAACAAGTGTTCAAACGGCATAAAAACAGCGTGATGGCCGGTGTAAAAGAAGGATTTCCAATATTTGTCGGATATTTCCCTGTTGCCATTGCCTACGGCCTGCTTGCAAAATCTGTTCCGCTGAAAATAGCGGAAGCGGGTATGTTTTCTGCCATTGTTTTCGCAGGTGCAGCCCAGTTTATTTCGGCTTCCATGTTATTGTCGGGCGCCGGTATTGCCAGTATTATTGTAACGACTTTTTTAATTAATTCCCGGCATTTTTTACTATCGGCTACAGTTGCATCGAGGCTGACCGGTACGAGGCGATGGCATGCACTTGCAGCATTTGGTGTGACCGATGAAACTTTTGCCGTTGCGGCAACGCGACCGGATACCTTCGGAACACCTTACTTACTGGGTCTGAATTTTACAGCATGGCTGGGATGGTTATCAGGAACAATAACAGGGCATTTTGCAGGTGGCTTGCTGCCTGCAAAAATGCAATTGGCCATGGGTATTTTACTTTACGTTATGTTTTTGGGAATATTGATGCCGGAAGTAAAAAAAGACAAAAAAGTGATTTTGGTCGCTGTTTTTTCTGGAGTGATTCATTGGTTGTTAAGGATGCTGGTTTGGCTCCCGGATGGCTGGTGTTTGGTACTGGCCATACTCATTTCTGTTTTTATCATTGATTTTTCTAAGAAAAAACGAAACAAAGTATCTTCTCAATAAATCAGGTGTGACGACAGCTTCATAAGGATTACTGCAAAAGATATGGATAACATAATACAAACTTATGAAAATATTAGAGACAACCGGAAAAATTGTATAAACTAGTGTCAAGTTGCATAAGTCTCCGATATTAAAATTATGCTGTAATGATTGATATAAAAGGCTTTTAGCTGATAAAAATATTTGCAATTTGACACTGGTGTAGTGTCTGGTTCAAATTTAACATAATGGCAGTATCAGTAATTCAAAATTTCAACTCTTATAAATTATCATTACCGGTTTTTATGCATACCATATTTTACTTATATATCAACCAGACATTACACTAGACTTGAGGAGACCGAAACTATGATACGCAGTCGTATACTCATTTTAATTATTGGCATGACTATTGTTACCTATATACCGCGCCTTTTGCCTTTTGTATTGCTTCGTGCCGAAAAAATACCCGAGAAGTGGCGTTCCTTGTTGGTTCATATTCCGCACGCGGCGCTAGGTGCTTTGCTGTTGCCCGGTTTTATAGATGGTATTCCAGCGCATCCGCTTGCTTCGGTGGTCAGTATGCTGACTGCCGGTATCGTGCTGTGGTTCAAACCCAATATTTTACTGGCGATGCTTGCCGCTGTCGTTGTTGCACTGCCTTTTTTATAACTTTTGTACGCCCGCTAGAATTGTGAATAAAATCGCGAAACAACTTTCTGGGGTTAAATCATGTGATAATTCTTTTCCGAAACCCCCACCACGGGTGTAATTTGAGGTAAAATAAAGGTAAATACCTTAAGATGGGTGGGTGACCATGATGTACAATGAAGAAACACATTTTCTTGAATCCTATCGTCCGTCCTTTCACTTCTCTCCCAATAAAGGCTGGATGAATGATCCGAACGGCCTTTGTTTTTATGAAGGTGAATACCACCTCTTTTTTCAGCACTACCCGGACGATATAAAATGGGGTCCGATGCACTGGGGGCATGCAGTCGGTACAGATCTGGTGCATTGGGAAGAGCTTCCGATTGCACTATATCCGGACAAACTCGGCATGGTTTTTTCAGGCAGTATGGTTGTTGATGCAAAAGATTCAAGCAGTTTTTTTGACGGCGGTTCAGGCTTGGTCGCCATTTTTACGCATTCCGAAGTGGCTCCGCAAGCTCAAAGCCTCGCTTATTCATCTGATAAAGGCCGAACTTGGACAAAATATGCGGATAACCCTGTCATTGCGAATCCTGGTATGGCAGATTTTCGAGACCCCAAGGTCATTTTTCATGAAGCATCGAAAAAATGGGTGATGGTTTTGGCGTGCCATGACCATATCCGCTTTTATTCATCCGACAACCTCATACAATGGCAGTTGGAGAGTGAATTTGGTCATACCTATGGCGCTCATGGTGGTGTATGGGAATGCCCGGATTTGTTTTGCCTGCCGGTTGAAAATACCGCAGAGGAAAAATGGGTTTTAAGTGTGAACATCAATCCTGGTGGTTTTGCCGGTGGTTCCGCCAATCAGTGGTTTTTGGGCAATTTCAACGGACATGTATTTACCTGTGATGACAGCCCTGAAACCGTTCGATGGGTGGATTACGGGAAAGATTTCTATGCCAGCCAGTCTTTTTTTGGACTGCCGGATAAACAGAACAGGCATGTGTTGCTTGCCTGGATGAATAACTGGTTGTATGCGGACAAAGTACCCACGAAGGCTTTTTGTTCTGGCATGACATTTGCTCGTGAAATAAAGCTCAGAAAACAGGAAAACACTTACGTTTTGGTACAGCATCCCGTGCCGGAATTAGAGACGGTATTCAATAAGGACAAGCGGGATACACTCTGTCTATATGACCTGGAACCGAATGGACCCATTCACAAAACATTTTCTAAGCGGTCTTTCCATATGAATCTGCTGGCTTCTTGCAGTCAGCCCGCCTGCTTTGACTTGTCTCTTCAAGACGGAGAAGCCGAGATTCTGAAAATTTCCGTATGCTTCTTGAACCGTACCATACAGGTTCAGCGCTTCATGACAGAAGCAGCCAGAAGCTGCAATGATTATGAGATGGATGTCACGGTGCCTGTGCTGATGCATGATGACATGTTTCAGCTGCAAATGCTGGTTGACAATGCCAGTGTTGAATTGTTTGCAGAAAATGGTGAGGTTTGTTTTACGCAGCAAATCTATCCGGACGCCGATTCACTGTCTCTTCATTTTTCAACAAAGAAAGAACCTGTATTAATAGAATTGCTGGAACTGATAGAAATGTAGTGGGGATAGCAGGATAAAAATGTAGTGGGGATGACAGGAAAAAAATGTAGTAAGGGATAGCAGGATAAAAATGTAGTAAGGGATAGCAGGATAAAAATGTGCCTGGATTGTGTAATTGGGATTGTAGTGAAAGAACAACGGTTTCGACTTAGAAGACGCTGAAATCGGAAGAAAATGACCGATTTCAAGCATA
>JBBRWP010000146.1:0-8294 GCA_038249175.1 Acetivibrionales bacterium
AGTTCGCCATGGGTATGGGTATCGAAAAATCGTAAGGGCAGGTTCTGTACTTTTTCAAAGAGACTTTTGCGTATGACCATCACAATGCGCTGTACCACGCCGGCAATCCACCATTCCTGCAGCCAGGACAGCAGGGCACCTGCGCCATATGCTGCACCCAAACCGAGGATCACCATGTGCAGTTTTGTAAAATCGACCTTCCCCTCCCCTGCCATGGCGTCCACGCCGCGACCAATGAGCCAGGGGGCAATCAGCCCCATGGCGGAACCGATGGTGGCAATAAAAAAGACGGACGCCAGCTTCCACTGTTCCTTTCCGAAGAGTTTCCACAGGCGTTTCACAGTGCCGCGCATATCCTTTGGTTTTTGCACGCCGCCAAAGCGGCCACCCATGTGGTGCATACTCTGGGTGCCTGGTTTGAGCTCGGTATAACCGGGGCGTTTGACGGGTGAACCTGCCCCAGGCACATTGCCCTCGCTGGGGTTCGTATTGGTGGCTGGCCGTTTTTCTGTCCCCATCTTAAACCACCTCCCTGCCGCTGAGATCCAGGCCCATCTGTGAGCGGTAGATATCGCGGTAAATCGGGCAGTCCTCCAGTAATTCCTTGTGTGTCCCTTGACCAACCAGTTGCCCCTCATCCAAAACCAGAATCTTATCCGCCCCCATGACCGAATGGATGCGCTGCGCAATGATAAAGGTTGTCAGATCCCTGGCATGTTCTTTCAGCCGCGACCTGATTTTTGCCTCCGTCGTCATATCAATAGCCGAAGTACTATCGTCCATGATTAAAACAGGCGACTTGCACAACAGGGCTCTGGCAATTGAAAGCCGTTGTTTCTGACCACCGGAAAGGTTAACGCCTCCCTGACCAATCCATGTTTCATATGCATACGGCATTTGCGATATAAAGTCATCTGCACAAGCAATTTGCGTCGCTTCGAGCAGGTCTTCTTCGGACGCTTCCCGGTTCCCCCAACGCAAATTTTCTTCTATGGTGCCGGTAAAGAGCACAGCCTGCTGTGGCACAGAGGCAATGCGTCCGCGCAAATCTTTTAGCGCATAGTCACGCACATCCACACCATCCACCAGCACTGTTCCTTCACATGCATCGTAAAGCCGCACGAAGAGACTGATCAGAGACGTTTTACCAGAACCTGTGGAACCAATGAGGGCAACGGTTTGGCCTGTTGCAACAGAAAAAGTGATGTCTTTGAGTACAGGCACAGTTTGCCCGGGCCAGCAAAAAGAAGCCCGACGCATTTCCAGTGCACCTGTTTTTTCTGCTGTTTTCGGCACCTCCGGCAAAGGCAACCCATTTTCCAAAGCAAAGACGGCGCCGATACGGTCGGAGGAAGTTTTTGCGCGAATGCCTGCTGTAAAAATCCAGGAAACCATCATCATGGTCTGCAAAATCTGCAGAAAGTAATTCACAAAAGCGATAATGTCGCCGACCATCATTTTGCCGGCATCGATGCGCACCCCGCCAAACCATATCACGAGCAGAATACTGCCATTCATCAGCACCAGCATCAAAGGCTGTATTGTGGCCATAGAGCGAGCAGCCTTCACACCCAAACCGGTCAGGTTCAGGTTGGCCGCATCAAATTTATCCTGTTCATAGCGGTGCCGGTTGAACACTTTCACCACACGAACACCAATTAAAAACTCCCGCATCACGCTGTTCACACGGTCTATGGCGGTTTGAACCTTTTTGAACAAGGGAAGACCGCGCTGTATGCGAAACCAAATTAACAAACCTAATAGCGGTATGACCCCAATCAGAATAGCGGCCAGACCTGGATTGAGCAAAAATGCCATCAGAACACTGCCAACCAGCAGCAGCGGGGCACGGATAAAGATGCGGGTGAGCATAAATGACATGTTTTGTACTTGCATCACATCATTGGTTAAGCGGGTGATGAGGGATGCCGGACCGAATTTTTGCACAGCCGCCATGGAAAGTTGCTGTGTTTTCCGAAACAAGTCCGCCCGTATCCGCGTGCCCAGTTCCTGCGAAACCTTTGTGGACAGCCAGTTACGCGATAAGCCCATGAGGGAACCGCCTAAGGCCAGCGCCAGCATAATCAGTCCGGTATGAAGGATAAAGGTCGTGTCTTTGTTGCCAATGCCTATATTCACAATGGACGCCATGAGGGTGGGCATACTCAAATCGACCAGAACCTCCACCAGAAGAGCCATCCAGGCCGGTATGGCAAGCTTCAAATACCTGGGCATGTAGGGTTTTAGCCATGCAAATGCTTTCATGCGGTCTCCTAAAAATGCACATCTGGTTGGGTTTCAGAAAAGGACTGCAGCAATCATGCCGTTTTTAAAACAAAAATTAAAAAATACGCCTGCCTAACATGGAACAAATGAGCGACACCGCCAATTCTCCGGTACGGTTGGCATTATCCAGGATGGGGTTTAATTCCACCATGTCAATCGTCTTCAGTTTTTTACATCCAGCCACCAGCTCCGCCACCAAATGTGCTTCTCTATAGGTCAGACCGCCCTGCACCGGCGTGCCGACACCGGGGGCTTCTGCCGGGGTAATCACATCAATATCAAAACTGACGTGCACTGCGTCTGTGCCGTGTTCAACAACCTTCAGTGCTTCTTGCATCACATGTTTCAAGCCATGTAAATCAATATCTTCCATGGTAAATACATGAACACCGCGCTTTCGCAGCAGTGCAGCTTCTGCGGCATCGATGCTTCTGGCACCCACAATGGCAACATTTTTCGGATGGATATAGTCATCCAGTGGGTCTTTGAAAGACACCATGTCGGCCACGCCGGAACCAGTTACCGCCGCCAGAGACATGCCATGCAGGTTGCCGGACAAGGTGGTTTCTTCATTGTTAAAATCGCCATGGGCGTCTATCCAAAGCACCCCCGTGTTATGGAACACATGCTGGGTACCCAGAATAGAACCGGCTGCCAGGCTATGATCGCCGCCAAGGACGACCGACAGGTGGCCGGCCGCCAAACTATTGGCCACAACATGGGCCAGTTTTTGATTAATTTCTGCAATAGCGCTTAGGTAGCGTGCCTGTGCATTTTCAACCGGCAGGTCTTCTACCGGCACTGGAATATTTCCCAGATCCTGACAAGTATGACCCATCCTTTGAATGGCGTCATGAAGCCCGGAATACCGGATGGCTGCCGGACCCATGTCCACGCCACGACGGGATGCCCCGAGGTCCACCGGAACACCGATAATATCAATTTGCATGCTTTCTCCGTTCTCTGTTTTGGGAGAGGTGTGGCGATCAGCTGATTGCATAATATCAATTTGCATGCTTTCTCCGTTCTTTGTTTTGGGAGAGGTGTGGCGATCAGCTGATTGCCAAAATAATAATTATTATGGTGCACATGATATGGTTGAATGACTTCCCAATAGTTCATCCGTTGAATACCAACTTCCTCATTATAAGGAACTTTGCAGCAGTTCTCAAGCTTTCCCGAGAAACCGATGTGACACGTGTGATAAGGGCAGTGTGACAAGGGGACGGTTCTGTTGACACAAATAGCAAATAGCCCTTGCCAGCCATTGATGAACATGGTAAAACAAAGACTGACGGGTGACACGGGGACGTGTCTATTGTCACACATGACGCACGCGGGTGTGACGCGGGGACGAAAAGACAGCCAATGTATATATCATTTAGCCACAACACATGTGACAAGGGGACGCATGTGACACGAGGACTATGACACGGGGACGTGTTTATTGTCGCACATGTGACACCGGGACGTTTCTATTGTCACACATGACAGTCCACCGTGCCAACCATTGATGGACATGGTAAAATTAACAGGTATATCTCTAAAGTATTGGTAAAAAGAAAAAGTGTGTCAAAAGAACCGTCCCCTTGTCACATGTCAAAAGGAAAAGTGTGTCAAAAGAACCGTCCCCTTGTCACAAGAAGAGGAGTTGCTATGCATTTTGAAATGCCCGTCTATGCACCCCCGGATTTGTTATCAGAACCCTTCCTGTCCACCCCGGATGCAACCTTGGTTCCCGTGGCAAAATCTGGCGTCGCACCGGATTATTTCCACGCCAATACCATTTTCCCTGAGTACTTTAAAATTGAGGGCACCTGGGTTCTGGCCGAAGAGAGCCGTATGGACTGTGTTACAGTGGCCGTCCCACCAAAAAAAGCTGGCAAGGATTCAGGTTCCTGGACTTTGGCCGTGACCGAATTCAGGCGGCTGCAAATCGGCGACCGGGTGGTTACCGGGCGAACCGAAGATGCTACCGAAGGAATTTATGTTCATACCAAAGGCTTTCAGAATGAAAAAGCTGGCACAGAAGCCTTTACTTTCCGTACCGGTCGATCCCGCGAAACCTCTTATTCTAGAGATTATGATAAATTGTATGACCTGCTGGTTCATGAAAAAGACCATGGCCGTGTGGTTTGGGTTTTGGGCCCCGCAGCAGTCTTTGATTCCGATTCCAGGAAAGCCCTGGTTTCACTGATAGAGAAAGGTTACGTACATGCCATTTTTGCAGGGAATGCCTTGGCAACCCATGACATGGAAGGCGCCTTTTTCAGCACAGCACTCGGACAGAATATTTATACACAGGAATCCCATCCAAACGGCCACTACAACCACCTGGACGTCATCAACGCTGCCCGTCGTGCCGGTTCGTTAATAGCCTTACAGGCCGAAGGCCGCATTGACGGCGGTGTCGTTGATGCCTGTCTGCGCTGCAACATCCCCCTCATCCTTGCCGGCTCCATTAGGGATGACGGACCGTTGCCGGGCGTCATTGCAGATGTCTATGCCGCACAGGATGCCATGCGTCATGAAATCCGTACAGCAACCACCGTATTGGGTCTGGCAACGCAACTGCATTCTATCGCAACCGGCAATATGACCCCTTCTTACCGTCTGCTGGATGGCAAGATTCGACCTGTTTATATTTACAGCGTGGATATTTCTGAATTTGCTGTGAATAAGCTGCGCGATAGGGGTACATTGGAAGTAACCAGTATCGTCACCAACATACAGGATTTTTTGGTGAACCTGGAACGAAATTTGAAATAAACCCTTCGAAAGGAAAGGAGACGATTATGTTAAAACTTGATTTAAGCGGAAAAATAGCGCTCGTCACCGGTGCCACCGGCCAGCTGGGGCGCGTTATGGCAAGAACCCTCGCCGCCTGTGGTGCAGATATTGCCGTGCACTGTTTGCGCAATGTGGAAAAAGGCGAGGTTCTGGCGCAGGAAATTCGTGCCATGGGCCGAAAAGCATTGGTGGTACAGGCGGATGTGGGAGAATTGGAAGAAGTGATGGCCATGGCTTCCAAAATAGAAACAGAACTGGGTATACCCCACATCACCGTGGCCAATGCTGTCAGCAACTACAAATGGACAACCATATTGGAACAAGACAGTGCAGACTATGAAGATCAGTTCCGCACATGCGTGCTGCAAAGTGTTCATCTGGCCAAAGCTTTCGTGCCGGCCATGCAAAAAGCGGGTTGGGGTCGTTTTATCGGCATTAATACGGAGTGTTCCATGCAGAACTTTCCCACACAGTCAGCTTATGCGGCTGGAAAAAGGGGTATGGATGGCATCTATCGCATATTGGCCAAAGAAATCGGTGCTTCCGGCATTACGGTGAACCAGGTGGCCCCGGGATGGACCATTAGCGACCGGGATAGGGAGCAGGGAACAGAAATCAGCGAAACGTATTCTGCCAGTGTGCCCCTGAAGCGTCGTGGCACAGACCAGGAAATTGCCAACGTTGTCGCCTTTTTGGCTTCTGATTTGTCCAGTTTCATTACCGGTGCATATATTCCAGTGTCCGGCGGGAATGTGATGCCCGGGATATAATACCTTGGCACTGCAGGTCGCTGACAATATCATGTAATCTTGAATACAATTCTTTATTGACAGTGTTTCTGAACCAATCCTAACCACAATTTGTTTGCCATTTATCATAACAGCAGTAAAGCCCTGATTTCAAACCCGCAAGGGAGAAATCAGGGCTATATTGCTTTATCAATCCTTGTGACAAAAACCAAGACAAAAATGACCTCATTTATTCGTCATCTGCTCATGAATTTCATGCAGGTAGGCCCAGCGTTCCACTGATGTTTCCAGTTCTGCATCGAGGCTTTGCTTTTCTTTAAGAAGCGGCGGCAGGCGTTCATAATCGGCCGCTGCGAGCGTCAGTGCTGTCTCAACTGCCGCAACCTTTCGCTCCAGGTCTGCCACCAGCGCATCAATGCTCTCGAACTCACGCTGTTCTTTGAAGGTAAATTTGACGGGGGAAGCGGAAGCTTCTCCCGCTTCTATGTCCGTTATATCTGTCATAACCGTCTGTATTTTTCCATTGGCGGAACCAGTGGTTTGCCTTGTTTTATGCCCAGCGTTCCCATTGGCGGAACCGCTAGCCTGCCTTGTTTTATGACCAGCGTTCCCATTGGCGGAACCGCTAGCCTGCCTTGTTTTATGTCCAGCGTTCCCACTAACTCTTAATGCGGCTTCTTCAGTACCGGTCTGCTTCTCTTTTTTCAAAAAGTTCTGATAATCGGTGTAGTTCCCTGCATAGGCGGAAAGCCCGCCATTTCCATCAAATATCAACAGTTTTTCAGCCATTCTGTCTAAAAAATAACGGTCATGGGAAACAGCGACAACAGCACCGGGGAACTCCTCCAGATAGGTTTCCAGGATGGAAAGCGTCTGTATATCCAAGTCATTGGTCGGTTCATCCAGCAGCAGAATGTTAGGTTGTTCCATCAGAATCCGCAACAAAAACAAACGTCTTTTCTCCCCGCCGGACAATCTGGATACCGGCGTCCACTGGGTTTCAGGCGGAAATAGGAAAAGTTCCAGCATCTGAGCGGCACTCAACACACCTTCCTTCGTCTCTACGGAACCGGCTTCCTCCTGCAAGTACTCCAGCACACGCAAATCTTCCTTCATGCCCTCATTTTCCTGTGTAAAAAATCCGATTTTCACCGTTTCTCCAACAGAAACCTCGCCGTCATCCGGCTGCAGCCTGCCAGAAATTAAGTTCAGAAGGGTCGATTTTCCACAGCCATTCGGCCCGACAATGCCAATACGATCATTGCGCAACAGCCGGAGTTCCAGTTTTTGAAACAATGCTTTGTCCGTAAAAGATTTAGATACATCCAGCAAATCAACAATCTTTTTTCCCAGGCGGGCAGAGGAAATTGTTATTTCAGAAAAATCCGACCGTGCCTCCGCGCCCCCGTCTTTGAGTGCTTCAAAGCGGTCAATGCGCGCCTTTTGTTTTGTCGATCGTGCTTTGGCCCCGCGACGTATCCAGGCCAATTCGTTTTTATACAGGTTCAGGCGCTTGCGTTCTGCGCCTTGTTCAAGGACATCCCGTTCAATCTTCATTTCCAAAAAGCGACTGTAGTTTGCCTGGTAATTGAAAATATTGCCGCGATCCAGCTCAATGATACGGTTGGTGACGCGTTCTAAAAAATAGCGATCATGGGTCACAAGGAGCAGTGCTCCCTTTCGGTTGGCCAAATAGCCTTCCAACCATGCAACAGTATCGTTGTCGATATGGTTCGTCGGTTCATCGAGAATCAGAAGTTCCGATGGACGGATTAGCGCAGCAGCCATAGCCACCCTTTTTTTCATTCCGCCAGAAAGTGTCCCAACATCCTGATGAAACACATGAATACCCAGCTGTGTCAGGACCGTCTTAATCTCACTTTCCATACTCCAGGCGTCCTGAAGATCCATTTGATGCATCAGAGAAATAAGTCTTTTCTCCTTGCCTGCATCTCCCGGCTGCTCTTGTACTGCGGTCAGTGCCTCTTCATAATCCCGCACCAGCATCAGTTCCGGATTGTTTCCTGAAAAAACCTGTTCCAAAACGGTTTTTCCCAACTCAAAATCCGGCTCCTGTGGCATAAAATCGATACGCGCCAGCGAAGAAACCATGCGGCGACCGGCATCCGGGGTTTCAAGACCGGCCAGTATTTTTAACAATGTCGATTTACCCGCACCATTGACCCCAATCAGACCGATTTTGTCACCTTCACCGATTGAAAGCGAAACCGCGTTCAAAAGAACCCGTTCGCTGTAGCTTTTTGTAATTTGTTCAGCAGAAATGATTACCATGTTTCTCCTTGCTGTTTGCTTTGAACTCATAAATAACCCTTTGCCCATTATATCGGCTCAACCCTTTTTGAACAAGGAAAACGAATGCCGTATTACTGATTATTTTCTGACGGAGTTGTTTGCCCTATGTTTTATAATTAAATCATGGGGTAAATACCGGCTAAAAGAGTGTATTAT
>JBBRWP010000147.1:0-8252 GCA_038249175.1 Acetivibrionales bacterium
AATACTATTTAAAGAACACAGGTTTTCCAGTCTTGGATGACGTATAGATGGCCTCCAGAATTTGTGTGACCACAATGGCCTGTTCCGGTAAAACAGTGGGTTTTGTTCCGGTCACAATGGCATTAATCCATTGTTTTTGCTCCAAGGAAGAATCATCTTCTGCTGCTCCGTCGTAGAAAGCAACACCGCCGGCATTCAGGTCTGGTTTGGTCATGAAAGTACGGCTGTTTTTCTCGCCATTGATGCGTAGTCCGTCTTTCATATCGGCGCCGCCTTCGGTACCGCAGAGGGTGCATTGGGATTCACCAACATCGAGTGTGTTCAAAGCCCAGCTGGCTTCAAGGTTAATCGTGGCACCATTTTCCATGGTAATAAAGCCAAAAGCAGAATCTTCAACGGTAAATTTCTCAGGATCCCAGGGACCCCAGGCATTAGCAGAATTCGGTTTTTTACCGAGTTTGTAGTACACATTGCCCATAACGCTTTTTACTTTGTAGTTGTTCATCATCCATAAAGTCAGGTCCAGCGCATGTGTGCCAATATCGATTAACGGTCCACCGCCCTGTTCGTCTTCATTTAAGAACACGCCCCAGGTGGGTACAGCACGACGACGAATGGCATGGGCTTTGGCGTAATAGATTTCGCCTAGGTCACCGTCATCACAGATTTTTTTCATATACTGGGAATCGGCACGTTGACGACCCTGATAACCAATGGTCAGCAGTTTGCCGGATTTTTTTGCGGCATCCAACATCAGTTGTGCTTCAGCGGCGGTTTTGGCCATCGGTTTTTCACACATGACGTGTTTGTCAGCTTCCAACGCATCCACAGTGATAAAAGAGTGGGATTTGTTCGGGGTGCAAACATGCACCACTTCAATCGATTTGTCATTGAGCATGTCTTTGTAGTTTGTGTAGACCTTTGCATCAGCTGTGCCATAGTCTTTCGCAGCTTTTATGGCACGTTCTTCCACGATGTCACAAAAAGCAACCATTTCTACATTCGGCAATTTCTTCAGGTTGGGCATGTGTTTGCCATTGGCAATACCACCGCAACCGACAATGCCGATACGAACGGTTCTTGGTAACTTCGGTGCTTTTAGGGCTTTTTCTGTTTTTACTGCTTTGGTTGCGGCTTTTTCTGTTTTTACCGCTTTGGTTGCGGCTTTTTCTGTTTTTACAGCTTTGGTGTCTTTTTTGTTTTCTGCTTTGATCGCTGCTTTTTTGGTTTCTGCTTTCGCTGCCATAATCTTGGCCTCCTGTTTTTTTGCAATTTTAAACTCTTGAACTGACATTTACCGTCAACAATTCAAGACACGGTTATTTTACATGAATTTTGAGAAAATTACCAATGATGGCTGTGCTTTTTTTGTTGTAAGTGTAATCTGCCAATCCTTACAGGATGCTCTTGAGGTAAGCAGCACTTACTTTGATGGATGGCAGCTGCGGCATATCGAAATATTCCTGCTCTACAATAAACCAAGGAATGTTCAGCTCTTTTCCAGCTTTTATAATGTCCGGCACATCGATAATGCCCTTACCAATTTCAGTATTGTTCTTGTCTTCTATGCTCTTACGGTCTTTAATGTGCAGGAGTTTCATCCGTTCCGCATATTTTTTCATAAACGCAGAGATGCTCATGCCGGCGTAGTCGACCCAATATGTATCCAGTTCAATGAATAGATTCTCCGGTGCTGTTTCGTCCAACATAATGTCATAGGCCATTTTACCGTCATATTCCACAAACTCAAAGTCATGGTTGTGATAGCCAAAAAACAAACCGCTTCTCACAATTTTTTCACCAATTTTATTAAAACGTTCACCGGTATGTTTCCACGCATCCGCACTGCCAACCATGTTACCCCCGATATACGGACAAATTATATAGGGTGAACCGATTTCTTGCGAAAAAGTGATAAGCCCATCGAGGTCCTTATCCAACAAATCTATGCCCAAATGGCTTCCACAAGCCTTTAGGCCATTGTCATCGAGCACCTTGCGCAATTCCTTGGCAGAGGTATTGAAGTAGCCGGCAAACTCAACGCCCTCATATCCCGCTTTTGCCACTTCAGCAATGGTTCCCAAAAAGTCTTTTTCTGTCAATTCTTTCACTGAATAGAGTTGCAATCCAATCTTACCCATCTTCTTACCAACCTTTCATTTTTTACATTGCAGCATCGTTTTTACATTGCCGCATCGTTTTTACATTGCCGCATCGTTTTTTTCTGACCAATGAGCCTTCTTTTTCTTTACCCACAGCGGCATCAGCGAAACAAATACCTTGGAGCTATTCCAGAAAAGTGACAGAGATAAACGGTTCAATCAAGCAGTAGCCTGCCAAAGCATCCAAAGACAAACTGTTACAATGTTTACACTGTTTACACGGAAAACTTTCCTTAAGAATAAGAAAACCACCATTTTACTTTATCATGCAGTACTTTTATGGTATATAATGAAGGTACGTAAAAATATCATTTATTTGTCATTCCAGCATCTTGCCGGCGTTTGATATGCGAAAACAGCCGCATTTAGAAGCTTGCCTCCTGACAAATATTGAAAATGATATAAATCATGATTATAGATGGCATGAATGTGCGTTAGTGCACTGGAATCAAGCATGTTTCAGGAGAAAAAGATGCAAACGAATCCAATCGGTGAAGCCTACTTTGAAGACCAACACAATCCGAATAGCCTAATTCAATACCCATTTCAGTGCCACCTGCAACAAACCCACCACGACCATGTTCTGGCACCGGCACACTGGCACTATTACATCGAAATTCTTTACATGACCAACGGACAGGCCCGTGCAGTACTTGGGGGCAAAGAATACCGTTTCTGTACCGGAGACATGGTCCTCATTAACGGACGGGAAGTCCATGCTGTGTTTGCCGAGTTGGATGACACGGTCGAATATATTGTGCTGAAATTCGATCCGGCCATTCTTTATACCACCAACAGAACGCTATTTGAATCCAAATATGTTCTGCCTTTTTCTGTCGACCTTTCGGATCATCAAAAAGTTTTTCTGGCAAGCGAACTGGAAAATTCTCCGATACCAACATTCCTCCAAGATATTTTCCATGAATTTCAGGAAAAGAGCTACGGTTTTGAACTGGCTATTCGCACCCACATTGGCAGTCTCTTTCTTTGGGTTTTACGTACATGGCACAAAAATGGTATTCATATGGATGCCAATTCCACCTTAAAAGAAATTGATATACTTCGTTTGCAAAAAGTCTTCGATTACCTGGATGCCCATTACAGTCATGGTATAACAGTAGAAACCGTTTCCACCATGCTGAACATGAGTTACAGTTATTTTTCACGCTATTTTAAGTCCATAATCGGTAAGACTTTCTCTGAATACCTAAACCATGTGCGTATTACCGAAGCCGAAAAAATGCTCTTGACTACTGATTTGAACATCACTGAAGTTGCTTTAGAATGCGGCTTTTCCAATTCCAGCTACTTCATTGCCCAATTCAGAGAAGTCAAAGGCTTGTCGCCGAGGCAGTTCAAGAAAAAGGTGCTGAGCTAAATCTTCTCCCTGTTCCTGACATACACATGCTTCATAAGGTATTGGCTGGTTTCAAGACTATCCAATGCAATATTTTACCATATAGTGGATTTCATCGGCTGTTTATAGATGTCCGATTAAACCCTTTCCATGTTCCTGACATACACATGTTTAATATGATATTGGCTGGTTTCACGAATATCCAGCTCAAAAACTTCCAAAGAACGGATCAGCGGTGTCAGTTTTACAAAGCCATAATTGCGCGGATCGAAATCCGGTTTTTTCTTGGCAATCAAGGTGCCAACATCTCCCAAAAAAGCCCATCCGTTTTCATCGGCCAAATCAGTGATGGAACTGGCAATCAAATCAATCATATCATGGGTCACATCTTCCACATGAGCAATGTTATCTGTCGGTACACCGTCATTTCCAATGCTGGAAGAACTGTTGTTGTTTCCGTCTTCACTTGTTATTGTGTGGCTGTCGTTTTTTACTGTTTCTTGTGTGGTTTCTGTTTTATCAGCCACTTTTTTGCGAATGGTCTTACCCTTCACGCGTTCCAACAGCTTCTTTTTCACGTTGTCATTCTTTTTATCCGTATTTGATACAACGGCACCAGCGCCGGTCATTTTGTCAGCCGCTGGTGTTTCAGTTGTAATTCCCTTCACTGGATCTGGTGTGATTGCACCCGCATTTCTGCCCTTTTCATCCAGTGTCCCACTAAGGGGACTGCCATAACTGGTCCTATTGTCAGCAGGGAGTTTCGGGCTGTCTGCAGTTCTTCCAGTATCCAAACCAGTCCTGGCGGTAGCGTTCACTGCCGTTGGAGCTGTTTTATGCGCATGCTGTACTTCTTTTTCTTTCATTTTTATAGCCGGACTGGCCGCAATGGCTTTATCATTATTGTTACCACCAACAACCGAATTTTTGGATGCTGCCTCTTCTGCTGCATCCTCATTTTTCGATATCCTTACTGGTGACGATGTACGCACCATACGTTTTCGCGGGTTGCTCCCACCTGATATTGTGTCCCTCTCCGTCGATTTTATATTGGCACCGGCCGGCATATCAATAATTTCAATATACGTAAATTTGTCGCAGGCCACAATGAAGGGTCTGGGTGTTTTGCGCTCTCCCATGCCATACACGCGTTTGCCGGACTCCCGCAAACGCAGGGCAAGACGTGTAAAATCGCTGTCACTGGACACAATGAAAAAACCATCTACATACCCGGCATACAGCATATCCATGGCTTCAATAATCATCGCCGAGTCAGTAGCGTTTTTGCCAACAGTATATCGATACTGCTGTATGGGGGTAATGGCATTGGATAAGAGCAAGTTCTTCCAGCCCTTCAAATCCGGCTTCGTCCAATCTCCATAAATTCGCTTGATGGTTGGTGTACCATAGCGGGCTATTTCTTTCATCATCCCGTCGATCTTATCGTGCGGCACATTGTCCGCATCAATCAACACGGCCAGGCGCATCTCTATACTATTTTGCATAATTTCTCCTTTTTTTGTTTCCACTTTTCCTTCGGATTTCTTAAGGCGTGCTTTTTCCCCTGGTGTTCACACTGTTCTGCTATTCCATAGGTTGCTTACTGCTTTTCTTCAACGTGTTATTGGAACGCGTGCATCATACAGAAAACGAGCCTGTTTGCTTTTGGCTGGAATGGACATCGGTCTGCAACATGAAAAACCATCCAAATTGACGAACCATTCCCCTTACTGGTCGTCTTCTCCCCGGTGAGACAGAATACTCTTGATCTTTTCAACAATCATATCCGTGGCCACTTTGTTCATTCCACCTTCCGGTACAATGATGTCTGCATAGCGCTTGGTGGGCTCCACAAAAGCTTCATGCATCGGTTTAACGGTATTCAGGTATTGAGTTACCACCGAATCGATGTCCCGCCCGCGTTCATGGATATCCCTCACCAGCCTGCGAGCAAAGCGGATATCCGAGTCGGTATCCACAAATATCTTAATGTCCAGCAGCGAACGGACTTCGGGATTCTCAAACAAAAGAATTCCTTCCACAATGACCACGTGGCAAGCCGGTGTACGAATGGATTCTTCCAGGCGGCGGTGTTCTATAAAAGAATAGACAGGCCTTTCTATGGCTTTCATCACCTTCAGCTCTTGCATCTGTTCAATAAAAAACGGCATATCAAAGGCATCCGGGTGATCAAAGTTCAACGCTTTCCTTTCATCGAACGAGAGATGGTGAAAGGAGCGGTAATACCAGTCCATACACTGGAGTGCCACGTCTTCCCCAAAAGCTTCTTTCAGAGATTTGGCCAGGGTTGTTTTTCCGGAACCGGTTCCCCCGGCAATCCCAATCATCATCGCCTCAGTCATGTTTCCCCCGTAAAAAAAATAGGTATTTGACCCGGTTGAAAGCTACCCCAAAGTCACCTTTATCATACCAGTAGAACGATTCGTTGACAATCGTGAATGTTTGCTAGTATAATAATGTGGCGCTAGAGCGTCAGGGGAAGCAAGAATAACTAAATTCATTCTTTCCAGGCAACCCCGGCAAACAGTCAGCACATTTGTGCCAGTAGCTCAGTAGGATAGAGCAACGGACTTCTAATCCGTCGGTCGGGCGTTCAAATCGTCTCTGGCACGCCAATAAAGCATTCGGTTCTAAAACCGAAAAAAACCGCTTCCGATAAGGTTGCGGTTTTTATCTTTTTTTGACACGATAGGCATTCTCCTGCAACAGCGCTGCAGCAGTGTTTGCCTCTTCCATGGTTTCAAAACGAATGAGGAGAGCACCTTCGTCTTCTTCGCGCACATTATTGATGCCGATATTTTTGATATTGATTTCTGCATCCGCCAAAAGAACAGCAATCTTCGAAATAATCCCTGGCTTGTCTTCCACATCAATGGTCATTTCAGCGTGTCTTGAATAGGGATTGGTTTGCACTGTCGAAAAACTGTTACGGTAATCGGTCGCATTTTGAAAAAACTGTTGCAGTTGCACTGCGTCCTCTTGTTGCAGCATCTCTAAGAACCGTTGTATGCCATCCTGCATTTTTCGCAGAGCTTCCTGAACCAGTGCACTGTTAGAAAGACATATACCTGTCCAAAGGGGTGCCGAAGAGGATGCAATGCGTGTGATATCCTTAAAACCGCCTGCTGCCAACCGGTGCAACACGTTAGACCCGGCATCGGCACTTTGTACGGCTTCTACCAAGAGGGCTGCCATGGCATGCGGCATATGGCTAATCATGGCCGTTGCTTTGTCATGCTCCTCTGCATCCATCACAATCGCTATGGCACCGGTCATGCGCACCACCGTCAACACGGCTTCTAAAGACTCAGTGGCGGCACCCCGGTAGGGAGTCAGTATAAAATAGGCGTTTTCAAACAGGTTGGCCCTGGAAGCGCCGTAGCCGGACTTTTCAGAACCGGCCATAGGATGTCCGCCAATGAAGCGGTTTTCCAGCGACAGAGTTGAAAACAAGGACATGACATCCATCTTTGTGCTGCCGGTATCAACAAACAGACAGTTTTCCTTCAAATGAGGCAAAAGTTGTTTCACAACGGCAGTCATGGCAGATAGTGGTGTACATAAAAAAATAAGTTCACAGGCCGAAAAGCCACTGTCGGGTGAATCTGCCGCGACATCAATGGTGTGTTCCAGAAGGGCCTTGTCCAGTTCTTGCCGGTTCACATCAAAGGCCACAATGGCAGTGCGTCTATAATGCGCTTTAATGGATTTTGCCAGCGAACCGCCAATGAGGCCCAAACCGATAATCCCAATCATTTTTCACCTGGTATGAATTCCAGTAAGGATGTCAGATCGGAACGACCCAGAAGTTTCTTCACATCTTCCGGGTTTTGACCACTCTGCAAAAGGTGCACAGCCAAAGCCTGGCGAAGGGTGTGAGGGGTAATGCCTTTTTTAATGCCAGCCTGTTCGGCATATTGTTTGATAATTTTCCAAAAACCCTGTCTGGAAAGACGGCCGCCATTGGTATTAATAAAGAGGGCATTCTCTTGACGGTCGCGCAGCATAAAAGGTCTGGCCATTTCCAAATAATCTTGTACTGGCTTTATACAATCGTTTGAAAGAGGAATAAAACGTTCTGTCCCGGGTTCTCCGCAACGCAAGCTTTTGTTGTCAGCGTCAAAGTCGCGAACATTCAAATCGATCATCTCGTTCACCCGGATGCCGGAAGCATAGACCAGTTCAAGCATAGCCTTGTCACGAATCCCTTTCAAGCCCATTTTTTCAGGCTGATTTAGTAAAACCTTTACTTCTTCCAGCGTCAGGTAACCTTGTTTTTTGCGCTCAATTTTCGGCGACTCCACACCTATGGTCGGGTTCACCGAAACAATGGACTCCATCATCAAATAACGGTAAAAAACGCGAACCGACGCCATGCTCCGGTTAATGGTGGTGGAAGCACGTTGCTGTTCCTGCTGGTGCTGAATATAATTTGAAAATATATCATAAGGGCATTTTTGAATGTCTGTAATGCCTTGTTCTCCTAAAAAGTCGACATATTGCTGTACGTCCCGAATGTATGATTCCAGCGTATTTTGTGAAAGTGTTCCTTTATTTTTCAGGTACTGAATAAACCCTTTCAAGTATGTGCCCATCTTGTCATCCATGTTTCGCACCCCTTTTCTTCGTTTTTACTGTTCCATTCACCAATAAGCTTCATACCCACAAGGTCGCATTCAATGCTCATCTCCCGCAAAACACATCCGTGTTCA
>JBBRWP010000148.1:0-8250 GCA_038249175.1 Acetivibrionales bacterium
ACTTGTAACGGCGACGACTAAGCTGCTTTTAAAGTATGCAAAAATGTTAAAATCGGTTATGATCAATTTAAAATTGTCTAAATAAAAACTTGACGGCAACGAAAATGAATTTTTATAGTATTCCTGCTTTGTTTTCATTGCGTTCAACATCATATAAGCTAAGGGGTACAAAAATGTTATTGTCATCAGGGACATTCCGATAAAAATAAAGACAGTTGATAGTTTTTGCTTTTTTCTCATTATCCTTATCCTTCCGCCCATTCACTTGATTTGTTTGCGTATTTCATCTGGATGATTGTGACAACCATGACAATCAAAAGCAAAATGACTGCAATAGCGCTCGCATAGCCAAATTGGCTTCCACCCTTAAAAGCCCTTATATAAATCATATAGTCCACCGTTGTCGTTTCATATCCGGGTCCGCCCCTTGTAATTGAAAAAATAATCGGAAAAAGTGCTGTGAAAGTCCACAATACTGAGACAATACACGAATATTCGATAGTTCTGACAAGTAAGGGAAGTGTTATCTTGAATAGTTTTGACCAGTAGCCTGCACCGTCTATCGTAGCAGCTTCGTAAACATAAGGTGTTATATTTGACATACCGCCCAAAAACAACATGCCCTGCCATCCGATATTGATCCAGACCATACATATCATAATAACCATCAGTCCAGTCGAACCGCTTCCAAGCCAGTCTATCGCAAAAGATTCAAGACCTATTGCCCTTAGGATATCATTCAATGGTCCTCTGAATCCAAAGAATACAACAAATAAATACCCGATCGTCAATGCAGATAGCACCTGTGGAAGATAATAACATGACCTAAAAAACTTCCATCCCGGTATCTTTTCATATAAAAATATCGAAACGATCAATCCTAAAAACAATTGAAACGGCAAATAAAAAAGTAAAATAACATTGTTCCTCAATAATGACCAAAACTGCATGTCACTCAAAATATTGATATAGTTTTCAAGTCCGACAAAATCACTTTTAAATAATCCATCCCAGTTTGTAAAACTTTTTATGATCCCAAGAACCATTGGATATCCCCTGATTGCCAGAATAATCAAAATAACTGGAATAACTGACATCCAACCTTGAAAATTTTCTCTTTTTGGGGCTAAGTTAATAGTTTTTTTAACCATGTAGATCCTCCTTCATGGAGTGATGCTTTATCTAAAAAAACATTGAGTTTAGATAACTTTTATATAGAACCGGAGGATCAAAAAATCCTCCGGTTCTGAAAGTCTTATTTAACTTCTGCTGCTTTTTTGTCCAATGCCTCAGCGCATTCTTTTGCTGTTATTTTACCAATAAGAGCAAGACTTGTTTGTACATAGTATTCGTTCATGACGTCACTTTGCATCGCATTGTCATTCCAGCCAAACAGTCTATTATTGGATGTGTCAATTAGTTTTTCAAAGAGTTTATTGCCTGTCCAGCCAAGTTCATCTAGTGTCACATCAGTCCTTTGTGGCATTTTTGAGTTTATTTTAGACATGACAATGACATTTTCTTTTTTGTTATAGAAAGATAATAGTTTAACAGCCATTTCCGGATTTTCACAAGTATTGACAACACTAAAGGATTGTCCGACACCACCAATTGCGTAATCAGGATATTTCACATCCGTATCAAAACTTGGAACCGTATACACACCTGCATCATCACCCAGTTGGTCAATGCAATTTTGTATTTCCCAGTTTCCTGTTACCATCATAGCCGCTCTTTTGTTATAGAATTCTGCTGCCGGGTCTGCAATCGTGATGTAGTCATTGTTGATGATACCCTCTTCAAAAAGTTTATTAGCAAATGAAAGCGTTTTGATAAATGCCACATCATCTACAAATTTAGTTGTTCCTAAACTGTTTGAGGTAACTCTTTCACTTCCTACATATTGTGTCCACCAGGCCCCAAAAGGAAACATCCAGGCTGAATTATATCCATCATCCTTTGCGATGATTGGCTGTACGCCTGAATCTTTGATCTTTTTCATAGCCGCTAAAAAATCTTCGGCTGTTTTAGGTCTTCCGTCGCCCTCAAGGTCAACGCCAGCTGCACTGACCAGTGATTTGTTATATACCAAGCAACCAAGTTCAGAACCGGCAGCCGGATAGCCTATTATAACTCCGTCAGCTGCAAGATTCTTACGAACCGAAGACCAGCCGGTTATCTTGGCGAGGTCATCAGGAGGTACTAAGGCTGTTATGTCAAGAAAAACATCTGCTAGTGATGTTACAAGATAACCAGAAAAAGTATTGATAATATCCGGTGCATTTTTTGCAAGAACAGCGGCCTTAAGCTTGCTTTACGCCACTTGTTGGTCTGCCTGATACACAGAATCAATCGTTACTCCCGGGTTTTCATCTTCAAATTGCTGAAAGAACTTATTAATCTGCCATTGATCTTCCGCCATGTCTTTTTCGTTTGCACTTGTGAATGCAGAATGCCATACAGTCAGAGTAATATCCTTCATAGGTTCCACTGTTGCTGTTGTTGTTGTCGTTGATGATGTCGTTGCTTTTGCAGGTTCGTTTGTCCCGCATGCTGTAAAACTAAAGAGTAGTGCAATTGCGAGAAAAATCGTTGTGATGCGAATAACCATCTTTTTCATAGTACTTCCCTCCATTTGTTTTATTTATATAACGGCACTGCGCCAATTATATTTCTTACTTATTCGGACGTACGGATAAGTTTGTATAAAAATATAATATCATCTTTTTTAGTCTATTTTTTTACACGATTCACGAACCTTCAATACAGGTTCAAAAACTTTAGTATAGGGCCAATTTATCCTGTTATTGATCAAATCGAAAAGAGCTTTCACGGCAAACTCTCCTAATACTCCTTTAGGATGAGCAATCGTTGTTAACGGTGGCATCAAATTCTCTGCAATCGACGAATCATCAAATCCGATGATCGAGACTTGATTTGGAACGCCAATATCCATCGTTCTTAATTTCTTAAGGCATCGAACAGCGGTTTCGTCGTTGTAGCAGAACAAAGCAGTCGGTGCGTTTTTGTTTAACAGTACTTGCGCTAACACATCTTCTAGTTTTTCATCTCGTTCAATCATAGTCACATTTATTTTTTCTTCATTTCCTGTATCTTTTCTTCTTTTCAAAAATCCATTTAGCCGCATCATTGAGTCTTTATGCTTCCCAACATATATGGCGGCAATATTCCTATGGTTTAGTGATGTCAAATAATCGAATGCGATTTCCCCACCTTTTTGTTCGTCGATTACAAGATAGGATGCATTCATATGCTCATATATGCTGTCAATCATAATGTAAGGTATTCTGGCAATACTTAGTTTTTGAAAAGCTTCTCTAATAATTTTGTATTCACATTCAAGCCCATGACTTGGTTGAAGAATAACCCCTGAGGAACCTTTTCTGATTATTTTATCGATCAAAGAACAAATTTCCTTATCGCTGTCCTTTGTATCACTGATTATAAAGTTAGCATTGTTCTTTGTTAGTACTTCTGAAATGCTTCTTACGTAGTATGGGATAAAATAAGAATCTGACATATCGAGGAATACATCGATATCAATATTTTTCTTCTCAGTTATCTCTTTACAAAACGTCCCTTTACCTTGTTCCTTTTCAAGAAACCCTTCATTGACGAGTTGTTTAAGAGCATCTCTGACGGTTAATCTGCCAATTTTGTAGTGACTTATCATTTCAGATTCGCTCGGCAGTTTATCCCCGGGTTTGATCTGACCGGAGAGTATTTGCTCTTTTATCATTGAAGCGACTTGATGGTATAAAGGTACGAATGAATTTCTATCAATCATGGTGAATCATGACCTTTCTTGGCACATCAGCTTATCTGTATAAGTTTTTTCAATTATACCCTTTACAAAAAAAAGTTGCAATCCTTTTTTAAATTTTTTTCAAGTTTCATATCACTACAGCGTGACTTCGATATTTACGCCAAGTCTAGCATCATTTTTGTGGATTCTGACTTGTTGTAAGTCCGCTTAAATAAAGAATCATAAAAATGAATTACTCAAACTCACGCTGTAGTGATATACCAAATGTCGCTTCAAAGTGTTGAAATGAGCGTACAGTGAGCCAATTATACCCTGCGGGTTTATGCTGTTTTCAATGTGCAAAACATAAGTTAATCACGATAGCCCTGTCCTGCCGCTTAGAAAAGTGCTTTCTTAGCGTGCTGTAAAATATCATCAATGCCACGTTGCTTCCCTGAATCCAATGTTATTGGTTCATATCTGGACAATGCCGCATCATAAATAAACTGTGCCCGTTCAAGTGCCAAATGGTCTTTACGAAACTCCTCTTCGCTGTTGACAAAACAGCTTGTATCAAAGAGCGGCGACGCCCATAGCTCTGTTTTATACCGTTCCAACGTATGGTCAGTCAGCAGATAGTCCCCATGAACGCCAACATCAAGAATTGTCTCCAGTGCCAGGGTATCTTCAGAAATTTCGACGCCCTTGGTTATCTGTTCAAGCTCATCGTTCATGTCAAAATCCAAAATCATTTGTGCCGGGCTTAACGAACCCCCTGCTTCAAGCATACCAAAATGCATGCCTACCTCACAGCCGGTCAGGCTGAACAGTGTCAGCGCCTTGAACATCTTATCATGAACCGCCTGTAAACCGGGGATCTTAGCGTCTACATAAGAAGCGGCGGTAGCGGCACCGTTTTTCAGACCATACAAGACATCAAAAACCTGATACAAAAGTGCATCAATCATGGTTGCCGTTGGTGTACTGAACAAAATACGGGTTGTTTTCATGTCCAGTGAACCGGAAACAGGGGTGCAATACAAAATCACTTCGTCATTGAGTATCCATCCGGCAAGCCAACCACCCATCATTTCAGCCATTGCAAGTGCTGCCGACCCGGCCACTGTGACGGGTGCATTCATACCCGCAAAAGGACAGCTGTTTGTTCCCCAGCCAACCAGTCCGTTTTTACGGTGAATCGCTTCAAGACAGGACGCGGCACGTGCATCAAGGGTAAATCTGGTGATTGAAGCCCATCCATGCTGATATCGGGTTTCATTTCCAGTCTTTAGTGTTTCCAGTGCTTCAAGCCAGGGCAATTGTCCACCCATCATCATTTCAACGCCACCCAAAGGCTTGTCACTGATCTTCAGTGCATGAGCCATGCCCACAATCGGTTCAATTGCTGACGGTATATCGCTTCCGGTAAACAGTGGTGCCAGCTTCGAAACATTGGGCAGCATATGACATGCCTTCATAATTTCAATATTGTCCGCCATCACTGCCTGCCGGCTTTCCTTCATCCGCCAATCGATACGTTTTACAATGTTTCGACCAACCGCATACCCTTTTGAGGGTTGTCTGCGAAGAATGGTTTCGGTATTTGCTTCGGGGGCATGACGAATTGCACAAGCTTCCAACTGATCAAACATCTCCGGCGTTACCGTAATGTGTTGAAGGACACGGTCCACATGAATCCCTTTTTTTTCTGCGGCATCCAGCAAATAAGTGTTTTCAAAACGAAACCCATAGGTACAAAGAATTTTTTTTGCAGTTGCACGAATGCGTTCTGCTTCATCGGTCGTCATTAATCCAAAATAGGGTTGTTTGTTGCAATTCATATCAGGCACCCTCCGTTTGGTTCAACACTGGGATAGAAATTTCATAGTATTTTATTCAGTCGTTTTCCTGTGACCAGAATTGATTCTGCTTCAATTTTAAAAGACTGCATGGCCAGTTGCCAAGCTGAATTCTCCACATATTTCACTCATCAATGATTCTACCGTAAGAACTCGAAAATGATCCAATTTGATGCAAATCGCGGCAGTAGAGGCAGTACAATGCTCCGCATTGCACTGGTAGATCGCGATATTGGCTTGAAATTGGTCATTTTCAATCAATTTCAGCCCCTTCGGGACCGAAATTGGCGTTATTACACCAGACTCATCAATACATTCTACTCCCCGATCAATTGTACCTGAACAACCCTGTCCCGAACGCGAGTTTTATCAAAATCAACGAAATAAACGTGGCCAAATTGGCCCATGTCAAGTTTGCCGTCTATAACAACAATGGTTTCACTGCGGCCAAGTAAAACTGAACGCAGATGGGCATCCGTGTTTAGCGCCTCAAGTTTGCTCTCACCTACAGATATGGCATATTCTGTTAGCTCCGGACCGGGATGCATATATTGACCCTCTTTGATACAAGTTGGAACCAGTTTTTCAAAGATATCGGTTAAATCCTGCTGAAGAAATTCAAGGCCGTTATAGGCCTTGTCAAAAGAACATTCCTGCGTAAACACAGAACAGGTGGTGTGGTGAGAATAGATAACACAAATGCCATTTTGTATGCCTGAGCGGCTGATGATGTCACGAACGTCTTCTGTTATTTTGTGATAGGTCGGATAGTGTGCTGTGGAACGGGCTTTGATGGTCTCTCTGAAAATCTTCATGGGGTCCTCCTAAAGTTTTATTTAAGGCTTTTGCCTTAGTATTGTAATCATGTCATTGATTGCTCTTCTGACGCTGCCAATCATCTCATCCGCAGTGTGGTAAGGATCTGTTGCATTAAATATTCCTGAACCGGCACCGGCACCATCTGAACCCGCCAGGATAAAATCATATACCTGCTGCCCTGTTGTAATTCCGGCAGCCTGTTCAACCAGGATATCTGCATGAATCGCTTTTATGGCATCAATGACTGTCATAACATAATCCATCCCGCTGGCATTCCCTGATCCGATCAAATCAGTTGGTTCAGGGTTGATAATGTCCGGGTGTAATTGCGCAATTGCCTTTGCTTCTGCGACAGAATCCGCACAGGCAAAGCTTAGTAAATCCAGTTCATTTGCGCGGTCTATCGTTTTTTTAATGGCAGAGAGGGTCATAGGTTTTTCACAGTGGTTCATCAGAACACCATGAGCTCCTGCTGCCTTAATGGCTTCCGGCAGTACATCTGCGATACCGCGACCGGGCCGTAATGTATCCATATAGGGTGCAATAATAATCAGTCGCTCCGTGTTTTCGGCAACCCTGCGAATTTCTGTATACGGCACGATATAAAGCACATCGACATCGTATTTGATGGCGGTCTTTTCTAAGAATTTCGCCATTTCCAGCACTTTATCTCCATAGATGTAGTTTTTTACGCCAACTTCAAAATAGGGCGTTCGTATTTTCACTTTCATTTTTTATCCCTTTTTCTATATCACTCATCTTGCCCTACGCCTTTGCGTAGGGTTTGTTTTGACAACAGATATTAAAATTATGCTTTAATCACTGTAAAAAATGACTTTGGGTTGAAAAAATATATGCATTTTGTCACTAGCGCACGACGTCAATCTTCAACAAATGGCACAGCTCTGTCATCTGTTCTACCCAATCCCCATGAATTAAGATAATGTGCTGGCCTGGCACCTTCGACAAGTATTCATCCATTGGCATCTCCAGTTTTAAAAGCACGCTCGGAAAATCCGGCGAAGGCTCCTGCCAACCCAATTCAGTCCATTTATCCGGTGCAGTGGCTGTTCCCTTACCTAGGAACAGTGCAAAACCATCATTTTGCCGGAACAATCGGGCATAGGTCATTACCCCCGGCTTCACTTTGGCCGTTAAGCCCAAACCGACAAAATAATCCCCCAGATTTGTACTGCGTGCCGTAATCGGTCCTTCGGCAAAGCCAAACGGCAGATAGCCGCAGGTACCAATGAGTACGGCGTCATCATAGCATTCATAGTGTTCAAGGAAAGTCGAGGGCTGACCGGATAGCTGGCTCATGAGCACATTGGTTATCAAGCCATATGCGTCACACTCGCAAATAACAGACACCTCTGCAGAGGCTAGCAAAGACTGAGCCATGCAGGGATTGATGCCCATATATTTTGTCACCCCGTGAACGCATTTGATGGAGATGCCCGCCAATTTTCGTGTATCTGCTTTTTCTTTCATTGCGCAATACAGTCTGGCTGCTTTTTCAAGGGTCTTTTCCTTCACGTCATTTTCAAAGGTCACTTTTTGACGGATGTTACGAATGGTTTTCTGAAGTAACTCTGCATCAACATTTTCCATTTTTTGGCCAATTTCATAGCTGAAATGTTCTTCAACATCAATGCCCAACTCACGGGCAACCACAGACCGGTCGTATGTACAGGTGTACAGTCCCATATCCGCATAGCCGATCAAACCAATGCGGCTTTGCTGGAATTCACGTTTGGTCCTTGCAACATTTGCATATTGCATAATGGCCTCATAAGGAAATGGCGC
>JBBRWP010000149.1:0-8213 GCA_038249175.1 Acetivibrionales bacterium
GATGGTCCTGTCTGTCTGGAAGTCATAGGCCCGGACCAGGACATGGTTCATGCTACGGCCATCGCCGCCGAGAGTTATGGTTATATGAACGCCTGTCTGAAAAAGCTGGGTGCGCGGTAAGCAGCTCAAAAAACCGTCATGAGATACACAAACAGAAAATTCCTGAATCTGAAAATGCACAGCATTTTCAGCAGGTTTTGTGCCTACACAAAAAGAAAGAAACAGGAATAAAACTGAATCCTTCCCAAGAAGGATATCCGCAACAAATTTGCCCGTAACGAAAGGGGAAGTATATGAAAAAGCCAAATCTGCTGTTTTTCGGTCTAGAAAGCCTTCGCAGCGACCATATGAGCTTGTATGGCTACAACCGGCTGACCACACCCAATATGGACAAGTATCTGGCCGATGGCGGCATCGTGTTCGATCATTTTTTCAGCCCTAGCATACCGACAACACCCGGTTACTCTTCCATGCTCACCGGCATGGATTGCTTTGGCACCAATGTGGTCGCACTTCGTCATGAGGGAAGCATTGCTCCGGGCGTAAAAACTTTCGCAGAGATACTCAGGGATCAGGGCTACAACACTACCTGCGTCGGTTTCACCGGAAATGCCGCCGCACAGGGATTCGACAAGTACATCGATTTCAGTGGCTGGGGCAGCTGGGAAAATGGACGATCTCCCAAGGCGGAGAACCTCAATGCCGTCACGATTCCTGAACTGGAACGCCTTGCGGCGGATGACAAGCCGTTCTTCCTGTTTCTGCGGCACATGGACCCCCACTCGCCGTATCTGGCGCCGGAACCATTTGCCAGCATGTTTTACCAGGGAGATGCCTTCAATCCGGACAACAATTCCCTTGAGCCAGTCTATCAGTTCAAGCCCTTCCGGGACTACTTCTACACCTGGTTCCCGCCCGCCTGTACAGACAAGGATTATATTATCGCTCAGTATGATGCGGAAATCGCCTACATGGATACCTGCGTACAAATCCTGCTGCAGAAGCTGGATGATTTGGGCATCACGGAGGAAACGGTCGTGGTGTTCACCAGCGACCATGGCGAAACACTCCACGACCACGAATGCTGGTATGACCATCATGGTCTTTATGAATGTACACTGACAGTGCCTTTCGCCATCCGGTTCAAAGGAAAGACAGAAGGAAGGCGAATCGCTGAAATCTGTCAGCACAAGGATCTGATTCCCACTGTGCTGGATGTGATGGGGCTGGAAACGGATGTCGCCTTTGATGGACGCAACCTGATGCAGCTTGTTCGCGGAGAAGAAATCCCCACAGAAAACGAGTTTTATATCACGGAGTGCACCTGGCAGCGCAAACACGGCTGGCGCACCCCGGAATGGAAGCTCTTTGTCGCACTGGAACCGGACTTCCATTTCAAGCCTGAAGTGGAGCTCTATAACCTGCTGGAAGATCCGGAGGAAGCGGTCAACCTCGTGACAGCGCGACCTGAGGTAGTAGAAGTCCTCAATGCGAAGATGCTGGCACATATCGCAAAGCGGGAAGCCGCCACCGGCCGTCAGAACCCGATGTACACAAATCTGAACTGGCATGGTCTGGGATGCGGTCCCTTCACCTCTTCAGAACAAGCCTATGATGCCATGCACATCGGGGATCCGGAAGCAGCTCGCCGCTTGCAAACCAAAGGACTGGAACGCAACTCACAGAAAGCGGCGGCGCCCGCATCGGAGGCATAGGCATGAAACAGCGAGTTTGCGTCATTGGCATGGGGCCCATTGGAAATACCCATGCAACGGCCTACAATGCACTGCCCGATGCTGAGCTGGTTGCTGTGTGCGACCGGCAGATGGATCGCGCAAAAGCCGGTGGTGCCAAGCATGGCGTCCCGTGGTTTGAAAACGCACAACAGATGCTGGATGAGATGCGACCTGACATGGTAAGCGTTGCCACGGGAGGATTTGAGTATTCAAGCGATCATTATGAACCCACGCTGCAGGCGCTGCACGCGGGCAGCCATGTTTTGTGCGAAAAGCCCATCTGCAATGATTTAGAAAAGGCGCAGGAAATGGTGGACACGGCAAAGCGTCTCGACCGATGTTTCGCCGTGGATCTGAACCACCGGTTCACCCCTGCGGCACGAGCAGCCAAGTCCTGGCAGGATCAGGGGCTGATTGGAGAATTGCTGTTTCTGAACATGAACCTGTGGATTGGACGCTTCGAACAGTTCGACTCCGAATTCTACCATATGAAGGCCCTGAACCCGCACAGTGTGGACATCTTACGCTACTTCGGCGGTGATATCGATGAAGTGCAGTGTTTTGCCATGAAAGCGTCCGGCCGTTCCATCTATTCTACCCAATCCACCAACCTTCATTTTGCCTGCGGTGCAGTTGGTCACCTGACCAGTTCCTATGACATCAAACGGGGTCACCCCATGGAACGCTGTGACGTGGCTGGTGTTAACGGGCGAATGGTCGTCGAGGACATGTGGCGGGAAGCGACCTTGTACCCGGCGAATTCATGGATAAAGCAGCAGTATACGAATCCTGTCTTTGGAGGCTATGGCCAGTTTTACGACACTTTTGCCGACCGCATCAGCTCCTTTGTTAAGGAAGTCGCTGATGGCGTGCGCCCGGAAGATATCGATGGCAGCGGACGGGCGGGTCTGGAGGCCAGCCGTGTCATCCATGCTGCCATCGCATCCATCCAGCGGGGTGGCCAACCGGTAAAGGTTGCTGAAATCGTCAAATAAACATGCTGTATTCATCCCCTGACCATTCATTTTTTAAGAAGAACCATCATGTTCATCCACAAACCATACAATTATTCACAACAACCACTGTGTTCATCCCCTAACCTTGCAAAGGAGCCGTCGTGAGCAACAACCGGATTCAGCGCAATGAGTATTTCGGTGCAGGCCAACCGCCTGTGTTTGTGACCAGCAACAAGCACCATGGTAAGGTGGGACTGCACAATCACGAATTCTATGAGCTGGTCTACATTGAACGCGGATTGGCGCTGCATAGTCATGAAGGGCATACCCAGATTCTCACGACGGGCGATGTTTTTATCATCCTGCCCGGTGAAGTGCATGCCTATATCAGCGCAAACAACACATCACTCTATAACTGCCTGTTCACATCGGAAGCTTTGGTCGGCCATGAAGGTGAAATTGGAGAGCTTCAGGGACTTTCCGGCATGCTGCAGGGCCAGAAAGACTTCCATCGCGTACATGCGGGCCCGGCAGAATCACGGGAACTGCTGATTGATCTGGAAAAAATGATGTGGGAGCGGCTCAACAAGGCTGCCGGTTGGGAATTGAAGGTGAAATCCCTGCTGTACGGACTGCTTGTCACATACTCCCGTCTTTACGGGAACAGCCGCCTGACCATTGAAGGCGCACATCCCAATATCATGCACATCCTCAGCGCAGTAACATTCATCGAGGACCATTACACACAGGATATCCTGGTAGAGGATGTGGCAGCTGCCGCCGGCCTGTCACCCGGATATCTGTCCAGGCAGTTCAAGGCATTGCTGGATGCCACCCCGTCCGAATACGCCCGACATTTCCGCATGGCCAAAGCAGCGGAATTGCTGAGGATTGAGAAAAATACAGTGACGCAGGTAGCTGAAATGCTTGGGTTTTCTGATGTCTCGCTATTTTCCCGCCAGTTCAGGCAGGTAACTGGCATTACCCCTACAGGATTTAGAAAGAATGAGTAAGGCAACGGACAAATAAGATGGAGGAAACGAATATGGCACTGAAAATCGGACTGGTCGGCATGGGCGGTATTGGAAACACACATGCGGACGTATATCAAAAGGATGAACTGGCGGTTCTGGCCGCCGTATGTGATGTGAAACCGGAAAAAGCAGATGAAGCTGCCGCGAAATATGGTGTACCTGCCTTCTATTCTTTAAAAGAAATGCTGGCGGCTATGCCGGACCTGGATATCGTGGATATTACCACATCCGGTTACGAGAATGGCAGCTGGCACTATGTGCCGGCAATGGAGGCTATTGCCGCCGGAAAAAACGTGCTGGTAGAAAAACCAATTTCCAATGACGTGCGCGAAGCCCGCGAAATGGTTCGCTTTGCGGCGGAAAAAAGTGTGTACCTGGGCTGTAACCTGAATCATTTCTTCACGAAACCGGCAGAACGCGCTGATCAATTGATTGAAGAGGGCAAAATAGGTGAACCGGTCTACATTGTGCACAAAATGGGTTTCAATGGTGGCGAAGCGGGTTATACCGGCCCCGGCTCAGCACGCTGGCAGCGGCCCTATTCCCACCTCAAGGCCTTCCTTGCTCATCCATTCTCCGTCATGCGCCATTTTGGCGGTGATATCACCCATATTCAGGCATATCTCAGCAAGCCCGGCGTCCGCAAGACAGCCGACGACCTGATGTATTCCATCAACAGTGTCCATGTCCGCTTTGAAAACGGCAGCACCGGCTATCTGCTCTCCCAGCGTGGGGATGCGATGTTCGGTCTGGGCGGCTGGTGGAGTTTTGAAATGGCTGGAACAAAGGGAACATTCGTCATTGAAAACTGCGTAGAAAAAATGCAGTTCTGGGATGCCAGCAAACCCATGAGCGCTATGGCTTCTCCGGAGCCCAATGAAGTCCTGGACACGGGCATCACCGATTTTAATGCAACCTTCCCAGCCCGTATTCATGCCTATCTCGAAGACGTGACCAATAAGGTGCCGCTCGAACTGCTTCGCGCCTCCGGACGTGATGCGCTGGCCACGCTGGAGTACACCTTTGCTGCCATTAAATCCTTTGAAGAAGGCGGTTCTGTTGTTCGGCCGGAACCACTGCCCAACCTGCATGGTGACATCTACAAGCCAATATAAATAAACTTTTTTAAACGAACGCCGATTTCAGACCTGCAGGGCTGAAATCGGCGTTCGTTTACCAACATCAACAAAGCCATCTTCCATACGGAGGGAATTGTCGTGAAACCAAACATCCTGCTCATCGTTGCGGATCAGCACCGCCAGGACGCATTGGGCTGTGCCGGCAGATTCAATATCCACACCCCGAACATTGACAGGCTGGCGTGTGAAGGCGTATTTTTCGAGAACGCCTTCACACCATGTCCTGTTTGTGCCCCCGCCAGACAGGCCCTGCTCAGTGGTCTTGCCCCGGAAAGCTACGGTGCCTTATGGAACAGTGACTTTCTTCCCACACCGACACTGGTTCCGGAGGAAGGATACCATGTTGCAGCCCTCGTTCGTTCGGGATACCGTTGCGCACTCATCGGGAAGTGGAATTCATCGATGACACACACACCGCGGGACTTCGGGTTCAGCGAGCACATCGATTACAGCGGATACAACAGCGCCATCACTGCAAAATATCCGTCCCTTTCCTACCAGAACGGATGGTACGGCGAAGCAAGCCCTATTGCCCTGGAAGACAGCAAGACACACTGGGCATCTGCCCATGCATGTCAGCTGATGCAATCTTACGAATCAACGGACCAGCCTTGGATGATTCGTGTAGACTTCACCGATCCTCATCTGCCATGCCGTCCTTCCGAACCCTTTGCCAGCCTGTATGATCCCGATACCATTGTGCCCTGGGACAGTATGAGCGACACGCTGGAAAAAAAGCCATACATACAGCGGCAACAGATACAGAACTGGGGTTTAGAAGGAAGATCCTGGGATCAATGGAAACACACGCTTGCCAATTATTATGGCATGGTCAGCCAGATCGACGATGCCGTCAGCATTCTTCTGGCGCAGCTGGACCACATGCACCTGGCCGATGACACTATAGTCGTCTACACGTCAGACCATGGTGATCTATGCGGCGGCCATGGCATGCTGGACAAGCATTATGTGCTCTATGACGATGTGACGCGGGTACCGCTGATTATCCGTTATCCACGCAAAGTGAAGGCAGGCTATCGTTCGAAAGAATTTGTCAGCAACTGTCTTGATTTGGGGCTTACCTTCGGTGATTTGTGTGATGTTCCCGTTTCTGCCGGACATGGCCTGTCCCTGGCACCCTTACTGGCGGGTGTCCGCCAACCGGAGCGCGACCATGCAGTTTCTGCTGCCAGCGGCCAGCAATTCGGTTTGTACTCCCAGCGCAGCATCCGTACGAACCAATGGCTCTATGTATGGAACATGACGGATGTGGATGAGTTATACGACGCAAGCACCGACCCCGGTCAACTCCGCAACGAAATAGACAATCCGGCTTTGGCAGGCGTATTGGAAGAACTGCGTATATCGCTCCACCGTGAACTGGTGCGTCGGAATGATCCATTTGCCTGCTCCGGATGGCTGGATGCTCAGTTGCTGGAAGGAAGAAAAATAGGGAATAGTTAGAAAATCTTTGTTCTCTGTCTTAAACCAAAGGACAAAGAAAATCTTGGTTCTCTGTCTCAAACCAAAGGACAAAGAAAATCTTGGTTCTCTGTCTCAAACCAAAGGACAAAGAAAATCTTTGTTCTCTGTCTCAAATCAAAGGACAAAGAAAATCTTTGTTCTCTATCCCAAATCTAGGAACAATCTCACTTAAAACAACTCGCCGTTGTTATCGCCACATGCTTTTGGTGTTCTCAGCCAGTTCATTTCCATTGAAAAAATCGCATTGTGGTGGCATTAACAAAAACAATAAGAAAGCATAGGAGTTATTAAAATGACGATTGCCAGAAACGACATAGCCGTATTAAAATCCTTAGCGATTCAAGCTGGACAGTCAATCATGAAAATATATGAAACAGATTTTCAGGTTGAAATGAAGCAGGACAATTCTCCTTTAACATTGGCTGATAAAACGGCCAATGATCTTATTGTTGGAGGACTAAAGGAAAACTTTCCTGATGTTGCCATTCTTTCAGAAGAATCCAAAGATGATAGCAGTAGATTAATCAATGATTACTGTTTCATTGTTGATCCTTTGGATGGAACGAAAGAATTTGTGAAAAAAAATGGTCAGTTTACGGTGAACATTGCGCTTTCATATAAGAAAAAGCCGATTATGGGTGTCATTTATGTGCCTGTGACGAAGCAGTTGTATTATGCTTATAGAGAGTTGGGTGCGTATTTAGAAAATATTGAAACAGGAGAAGTGAACAAACTGAATGTAAGCGATAAAATAAGCAATCTCATTATGGTAGGAAGTAAATCCCATTCATCGGAAAAAGAAGAAAACCTAATAGAGGAACATAAAGAGCTTATCTTTAAAACAATTTCCACAGGCAGTTCGCTTAAAGGGTGCATGATAGCGGAAGGAAAGGCCGATGTTTACTATCGATTTGGACTAACCTGCGAGTGGGATACAGCTGCAATGCAGTGCATTGTTGAAGAGGCAGGCGGCATTTTCAGACAGATGGATGGTTCTGAAATGATGTACAACCGTGAAAACAACCTGAATGAAAAAGGTTTTTATATCGTCAATAAAAAAGAAAATATTTGGGTTTAGGAGACAGAAAATATTTGTGGCAAGGGGGCATACAGAACCCGCTAAACTTTCATATCGCTAAGCAAAAAGTAAATTTTGGGGTCTAAGGAGGCTTTTACTGTGAACGAACTTACGCATCTTGATCAACTTGAAGCTGAAGCCATTTATGTCATGAGAGAAGTTGCTGCAGAGTGTGAAAAACCTGTGATGCTGTATTCTATTGGCAAAGACAGCTCTGTGATGCTTCACCTCGCAATGAAGGCTTTTTATCCTGAAAAGCCACCCTTTCCTTTTATGCATATTGACACGACATGGAAATTTAAAGAGATGGTTGCGTTTAGAGATAAAAAAGCAACGGAACTCGGCATTGAAATGCTTGTTTATACCAATATGGATGCTGTTGAAAAAGGGATAAATCCATTTAATCACGGTTCTGCCTATACGGATATCATGAAAACGGAAGCTTTAAAAGCTGGGCTTGATAAATATGGCTTTACTGCAGCTTTTGGTGGTGGCCGAAGAGACGAAGAAAAGTCTCGGGCGAAGGAAAGAATTTTTTCTTTCAGAAACGCAGCCCATGCATGGGATCCAAAAAACCAGCGGCCTGAAATGTGGAAACTCTATAATACGAGGATCAACAAAGGTGAAAGTATGAGGGTTTTCCCTATCTCAAACTGGACTGAAAAAGATATTTGGCAGTATATCAAAAGGGAAAATATTCACATCGTGCCTTTATACTTCGCAAAAGAAAGACCGGTCGTTTACCGTGACGGCAATATCATTATGGTGGATGACGAGAGAATGAA
>JBBRWP010000150.1:0-8079 GCA_038249175.1 Acetivibrionales bacterium
CTGCGCCTGCGCCCTCCGATTGTGTGGCGGACATGTCTTCTTTGACAATGAATCTGGACGTATCGATTTCAGCGGCAATGGCGCGCATGGCGTTTCCGCGGTTTGTGTTGGCAACGGCCAACGCATCGCTATATAAACCCATGGCATGCTCACGGCTGTCCTGTACGCAGGATCCGGTCAAAATATCATGAAAGTGGGTGTAAAGAACACCCTGCCAGGCTTTTTCATACATGCGTACGGGGTAGGGCAGAGGAACAGTGTTTTGTGCCAGTGCGTTCAAAGCTTCTGCATCATAGAGAGCAGTTTCAGATTTCCTGTTGCCTTTTTTAATACGGCTTTGGGTTGTATAACAGCCTGTCAGAATATAGTTGAGCTCGTGATCCACAACGTTCAATTTTTCACGAACGGATTCGGCCTCATGGAAGAATTCGTGCAGGGTGCCAAAACGCATATCTGGATAGATGGGCCACGCTTTCATTTCAATTGCGCGTTCAATATCCCGACGTGTCGGGCCACCGCCATGGTCGCCGACACCATAGACAACCAGACCGGTTTTCAGTCCGCCGCATTTCGCAGCCAAATCCGGTAAGCCGCTGCCAATATGCGGTGTAATGGCACTGTTGTACCAGTAGGGTTCACGGTAAATGAGCAATTCTTTGCCAGAAGGGGCTTTCCAACGATAAAGTGTTTCGCTTGAATTTGTGCCACGGCAATGGTAGTAATATTTCACGCCGCCATGAGAAACGATTTCAGGCATGTGTGCACTGTGGCCAAAGGTGTCCGGGGAAAAGTCCAGCTCCAGAGAAGCAGGCAAAACGCCCCATTTTTCCTCCAGGTATTTTTTTGTATAAAGGATATGGCGAGCCATGGATTCGGTTGAAGGCATATTCTTGTCTTGCTCAACCCAGGCGGATGCGGTCACTTCCCAGCGACCTTCGGCAATTCGGGCTTTGATTTGTACCATCATATCGGGGTCAAAATCTTCGACAATTTTGTAGACAGAGGCCTGGGACTGGGAAAAATGAAAATCCGGGTATTCATCCATCATCATCAGCATGGTGCGGAAGGTATCCAGTGTTGCAGCGACTGTTTCCTGATAGGACCACATCCAGTCCATATCCAGGTGGGCATGGCCGGCTAAAATCAGGTGCCATGTTTTGCTTTCCGCCGCAAGGGGTGAGAGCAGCTCTTCTGCGTGCAGCACATCAGACTTTGTAATAACGCCTTCATTATCAATGGACAACAGTAAATAATCCAGGGCACTATCTAGTGGCTCCTGGCACAGTTCCGGTTGAACCTTAGAAAGCTTTAAAGAAAATTCCAATTCGCCAAGAATCCTTCTGTGCCAATGGTTTGGTGGTGTGATATAATGTGTTTCTTCTTGGGGCATACCAAAGGTTTCTTCGTATTCACGTTTTTCGCGGTTTCCGCCAATGGCTGTTTTTAATTTGATAAATTTGTTAACCAAAGTATACATAAAAGGTTCCTTTCTCGAAGGAAAATCTGCTCCGGCAGGGCTTTCTGTGAAGAAATAGAAAACCAGTATTTATTCAACCCTTGTTCATTAGGTTTATAAGTCTTGGTTACATCTATAGTTGGTAGGGTTGACCTTTTTGAGTGGGGTTGACCTTTTTGAGTGGGGTTGACCTTTTTGAGTGGGGTTGACCTTTTTGAGTAGGGTTGACCTTTTTGAGTAGGGTTGTCCTTAATGGGTAGTGGTTACGTCTTTAGCAGGTGGGGTTGAAGTTTACGGGTGGGGTTGACCCTTTCAAGGAAGGTACACGACGACCCACACCCATCTTATCATAAAATAATTACATGTAAATAGTATTTAAACGGGAAATATGTTAGAATGAAAAATAAACACAAGTGAGGTAGGACATGTACACGAAGCGCATATTTGAACAGGTGCGAGATCTAATTGAAGCAGATGCACGTGACAAAAAGCCTGGCGAAGCAATCGACTCTGAAATTGGCTACGCAAAGCGTTTTGGCGTCAGTCGCCCAACCGCACGAAAGGCTGTGGAAGAACTCATTCGTATCGGGATGATTCGAAGGGTTCCCGGCAAAGGTCTGGTCATAGCTACCCAGGATGATTTACCATACCGGGGAAAACTGCTGATTGCGCTTCCCTACGAAGTGGGTGATGGATTTTTATTTAAGGTGATACTCGGTTGCGTAGAGCAGGCCAACCTCCTAGGCTTTGATTATAAGATTATTGGAACATCCGACTTAAGTGATCGGCTGGAATGCATAAAAAAGGAAAATCTTTCCGGCTATGTTGCGGCTATCACCAGCTGTTATGAAGATATGATTGAGTATAGTATCATCGATATATTTCAAAAAGAGAAGCTCCCTTATATTTTAATGGACAATCCATCAAAGAGAGGGGATTCTCCTTGTGTCACGTGTGATGATTTTAATGGTGGCTATCAAATGGGGGCTTATCTGGCCAAAAAAGGACATAGGAATATCATCAATCTTTCCAGCAGCCGTCCTGTCCTGACCATAGAAAGACGGGATGCCGGTTTTGTGAAAGCCTTACAGGATGCAGGCATCAAGTATGACACGAAGCTCATCCTGAACAAAGAAGTCTCATATATGCAGGAACTGTCTACTGCTTACAATCGACGTACTTATTATACAAATGAATTTGATCAACGATTTAGCCCGGCAGATATTCTTTCAGGAAAGATTACTGCCATCTGCAGCCATACAAGCCTGGCTATTGTGGATATCAGCCGTTGGTTGGTACAGCATAATATTCATATTTATGACGATATTTCTCTCATGGGCTACGGGGATCATCCATACCTGCCCATGCTGAACATCCCGTGTACCATTATCGATGTTCCTTCCTACGAAATGGGGAAGAGTGCCATCGATGAAATTAGTGCTGCACTGATAGAAAACAGGCCCATTCAGGATGTGCAGCATGAAGTTTGGCTCGAAAAAAGACGTACTGTAAAAACACTGCAGGACAAAACAACTGAACTTATTTGATATTTGAAGGCAGATTTTTATCACTCTATCAAGAAAGAACATCGAGAATACTGTGTTTTCCTCTTGTGATTTCTTACATCATTTATGCCTGGAATATGTTGCGTGTTTCTAATCAAAGGAATGATATGACTGATCAAATCTAGTGTAATGTCTGGTTGATATATAGCCAATATATGGCTTAACAAAAACCGGTAATAATCGTTCATTATAGTTGGAAATATGAATCACTGAACCTGTCATTATGTTAAATTTGAACCAGACAGTACACTGGATGCATGTTCAAACTGGTAGTGTAAGAAATACCGCCAATTTTTTAATGGAAGGATGCTTTTGCTATCAGACAGCCGAAGCATCTTTTTTTCTGCCCTTGACTTCTAAAGGGATACAAGTTTGATTCTGGTGTAAACCTCAATTTCGGCTCCGGAGGGGCTGAAATTGATTGAAAATGGCCGATTTGATGCCAATATCGCGGTCTATGCGCCGCGATATTGGCATCAAATCGGGCTGGTCGCAAGCAAACTTGCTGCTCGCCCATGCAGCCTGGATCATTTTCGGGGTCTTAGAATCAAGTTTTAATTTTGTATACATTAAACACAAAATTAAATATTTTTTCAAATATGTTGACATGTAAAATTTAGTCGCATATAATCATGGTACAGTAACAATTCATACAGGTAAACTTTTCTACCGAACACCTGTGCAGTTTGCACAATACGTTGCCACAGATTAAGGGAGAAATATCAAATGAGTCGTTCAACAGAAGCTGTGCCCTCTTTAAAAATTAAAAGAACACGACCTGAACTCATCAAAGCTTTGAAAAAGTATGCCCCCTTCTATCTGTTCTTATTGCCAGCTGTTGTCTGGTATGCCGTTTTTATGTACTATCCGATGACCGGCGTTATTATCGCATTTAAAAAATTCCAATACTCTCTGGGGATATTCGGAAGCCACTGGGTAGGGTTTCGATATTTTGAAGATTTCATGTCCGATCCAAATTTTTGGAACATCATCAAAAACACTATTCGCATTAGCTTGAGTAAACTCATTATTAACTTCCCGGCACCCATTATCCTTGCCTTGATGCTTAATGCTGTGGTGCGACACAACCGATTTAAGCGGGTAATACAGACCATTTCCTACCTGCCGTACTTTGTTTCCTGGGTTGTTGTTGCTGCTCTTATTCATAAGTTCTTTTCGCCAACAACCGGTATGGTCAATGATATCCGTATTTCCATGGGCTTGGAACCCATCTATTATCTGGCACAACAAAACCTATTCCTCCCGTTCATTGTTCTATCAGACATGTGGAAAGGCATCGGATACGGTTCCATTATTTATCTGGCTGCACTGACCGGTATCGATCCATCCTTGTATGAAGCAGCCAATATCGATGGGGCAAACGGTGCGGCAAAACTATGGCACATTACCTTGCCCGGGATTAAACCGACCATTGGCATTTTGTTTCTACTCACCGTAGGGGGACTCTTCGGGGCCAACATGGAACAAATTCTGCTCTTACAGACGCCGCCAACCTTTAATATCTCCGAGGTGGTTGATACCTATGTTTTGAAACGTGGTTTGAACATGAACCAGTTTGATTATGCAACTGCGGTCGGTTTGTTCAGAAGTGTGTTAAGCCTCATTCTGGTGGTGGTGTCCAACAAATTAAGCAAAAGGTTCACTGGTGTTTCGCTCTGGTAAGTGACTATAAGCAGAAAATAGTTGTCGTTTTTATTCGGGTTTAATACTTTTGACGCTGTAATCGAATACCGCATACTGAGATTAATCATGGAATGAATAGAAAGGGACTTAAAATGAGTGTCAAACCTGTCCGCCTCCATAGAATTCATCGCAGCAATGGTTATATCCTGGGTCAAAGTCTCAACTACACACTGCTGTTCTTGTTGGCTATTGTCACGCTGTACCCCTTTTGGTATAGCTTGATATTATCGTTTAACAACGGCATGGATACCTTGAAAGGCGGCATCTATTTTTTGCCGCGAATGTTTACTTTTGAGAATTATGCAAAGGCATTATCCCACCCGCTTATTTCCTCTGCCTTTGTTATTTCCATTTCAAGAACTGTCCTCTCTGTTATTCTGGCTTGTTTTTTCACTGCGCTCATGGCTTATGCCTTAACAAAAAGGGATCTGCCGGGTCGCTCTGCCCTCATTTTCTATTTTTATTTTACAACCCTTTTCTCTGGTGGCCTGATTCCCACCTATATTATGTATCGTCAACTAGGGCTTCTCAATAATTTCTGGATTTATGTTATTCCCGGTATCTACAGCTTCTTTAATGCCATTATCCTAAGAACTTTTTTCTATTCAATTCCGGAAAGTTTGCACGAATCGGCGCGATTGGACGGTTGTTCTGAACTGGGCATCTTCTTCCGCATCATGTTGCCATTGTCTATCCCGGCCATGGCCACCATAGCCCTCTTTGTCGGAGTAGGGAATTGGAATGACTGGTTCACCGGGGCATATTTTGTCAGCCGCAGAAGAGACTTGTACCCGGCGGCTACCTTGCTTAATGATTTATTGTCTCAGGCCCTGTTTGAAAATTCAATGAGTTCAACGGGGCAAAAATCACAAATCAATGAAATGTTACAGGGCACACGATCGCAAACAACAACACCAGAGTCACTCAAAATGGCTTTTCTTATTATCCTGACCCTCCCTATTATCTGCGTATATCCATTTTTGCAGAAGTATTTCGTGAAGGGTGTTATGCTTGGCTCCATTAAGGAGTAATCCTTGTTCAAATAAATTCTATAGGAGGATGTTACCATGAAAAAACGTATCTTAACTATGGCGTTGGCGGTTCTGATGTTGCTCTCGTTTGCAGCATGCGGAACAAGTACACCCGTCGAATCAGCCACTGCATCGACATCGGTCGCTGCGTCTGAATCGGCCTCTGCTTCTTCGGAATCTGCTATGCCCGCAGAAGAAATGACCGTAACCGAATATTCCTTCCTGGTGGACTGGAACGGCGGCGGTGCAGCATTCCCGGATGGCTGGGACAAGTCCGAGCTTATCCAGGAACTGACCAAAAAAACAGGGGTCAAATTTAACGTTGAGACCATCACAAGCTCTGAACGTGAAAAACTGGCCACCATTTTTGCCAGCGGCAGCCTGCCGGATGTCACCAATGCACCGCATTGGAGTACGGATCCAGGTGGTGAAGGCGAACTGATCAAAAATGCTGGTGCGGAAGGCTTGTTGTTGCCACTTTCCGGTTTGATTGACAAATACCCCAATATCAAACGCCTTTATGATGTCGGCGTTATTTCAGAAAATTATCTGAACAAAGACATTAAAAATCCTGAATATAATGGCGAAATATATGTTATTCCAATTCAAACCGGCCGAACCAAGGAAGACGTGCGCAACTGGGCGTACAACCTCTTTGTCAGAAAAGACATCCTCGCTTCCCTCAACATCAAACCGGAAGAAGTCACCACCAGCCAGGCAATTTATGACTTGGCTAAGAAGATTAAAGATGGCGGTTTTACTGATACCAATGGCAAACCGGTCATCGTTGGCGGTACCTGGCACAATGGTTGGGATTATACGGTATTCCTGCGTGGTTTCAACCACGGTGGTGTCACCGATGCCTGGGTAAAACAGGGTGATAAACTGGTCAACGAAATCTACACACAAAATCAAATTGATAAGGTTCTGTTCATGCGCAAACTGGTTTCGGAGGGTATGTTTGATCAGGAATGCTTTACGCAAACCGATACCATGGGAAAAGAAAAACACATTACCGGCCGTGTGGCCATGTTTGGTTGCCATTACCCGAATGAATATGACTTCTTTAAAACAACCCTGTACCTAACCAATCCGGAAATGGAGTTTGTTCCTGTAGGCCCGATTTTGAACCAGCAAGGTGGCATACCTTCTCAGGTAGAAAGGCTTGGACGTAACGGAACACCGGCTTTGTTCTTCTCTAAAGAGGTTAAAGAAGTTGATAAACTGATGAAGTTCATTGACTATGTCAACTCTGATGAAGGTGTAAAATTTGCTTATTTTGGACTGGACAAGTACTACACCATGAACGGGGATGTTCCGGTTCTGACCGATGAAGAACTTGCGCTTCGCGCCAAAGATTCGCAACGTGCAAACAACATGGGCTTCGGTTTGATGCCTCAGTTCCTGGGAGCAGACCCGACACTCGGATTTGGATGGCAGCCTGAATACATGAAAGAAGGCTATGTGAACGCACGAAAAATCAATCCGTTGATATTTATCGAATACAAAACTGCAGATGATGTTGTGAGTACCTGGCCTGGCAAAAAAGCGTATGATGAACAAATGTCCACCACCAACTGGGGCGATGAGCTTAAAAAAGCTTTCTTGAGCCAGTCGGATGAAGAAGCAATTGCTATCATCGACGCACAAAGAAAACGCATGAAAGATGCCGGCTATGACGAGATGGAAAAATTCCTGAACGAAGCTTATGCAGCAGATCCTAAAATTCTAAACTAAAGCGAACAAAGTGCGCCTCTCATTTTTTCTCTTTTGGAGAGTGCCGATTCGGCACTCTCCTTTCTTATCAATCGTATGTCTAAATCTACGTCAAAGCATTGAAAAACCACGTGTTGTCTGCTATAATTGTATTAGTAAAAACGATATATTAATAAGAAAATGGTGGACAATGCACCATTTATCAAAAATCAAAATACTGGTTCCAGCTTATCTTGCAGGTGCAGTTGTTTCTGAGTTTTCAACAAAAGCCGGGATGAGACTGATATCTTCACAGATCCAGCCATTATTTAGCTGGTCAAGAGACGGACTGTAACAGCATCACAGCGTAGCGGACGCCCTGCACCCTTGAGAAAAAAATTCTGGGTCGTGTGGCGAAGCACGGACAATGGAGTGTGTAAATGTCAAATACTGAGCATATAAATAAAAGCGATAGTGACTTCGTAGAAAAACCAAACAATGAACAGGCCAATGCTTTACGGGGCACCATATTCAACATCCAGCGTTTTTCCATATACGATGGACCCGGTATACGCACCACTGTTTTTTTTAAAGGCTGCAACCTGAACTGTGTGTGGTGTCACAACCC
>JBBRWP010000151.1:0-7987 GCA_038249175.1 Acetivibrionales bacterium
ATCCCCGTCCGGTGACCAGGAATAAAGTGTTACGTCTTCGCCGGTATGGCCGCTTGTTGTATATCCGATGTTTGCACGCCTTGACAACATGGCAACCAGCATCGGAGACATATCAGACACTTTTGGTGCAGCCATCAGCTGTGCCTTTTCATCGGCAGACAAATCACTTAACCCGTAGTTTGCGGACAAAAGGGATTCAAGGTTGGAACGATCTGCAAGTAAACCGGTATTCAGCACTGCCATAGTGCCTTCGATGGTTTTTTTTGCCTTTTTCAGCGGGTCGATGAAATCGGATACCGGACGTTTGTTGTAATCTGCATTTGTTGTGGATGCACCAATGGATATACCACTGTTGCCATGATCCGTTGATGCCAGCACTGCGGTGTTGCCACTCGCTTTTGCATAATCCAGGGATACTTTCACAGCTGCATCAAAAGCTAAAACGTCGCTGATAATACCAATGGTATCGTTTGCGTGTGCTGCCCAATCAATTTTGCTTCCTTCAACCATCAGGAAGAATCCGTCCGGATCCTTTGATAAAATACTGATGGCCTTTTCTGTCATTTCCTTTAATGAAGGCTCTTTTACCGGATCTCTATCCATATCGTAGGCCAAACTTGTTTTTGAAAAAGAAGCCCAAAGCTTCATGGCTTTGCTGGCTGCCATTTGTGCAGGTGTCGTCACGACATCATAACCCTTATCTTTCAGAACCATATTTAGATCTTCACGGTCTTTGCGGACCGACTCCGACAGAAATGAATCCCCGGCGCCGATTAAAACATCAATTCCATTATAAACCATTTGTTCACTCAGACTGTCATAACTCTTTCTGGATGGGTCATGGGAAGCAAAGTCCGCAGGCGTTGCATGCATAATCTCTGATGTTGCAATAAGGCCTGTTGCTTTACCTGCAAGTTTTGCCGCTTCCAATATCGTTGCAACCGGTGCGCTGCCCATCGATTTCGGAAGAATGCCAATCATGCCGTCATCACTTTTAAATCCGGTTGAAAAGGCGGTTCCTGCCGGGGCGGAATCTGTAATCATGCCACTGGCCCATTGTGTGCGGACAAGACCTGTAACCATTTCGTCCATTGCCAAAGGTGTTTTTCCTGTTGCATCTTTGTAATACCTTGAAAGTGTTGTTGCAGGAACACTCATGCCATCAGGTATTAAGAAAATGACACTTTTGACCTGTTTTACAGGTGCAGGCATACTTGCATTCACCGGTTTTGCCGTTAAGGCATTGGTTGGCACAGCAAGGATCATCATGCTAAGAAGTGCCGTAGAGATTACTTTGGTGAACTTTTTCATTTTACTTCCTCCTCAAAAATTTGAATAGACAGAATGTCCCCCGTGGAAAAATAAATCAAACAATAAAAAAAAGGCTACACCTATTATATGAAGCCTTTGTTAGGAAATGATTTCGTATTTGCTGTTTTTATTTTGAGTTTGTTTTTTTTGTGTTAAATGCTCCCACGCAAATAACGGACCAACCGGTCGTTTTCCGGCATTTGGAAAAGATCTGTGGTCGGTCGGTATTCCAACATTTCGCCCAGATAGAAAAAAGCAGTGTCATCTGCAATTCTGCTTGCCTGTTCCATGTTATGGGTGACCATAATAATTGAATAGTCTTTTTTCAGGTCCAGCAGCAAATCTTCAATGATGTAGGTGGATATGGGATCCAAAGCAGAGCAAGGCTCGTCCAAAAGGAGTATCTCCGGCTCTAACATCAGTGCTCTTGCGATACATAGCCTTTGCTGCTGCCCGCCGGACAACCTTAAGGCCGACTGATGTAATTTATCGGCTACCTCGTCATACAGGTTCGTCAGTTTCAGTTTTTCAATGGCAAGTGCATATGCCTTTTTCTTTGACATTGTATAGTGCTCATGCAGGGGTATCGTTAAATTATCAATGACCGAAACGTGCAGGGGATTGGAGGATTGAAATACCATACCAATCCTCCGCCGGAAGTTGTTGACCCAGCGAGCACTTTTTTGATGATAGATATTGTCTTCATCCACCTGTAATGTTCCTTTTAGCTTAAATGATGCAATCCTGTCATTCAATCGATTGATGGAACGCAGCAATGTGCTTTTTCCACAACCTGACGGACCAATAAATGCTGTGATAGTGCGTTCCTTGATGTCCATATTGATATTCTTTAACGCCTGGTTGTTGCCATACCATACGTTAATATCTTTCATTGTGACAATGGATTTTTCAATAGCCTGCATATCATCCATTGTTCACAACCTTTCTGTTCGACTGACCAATCAGTTCCGCCAAACCATTTAAAACCAGAATCATCACAATGAGTACAAAGGATGCACCGAAAGCCACATCTGTGCTGTTTCCCTCACCGGCAGGCGATGTATAAAGAATGTATGAGGTTAATGTACAACCGGTATTCTGAAGTGTTGACAGCCAGTGATTCGGCTGCCACCAGGGCTGCAGCCCTGTCATCCTGAGTGTACCACCCAGCACTATTAACACAATGGCTGTATCCCCGATAATTCTGCCCATACCAAGGACAATGGCTGTTACAAGACCGGGTCGTGCTGTCTTTAATACAATATGACGAATGGTAAACCACTTCGTCGCACCCAAAGCTATGGACGCTTCATAGTAGCTATATGGAACGGATTTTATGGCTTCTTCTGCTGTTTTAATAACAAAAGGCAAGACCATGACAGCCATGGCCAGTCCGGCCACCAGAAAAGATCGGCCGTAAGAACGCATTGAACCATCTGTGGCTTCTATCGTAACACTTAAAAAGCCAAACTGAGAAGACGTGGATAAGGCCAATGCAAACAAGGCGATAACAACAGTGGGAACCCCCGCCAGAATATCCACTGCAACACGTACAATCTCCGTAAACAGTCCTTTTTTGGCGTCATGAACCAGGTATAAAGCCGTTGACAATGCCGCCGGAAAAGCGATGAGCATACCAATAATGGTCAGCAGCACTGTTCCAATCATTGGGGTTAAAATACCACCTTCATGTGCCGACAAAGCGGATGGATTAGGCTCCTTCAACAGGAAGTCCCTGGTAATAACACCAGATCCCTCGAAAAACACATACAAAATAATAAATATACAGGACAATAAAATAAGTCCCATTGCTAGCCAGGATCCTGACATTCCCAGCAAGCTCTCCACACGTCTGTTACGCATCCAACCCCTCCTTTTTGCGGATGAAACGGAATACCTGCCGGCTGATAAGGCTCAAAATTGCACCAATCGTCAACAAAACGGCGCCGCAGGCAAACAATGCCGATTCAATCGAAGGAACCGAAATGGCTTCAGACTTGTTAATAATAGCCGAGGCAAGTGTCAGTATCGGTGTTAATATAAAGCCTACGCCATTTTTCACATCCGGCACCAGGCCAATGCCTCCACAAACCATGGAAACGGCAACGGCTTCTCCAATACCACGCCCGATCGCAAGAATGATGCCGGCAATAATGCCTGACTTTGATGCGGGTAGCACAATCTTGTATGTAATCCGCCAGGGGGCCATGCCCATGGCACACCCGACTTCTCTTAATGAATCCGGAACGCTGCGCATGGCATCCATAGAAAGCGACACAATCATCGGAACAATCATAATAGCCAAAACAATGGCCGATGAAAGCAGACTGCGGCCTGTCATTTGAAATTGATCCAGGAATGCAATCTGCATGTCTACGGTAACAAACCATTTTTCAATCGTCGGTACGACAACCGTCAAGCCAACCAGTCCATAAACAATGGAAGGAATGGATGCAAGCAGACGAACAATGGCCACTGATGGTACTTTCAGCCATTGCGGTGCATATTCATTTAAAACAGATGCTGCACCAATGCCAATCGGTATTGCAAGAACAAGTGCAAAAAGGGTAGAAAAAACCGTTCCTGCCAATAAACCCAACATACCAAATTCATAAACTGGTTTCCCTGCTTCCGCATTATACGCATTGGTTATCTGTTGATCGAATGTAGCCTCTGTCCAAAAACGAATACCACTTTCTTTCAATACCGGCATAGAGCGTCCAATGACAAAGATAAAGATCACAGCCATCGCAACAACACTGAACAGAGCCAACAAGCGAACCAACCACTGCATTGAAAAATCTGTCATTGCCGGCAACAGCCTTTTAGTAACGATCGCAGAAGAGATTGCTGATGTTTTTGTCGTGGTACCATTTACTTTTTTTGTCAAGGCTGCCTTACCTTCTTTCATTCATCTGTGATAAAATACACAAAAACAATTGTTCTTATCCATTGCTGAATAAGAACAAATGTCTTTGACTGTTCTTAATTATGATTTCACTGCAACAACTCGAAAACAATCCCATTTCAGCCATAAAACAAGGCGCACATCCCATTTTTATGGCCGAAACGGGCTGTTTTCACCACATTTACTGCTGGTTTTTATTCAATGAAGCGTTGTTGCGGTGAAATCAATTGTTAGTCATCTTATTATCGGATTGTGAGGTATCCTTCTTTTTCAGCAATGTCTTGAACTTTCTTGCTGCGGATAAAGTCGATGAAAATAGAAGACGGTGCGGTCGGTGTGCCTTTTGTAATAACATCCAGTGTACGGCGGATTGGGTAGGTGCCGTTCTTCAACGTTGCATTTGATGGGGCAATATTATTGACGGTCAATGCCTTGACAGTTTCATCAACGTAACCCATGGATATAAAACCAATGGCATTTTTGTTGGAGGCAACAGCTTCCTTGAGTAAACCATTTGTATTAAACGGGGTTGCTGTACTTATAACACTCAGAGCCTTGCCAGCCGCGTCTTTTCCCAAAACAAGCTCTATGAAGGTAGCCAATGTTCCGGAAGTGCTTTCACGTGTTTGTATAAAAATCGGTGCATTATCTCCGCCAATGTCTTTCCAGTTCTTAATTTCACCGGTAAATACAGCTTTCACCTGATCTTTGGTCAATCCTTTAATCACATTGTCCTTATGTGTGACAATTGCAATACCATCAATGGCAATCGGAACAACCCTTAAATCCGGATTGGCTTTCACTTCGGCTTCCGTCAATTCACGGGAGGTTCCGCCGATATGGAAACTGCCATCAATAGCCCCTTTAATACCGTTGCCGGAGCCGCTTGATGCATAGCTGATATTCGCGTCTTTAGACAGTTTCATAAACTCATCTGCCGCTGCCTGTGCAATCGGTGCAACAGTTGAAGAACCGCCTGACTTAATTGTGCCCTTTGCAGCAGTAAAATATTTGATGGTAATGACACTGTTGGCATATTGGACATCGGCGCCCAGTGTTTCTGAAACAAACCGCAACGGTACCATTGTTCTGCCATTCAAACCTTCAACAGCTTGAAGCATGGTTTTCGGAACACCATTGACAATGGCTGTTTTTGAACCGACTTTCACGACAATCGTCTTTGCAGCAAATGCCATTGTCACATTTTTCGTTTTGGCGTCGTAGGAAATAATTCCGCCCAAAGCGTCTGTCACAAAACGGATAGGAACCAGTGTTGTGCCATTTTTGCTAACCGGCGGAACATCGGTTGTGATTTTTACACCGTCAGAGATAATTGTTATTTCCTGAGCTGCAGATACGGGTACCATTCCAATAAGCAATAAAAGAACCAGAAGTAATGGTATCAGTCTTTTCATGTTTGAATCCTCCCAAAGTTTTCATTGTGTATGTGCACATTCTAAAGGAGAATTGTTAAAAGTACGGGTGCTATTGTTACGCCGAGAAATTGATTTCGTTAAAATTGTGTAAAACCAATATTTCAAGCCACTGATAAAAAATGAATATAAATTACAGCATCATCATATCACTACAGCGTGAGTTGGAATTTGATATTTTTGCGACACTGTATTTATGCTACTTGACAGCAAGTCGGAATTTCAAAAGATGCCGTGAAACTTGATAAAAACATTGAAATCACGCTGTAGTGATATGTGAGATAAAAAATAAATATATGTCAGAATTCCTTTTGATGGCCAAATAAGCATTGATTTTTTCATCAATATATGTCATATTAGTATCAGTTCATAATATCAGTTCATACAATTCGCAGCATGTTGACTTCATGGGCAGACAATATCCATTCCAGCTTCAGCGTCAATGCACACTCAAAATCAGTGTGATGAGCATTGCGCAAAGCAAATCTGGCTGAATAAAGGAGGCAAAATGAAAAAAGCTTATGAGATTTATTCTGAAAAAGGACGCCGTATTGTCAAAGGCATCGGTGGTTATCCGGCAGAAGAACAAGCCGATTTACGCGATTTGGTCAAGAACAGTGCCCGCACTTACGGCGAAGCCCCCGGTTTTAAATTTCGCGCCCCTGATGGTGGTGTGACAACCAGAAGCTACAAAACCTTTGATGAAGACATTGATGCCCTTGGAACAATAATGCATGCAAAAGGGCTCAAAGGCAGTCGTATCGCTATTATCAGCGAAAATCGCTATGCATGGAGTGTCGTATTTTTTGCAACGGTCAACGGTACCGGCATTTCCGTCCCTCTGGATAAATACCTGCCAAAAAATGAATTGGTGCACCTTTTGCAGCGGGGTCAGGCAGATGCTCTTTTCTTTTCCAAAAACTATTTGAACATGGTGGAAGAGGTCATTTCTGAAGAGAGTACCCCAGTTAAGCACTTTATCTGTTTTGATTCACTCGAAGACACTGAACCTGCAGAAACCCGTGGCAGCAAGCTGGACAACCTGACCACATGGATTGCCGAAGGAAAAGCTTTGCTGAAAGACGGCAACCGCTCTTTCGTAGAAGCAAACATAGACTCGAAAGTGCTCTCCATTCTCCTGTTTACCTCAGGCACGACCAATCTTTCCAAAGGGGTGATGCTTTCACATGAAAACATCACGTCTAATCTGGCTTCCGCCCATGCTTGCATACATGTTGATCACAACGATGTGCATCTTTCTCTGCTGCCACTGCACCATACCTTTGAAAACACTGTCGGGCAGATGCTGATGATTCAAAGCGGTGCCTGTATTGCTTACTGTGAAGGCATTAAACATATTGCCGCCAATATCAACGAATTTGGCGTGACAGTTTTTGTCGCAGTGCCGGCCATATTGGAAGCTATTTATCGTCATGTCCAGGATGGTATCGACAAAGCCGGAAAACGCAAAATACTCAATGTCCTGATGAACGTTTCGGATGCACTGTTGAAAGTGGGCATCGACCTTCGCCGCATTCTCTTTAAAAGCGTATTTGAAAAACTGGGTCCCAAGCTCCGTCTGGCTGTTTCCGGTGCTGCACCACTCGATCCTGCGGTTGTCATCGGCTTTGGCCGTCTTGGCTTAAGCGTATATCAGGGTTATGGCTTAACAGAAACGTCCCCGGTTGTTGCCGCAAATACAGACTTTGTGAATGTTCCCGGTTCTACCGGCCACCCATTGGCTGATGTGGAAGTGACCATTGACAACCCGGATGAAAACGGCATGGGTGAAATTCTGACCCGCGGTCGAAATGTGATGCTTGGCTATTACGAAAACGAAGCGGCAACAAAAGAAGCGATAGAACCGGATGGCTGGTTCCACACAGGGGATCTGGGAACAATAGACAATGTAGGCATTATTCGGATCACCGGCCGAATCAAGTCCATGATCGTTTTAGGTAACGGTAAAAAAGCATTCCCGGAAGAATTTGAAGTGCTGATTAATCGCATTAAAGGTGTGAAAGATTCTTTTGCATGGGGACATGAAGCTGAAAAAGGCAATGTGCAGATCTGTGTGAAAATTGTACGTGAACCTGAAGCCCTGACCGAATTATTTGAGGGTGTTTTGCCTTCAAATGAAGCACTTGTGGCTTATCTTGATGCGGAGATCAAGAGAATAAACACGCAATTGCCATCCTACAAAATGATACGTTATTTTCTGTTGACAGATACCCCGTTGAATATGACCACAACGCTGAAAATCAAAAGAAAAGTGGAACTGGAAACCACCGAACAGTGGCTGAAAGAGAAGGGTCTTGATATGCGGAAAGCATCC
>JBBRWP010000152.1:0-7951 GCA_038249175.1 Acetivibrionales bacterium
TATGCTTACGCCTTCCCCTACGATAATGCCGGACTATGGAAGGTAAGTTGGATTCGTAAGGATTTGCTGGATGAGGTTGGAAAGCCAGTACCGCAAACACTTCAGGATTTGGAAGATGTCATGATTGCCTATCTGGCCAAGCACCCTGATGGTGCGGCTCTGCCTCTTAACAAAGACCTTGATCTTGAGATTGTCATGTCCGCCTTTGCATCTTATCCAGGCCAATGGCAGAAGGATGCTTCCGGAAACCTTGCTTACGGCAGTATCCAGCCGGGTATCAGACAGGGTTTGGAAGTGCTGAACAAGTGGTACAATGCCGGGTACATTGACAAGGAGTTCATTGCCAAGACCGGAGATCAGACGATGGCAACCTTTACCAAGGGCGACATGCTGACATGGAAAGGTGCCTGGTGGAGTATGCACTGGCCCTTCCCGGATTTGTGGAAAAACAACCCCGCCGGTGCGGAAATGGTTGCCATGCCTGTCCTCAAGGGTCCCGACGGCAAACAAGGCATCATGGTGAGTGCCGTCTCTGGCATGGGCGTCGCAGTCCGCAAGGATGTGAAGAATCCGGAAGCACTGATGTACCTTCTCAATGAGGAAATGGATTCCTTGCTTCGCAGCGATAAAAAAACGCAAGAAGCCATGACCAAGGTTGGGTACAAATTCAAGTATCCGCCCACCCCTTATGAGGCACCACTCAACATGGCCGATACTGAGCGCATCACCGATACGCACAATTACGCGGTGGAAGGCTGGGGATATTTCAACAGGGCAAACTACCATGCCAAGTTCATGTATGGCTTCCAGTTGAATGACCCTGCTGCATTTGTCGACTATCTTCAGTTGTTGTCTAGTCTGCAGACCGGCAAATTGAAGAAAGACCAAGTGGACGGCAACGTCGCACTCGACTATGATTCACTGAGTCAGGAACCCAGAAAAATTGCTTCATTTTCCAATATGTTTGAATACTGGGTTCAATTTTCGAAGACAGATGCACTCCAGGTCAATGAACTGGTAGGTTCGCCCACTCCCGCAGCTGTCGCCAAGAAGGCACTGCTGGACACTATGGAAAAGGAAGTGTTTGCCCAAATTATCATGGGCACGAAGCCAATCACCGCCTTTGATCAGTTTGTGACCGACTGGAAGAAAAACGGTGGGGATGAATGGACAAAAGAAGCAAATGACTGGTATTTGACCACAAAGTGACATGCCTGCTCGTATTTCACCAATTTGATGGGGCTGACTCTCAGGAGACAGCCCCATCATAAATGAAAAGGAGTCAACTATGACAACGCTGTCTTCTAGATCTACCCTGAACAAAGGTAATAAGGTTCATTGGAATCTCAAGCGGAACTGGGTGCTATATGCATTTCTGGTCCCTTCGGCGGTGATGCTCCTGGTCTTTTCTTATTGGCCGATGTACGGCATTGTCATCGCGTTCAAGGATTTCAATCCCGGCCTCGGTTTCGCCAAATCTCCCTGGGTAGGCTTGGACTGGTTTAAATTTGTGTTTACGCTTCCGAATTTTACTAGAATTATCACGAATACGATTGTCATCGCCGTTATAAAAATCATATTGGGTCAACTGATCCCTATCACATTTGCACTGTTGTTGAATGAAGTCAGGATGAAGACGTTCAAAAAGACAATCCAAACCTTTGTCTATTTGCCTCATTTTCTTTCCTGGGTCATCGTCGGCGGTATTTTTCTGGACATGATGTCACGTGAGGGTCTGGTCAACCAGATGATCGGATTGGTGGGTCTCAAACCGATTGGTTTCCTGATAGACAACAACTGGTTCAAATTCACATTGATTTCCACGGATATCTGGAAAAATTTTGGCTGGGGAGCCATCCTTTATCTTGCTGCATTGTCCAATATCAATCCGGAACTTTATGAAGCGGCTGTCATTGATGGTGCCAATCGCCTGCAGCGCATGTTCAACATCACCCTGCCAGGGATTACTTCCACCATCGTACTGTTGGCAGCCCTCAGCCTTGGCGGCATTCTGGATGCGGGTTTCGAACAGGTCCTTATCATGTATAACCCGGCGGTCTATCCCAGTGGTGATGTTTTGGACACGTTCATCTTCCGGCAAGGCTTGACAGAAATGCAGTTCAGTCTTGCGACGGCTGTCGGACTGTTCAAATCCTGTATCGGATTTCTGCTGATAATGCTCTCCAATCGTCTCGCCAACCGCTTCGCCAATTATCGCATTTTTTGAGTAAAGGGGTATTTTCGTATGAACATTCAGGACAAATCTCTTGGCTCAAGAATGTTTGATTTGATCAACATCCTTATTCTTACTATTCTTGGGCTTTCATGTGTTCTGCCATTTGTGAATCTTCTGGCTATATCTCTGAGCAGTTCCGCTGCGGCCACAGCGAATATCGTGTCCTTCTGGCCCGTGGGGTTCCAACTTGAGGGCTACGCTCTGGTATTCAAAAGCGGGGCTTTCATTCACGCCTTTGGTGTTTCCGTATTGCGTGTTCTGGCTGGCACAACCCTCAACTTGCTCTTCATCACACTGACGGCTTATCCCCTGTCCAAAGAGGCAAGCGAATTGAAGGGGAGAAACGTCATCATGTGGTTCTATGTTGTCCCGATGATGTTCTCGGGAGGACTCATCCCTTTCTTTCTTGTCGTTCAACAGTTGAAACTGGTTGACAGCTTTTGGGTATTGGTGATTCCCGGTGCGGTGCCTTTGTTCAGTGTCATCATGATGATGAATTACTTCAGAGGAATCAACAAGAATATCTATGAATCGGCCATGATTGATGGCGCGGGGCATTTCAGGATATTGGTGCAAATCTATCTCCCGTTGTCGTTGCCCTCTTTGGCCACATTGGCACTCTTCGCCATGGTAGGACATTGGAACGAATGGTTTTCAGGACTCATTTTCCTCAACGATATGAATAAATGGCCATTGCAGACCTATTTACGTCAGCAGTTGGTCTCGATAGACACCAGAAATCTTCGGGCCGATGACATCGATTTGCTGCTCAAACTCTCAAACCGCTCACTAAAGGCGGCACAACTTTTTGTGGCCACGGTACCAATCCTGTGTGTGTATCCCTTTCTGCAAAAGTACTTTGTCACCGGTATTACATTGGGTTCTGTCAAGGAGTAACGTCGGAATATTTTGACTGTGTCTTCTTGGGATGGGGGAGTGTTATGAAAGTAAGTGTTAAAAGCAACGGTGCCTTCATGGTGGAATGCCAAAATACCATTTTGTCCGACTGTTACCCTGGCATGGATGGGAGCCCCATCAAACCCGAAAAAGTTATAATTCAACAGGAAGAAGGACTTTGTAGCATCATATATCAACTGGCGAAGGGGACCATCAACATCACGATTGCCTGGAATACCTGCGAAGCAAAAATTTCAACGATTCTTTCCGGTTTTGGGCGTATGCCCTGTTGGTTTGATGTCATTTGCCAGGCAAATATGAGCGGGTTTCACGGGGCTTTCCGGCAAGGATTCGGTATGTGCGGACCTTCAGGGAATATTTCCTTTAGTGAATATGAAACGCAACAGGAACCGGTGGACAGCCATGGATTGATTGCGCTGAAGGGCGATTCCCATCATTTGATTATTTCGGCGGATAAGCATGATGAGTTCGTGAGTCGACACCAGATTCAGTTTCGGAAAAATGGCTTCCCTCAAATGTTTGCTGACAGCCAGCACACGGAAAAACGATACTCTGCCGGTTTCAGGCTTGAGAACATTGAAGCGGAAGACCTGACCTTGCCTGTTTTGAGGCTCCGTTCATTTGACCGGTTGGATGTTGGCTTAAGGGATGCGGCGAATGAAATCGGTACGGCCATGAAGGCGCGAAACCATCACGGACCTGCTTTTCACTGGTGTTCCTGGTATTATCTGTATTACAATTTTTGCCAACCTGATTTGGAAGATTATCTGGAACATTTTGCGGAGATCAAAGAGGAAATTCCCTTTCAATATATCCAGATTGATGCAGGATATTTCCCGTCCTGCGGAGACTGGCTGCAGACCAATCATCGTTTTCCGGAAGGGCTCCGCGCCGCTTTTGACAGCATTCGGCGACATGGGTTCAAGCCGGCTATTTGGATTGGCCCGTTTATGATTGGCAACCGGAGCTGCTTGTATCAAGACCATCCGGAGTGGATTCTGAGTGGATTGGACGGCAAACCGGTCATCCAATGGAAATTTTACGGTGAAGATCATGTCTGGGGATTGAAAGACGAGGAATACTATATCCTGGATACAAGCCATCCCGCGGCAATGGACTACATCCGTACTGTTTTCCGAACCCTGAGGGAATGGGGCGCGGAGCTTTTCAAAACTGACTTCATGCTGTGGGGTCTGCAGGACAGCACGCAAGTGAAACGGCATACCCCCGGAAAAACATCCGTCATGTATTTCAGAGAATTCCTGCAGGCGGTCAGGGAAGAAATCGGTGAGGAAAGTTATTGGCTTGGTTGCATCGCCCCGTTCCTGCCGTTTATCGGATATGCCGACGGGATGCGGATTGCAGGTGATGTCGGTGCCCAATGGGACAAGCAAGGATTCGGACCGGAGAATATGATTCAAGAGGTGGTTGCAGACCACTATTTCAACAACATCTATTGGCAGAATGATCCGGATGCCATGCTGCTGCGTGATTTCCATACACATCTGACATCCGTTGAAATTGAATCACTGGCGCTTTTACAGGCGATGTCCGGAGGTGCCGTATATACGTCTGACCCGGTTCACGAAATCTCAATTCAAAGACGCAATTTTCTTAAATTCATCACGCCAAGGTACAGAGCGAATCCTTTCTTACCCTATTTTGAACAGGATAAAGAAGAAATCGTGCTGGTCAATCAGATCAAGGGAACCAATCGTTTTGTAATTCTTTTTTTCAACCCTTCACATCGTCCAATTCCTGCTCATCATATCATGCAAGACCTTACTGGCCATGATTCTCTTTTCATAAGGGACTGGAAAACCGGTGAATATTCTGCAAGCGCCCAATCCGACATTTTCATCAATGTCCCGCCGCACGGCTGCAAGCTGTGTTTCGCAACGAGTGAGGGTGCTCTGGATAGGGAGATCGAAAACCTGTGGGAATGGGACATCCCTCCGATTCAGTGAAGGAGCAAACTTTGAAAATGTGCAGCATTTTCAGCAAGTTTTGTGCGAGCTCGACGAGAACACATGGGGGATAACAATGGAAAAAAATTCTCGGTTGCTTTAAGTGATGAAAAAGGGTTGCAGCTGACATGGTTCAACCATGAACTGAACATGCTTTCAAACATTCCAATTCGAGTATATATTCGTGGAACGCACGTCTTTCGCATCTGGGGCCATGATTCTGGTGAGGGGGCTCCGGTTTGGAGCGAGCCAGATATGGACATTGTTCTTTTTGGCGGAAAGGCTGAAACCAATAGTATCCACTCAGCCGGTAACACACCATCTGGCTGCGCACTCTTGAAAAACAAAGCTGAAACAGGCTTTGTGATGCACAGTCTTGAGGAAGTCCAGCAGGGAGGCCTTATTGGATTTCGGGCAAAAGCTGTTCATGGAAGGGTTGCGGCAATGCTTGACATCATTATGGATGATGGCGAGTTGGCCATGAGTCTGTCTATAGAAAATCCCCAGCCTCTTGGCGGATTTTCGTTGCCGCTGTGCCAATGTGAACTGGATCTCTGTGATATGCCTGTCCATCCGGATTGTGTCTTTCAGGCTGCGAACCTTTATCAGGGAAATGAATTTGCTTTTGGCCGTGTGAAAAGTCTGAACGAACAGGGTGTGAGCTTTCATCATGGCTGCATCGGTCTGGGCTTGCCACTGGCCTATCTTTACCATTCGAAGATGGAAAATGGCCTGCAATTTGAATTTATGATGGAAGGACGACCTGCTTTTGGATTTCGTCGTGGCTTTATGGAGGATTCATGTAACGCTTTTCTTTCCTGGGGGACTGAACGACTGCTTCAACCGGGACAAGTTCATGCATACGGGGGATTTGGCCAAATACATGCGCACACTAAGGGAAGACCTACTGTTGCTGGTTGAGGATGAAGCGCTCCATGCTCAAGCAGGCTGTGAAATGACCATGGGCCGGTATCATGCCATGGCACCCTTCTTTTCTGATGGCAGCACCCAATTCTCAAAGAGAATTCCTCCGGAATTGGCCCGTGATTTTCTCCTGACCCGATATGCCTCGCTACTGCCGGAGGTTGTCACGAATGATGTTATCCAGACTTACTACAGCCATGAAACTTTCCCATGGACAGTGCAATCTTTACTGGCCGGGTGCGTTCCAAAAACATTCAGCCATATGTTGGATTATGGCCAACTGGACAAGTTTGAGTTGAATCCATTGATGGGAACCCCTCCAATAGAAGAACAATCTGCGGATTGTAGGAGAGCCGGGAATGAGGTGCTCCTTTCTTTACTCAAGTTATGTCGTGATGAATCCCTGTTGAGGGAGGCTCCTCTTTCCATCGAAGGGATAGTCGTAACGGGAGATCCTGCAGTTGTCGGCATGATCCGCCCCGGGAAAAACAAGGCTATCCTTGGCTTGATGCAGTTTGCCAACCGCGCATCCAATGTGGAAATCCGCCTTGGCATACCATGCGATGTGACGACCGGTAACCTTCAAGAAGCAACAGAAGCCCTGATGCAGGAGTGGCAGGTTCATGAGATTCTCTGTTCAATGCAGGACAGTCTTTCCTCGCAGGATGCCATTCTTTCAGAAAGTCTGCCAATAAAGGTTTCATTGGCGCCCTACGGGTTCCGCGTGTTCGTACTTCAAAAAAGAAACTGACGTATAATGGAGGGTATGACACTATGACACACAGGGAAAGGTTCCTCGCACTTTTTTCCGGGAAGCCGATTGACCGGCTTCCCCTCTACTACTTTGGCACCTGGGCGGAGACGAAGGTTCGATGGCGTGCTGAAGGTTTTTCAACAGACATGGATATGAATATCGATGCCGGACCACAGTTTCCTGAGATGGATCCGGACTGGGAGACAGGCATGTGGGGGTGTCATGGCCTTGTACACTGCGGCCCTTTTGGGGATGTGGAGCCAGCTATACTTGAGGAGAATTCCGGGTACATCGTCCGGCGAGATTCTATCGGCCAAGTTGTTCATGAGAACCGGAAAGGCAGCTCGGTACCCCATGTTCTGCAATATGCGCTGGAACCCACGAGAGAATCATGGAAAAATTTCAGCCGCTGGTTGGATCCGTCTGATAAACGCGTGAGGCCTATAGGGTGGGAGAACAAAGCAGATGAGCTTAACAAAAGCAATGATGTGCTGGCCTTTATGGGCGGCAGTTTGTATGGCTGGCTCAGGAATTGGATGGGAGTAGAGAACATTTCATACCTTCAATATGATGACCCTGGGTTGTTCGAGGAAATGGTTAGCTTCATGACGGATTATTTTATGGAACTCATGTTGCCCATTCTAAAACACGTGAAATTCGATTTTGCCTACATCTTTGAGGACTGCTGCGGAGCGAACGGTCCGCTCTTTTCTCCCAACGTGTACAGGTCGTATATGCATGCACATTACCGCAGACTCCTGGATTTCTATAGGTCCAATGGCGTTGTACTGACCCTTTTGGACAGCGATGGACAGACTGATGCACTTGTACCCTGCTGGCTGGAATCCGGGGTTGATATTCTCTTCCCGCTTGAAGTGGGAAAATGGGGACAAAGTGCTGCGAGACTGCGTTCAAAGTTCGGAAATGATATCAAGGCAATAGGCGGTGTGGATAAACACGTCATCCCCAGAGGCGAGAAAGCGATTCGCACGCATCTGTTAAGTATGCAGCCTGAGGTGGAAAGAGGAGGGTTCCTGCCAATGCCCGACCACAGGATACCACCGGATTGTTCGCTTGATGATTTTTATACCTACATCCGTGTTTTCAAGGAAGTCTTCAATTGACGCAGGAGCAATTGATAATTAGGATAGA
>JBBRWP010000153.1:0-7752 GCA_038249175.1 Acetivibrionales bacterium
CTGAGGTGGAAAGAGGAGGGTTCCTGCCAATGCCCGACCACAGGATACCACCGGATTGTTCGCTTGATGATTTTTATACCTACATCCGTGTTTTCAAGGAAGTCTTCAATTGACGCAGGAGCAATTGATAATTAGGATAGATACGGGGACGCGAAACCGTCAGAAGAGGCAATGAAAAATTTGTATAGTAAGTGGCACCGGCATAATGTTTGGGAAACAGCTATTTGGACTATGCTTACAGGGAGAAAATTAGTAAGAGAAACAGATGGTTGCTACCGCCTTGTAGAAGCTGAGAATGTGAAACCGACAGATACAGTTATCGTAAATGAGTTATTACCTTGTAAAGCAACAGTATTAGAGGATTGTACTTTAAACTTTAAAATTACAAAAGACATGACAAACGTCTCAATTTATTATCGAGAAGATCCATCAGAAATTGAAAAAGCATGCAGAGAAGCTTTGCCGAAATTATACAAATCATTTTTGAAGTGATTACACATGAAGGTCAATGAATTCCTTGCCTGCATGTGCCTGATGGGGAATGAACCTAAATAACTGACACGATTGACGGCATGAATGATTTGATGAAATGTTGTATTAAAAACTGCCGTACGTTGAACCCAGGGGTAGCACCAGCAGCAAATCAGTGCACTGGCAATGCTCGATCCTGTTCAAGTTTTTTGTGCAAAAACAGAAGAATGACGAGTCCGATGAATGTTGACAAGCCTGCCAGAATAAATGCCGGCACAAATGATCCGGTTATGTCAAGAAGCTTGGAGCCTATAAGACCAGTAAGAGCGCCTAGAGCGAAAGCACTGAAAACAAGCCCGTAATTCAATCCCAGGTATTTGGTGCCAAACTTTTGCGCGACGACAACCGGGAATAATGCAAAAGTCACAGCATAACCAGCGCCAAGTAAAACCGAGTAAATCAACAATAAAGGCAAATTTACAGCTGCCCAGGGTAAGGTCAAGAATGCGATACATTGTATGAAATACATAACCGTCATCACACGAATCGCGCCGATCCGATCTGCAAACCAGCCTGCCAGAGGACGTCCCAGACCATTTACCAACGAAAAAACTGATATGGCCAACGCGGCCTGGGTGGGGGGGAGATTCAGCTTGATTTCACCATAAGCGTTCAGCAGACCAATTGCTGTCAGTCCGCCGCCAATAACTGCGGCGAGGGCAATCCACAAAAAATAAAAGACGGGCTGACGGATAAAAATGTGTGGTGGAACATCTGGTATAGGTAGGATGGTCTGAGTGTGGTTTGTACTGTTTTTGCCGGCACTTAGAGGTGGCACCCAGTCGGGCGGTGGGTTGCGCAGCAAGCTTGCACCCATAATTGACAGTACAAAAATGAAAAAGCCCAAGACAAGTAAAGTCCCGTCGACACCCCACTGGAGAATCATCACTTTTTTTAACGGTGCAAAGACAACAGCCGCCAGACCAAAGCCCATGACAGCAATAGATACAGCAAAACCAGGGCGATCAGGAAACCATTTCCGTGCTGTCGGTGCGATGCAGGCATAGGATAAACCACAAGCCGAACCTACGATAAAACCATATGTAATAATGAGCCCTACATGGGTTCGATTCATCTGAAGTATAAGCGCTGCCAGACTATAGCCGATAAGAAAGAGAACAGATCCTGCCAGAGCAATTTTTTTTGGACCGAACTTGTCCTGAAGCCAGCCGGCAGGGATCATCATCAAAGCAAAGACCACAATGAGAACAGTTAGCGGCAGCGTTGCTTCATAGATGCTCCATCCCCAGTCTTCAACAAGGGGTATGGTGAAGGAGCCCCAGGCATAACTCATGCCACCGACCAACGACAGCAGAAAACCACCCACTAAAATGGATGACCGCCCTTTTTGAGCAGAGTGTCTATGATTTGTAATCCTTTCCATATCGGTAACCCCACAATTCAAAGAATCAGTGTTCCTGTTTATTATACAATGAACCTTATGATCACGCATCTAAAAATTACTATGTGAATCTTAAGTAGAAATTGTCATCCGATAACATGCACCAGTATTTTCAGTATGCTAGTGTATTGTATCATTGATATTTAGACTCATGCGCTTTTTAATTTCCTTCACTTGGGTTTATGTGTGAAGCTTCAGCTAATACAGTAGTTTTTCAATAACTTATATGTCAGCAATACAATACACGAGTGTCAAAATGCATATATTTTTTTCAGCTATAAGTTTTTTGTATCAATGATTACAGCATGATTTTAAAATCGGAGATTTATGCAACTTGACACTAGGTAGTTAGTTGTGTTAATTTTGTTTTATCAGGTGGGTTTGTTTCGCTGCTTGATTATTCGATTTTCATTTGGTATGCTATACGTGGAAAAGTCGTGAAACGACTTTCTAAAATACAATCATATTATACTTTAATCCTCCTTCGTGATCATGGCGGGGAGGATTTTTTGTGTGGAGGACAATGAGATGCAAATCACAATGAATAATGGTTGTAATGATGGTTATCAAACATTGTTTGATGACCTTATAAAAGAAGTGTTCGATTTTTCATTTGCACCCTGGTTTGAGCGAAATCTATGGGACGAGAGATATGAGAGTTATGCCATTATCGAAGATGGTAAAATGCTTTCCAATGTCAGTATATTCAAAATGGATATGGTGGTCTGTGGGAAAACAGTACGCGCCCATTCGTTCGGGGCTGTGGCAACCCGAAAGAGCGAACGCGGTAAAGGCTTGTCAAAGCTGTTGGTGTCGCATGTGCTCAATGCCTATCCCGAAATACCGGCATTTTTGTCGGCCAACCCAGGGGTTCTAAATTTCTACCCGCGTTTTGGTTTCCGGCGAGTGGAGACATACTGCCCTGAAATCGCCGTACAAATCAATAATGTGGGTATCCAGGCGCTGCGGTTAAATCTTGATGATGCACTTATCCAAAAAATTCTGAACGGGCATCGCGAATATTCTGATTCACTGGACAGCCTAAATGCTCAGACTGTGCGGATATTTCATCTTCTGCTGGATTACAAGGAAGGGATCTATCATTTGCCCGGCTGTGATGCCATTTTAGTCGCGGAGCAGGAGGGGGACAGGTTGCTCATTGCCGATGTGATTACCAGAGCACCGGTTACATTTGAAGCAATGAAGCTTGAACTTCCGTTTGCCGGTATTCGGATCGTGGAATTTGGTTTCTGCCCCGAATGGTTGGGCGTTTCACCGGACTGGAAACCCATCGATATGGACACGGACGAAGATCCGTTCTTCATCCTCGGAGAATGGCATTTTCCTTTAAAATACAGATTTCCGATAATGTCGATAACTTAAGGAGTTATGGAGGAAAGATTTACAGGCAGGTGACTCACTGAGGAAAGTCAGGTGCAATCTTGGCTCTGGGAATACATAAATGAGAGGCGGCAATGATCCGGGTAATCCCCATGGAGATGAATAATTATGCGTACGGAACAGGAAATGTTTCATTTGATTCTCGGTATTGCCAACGCGGATGAGCGTGTTCGGGCGGTTTATATGAACGGGTCAAGAGCAAACCCGAATGTGCTCAAAGACAAATATCAGGACTTTGACATTGTTTTTGTAGTCACAGAAACTGGTTCTTATTTGGCAAGCAAAAGCTGGATTTCTGTGTTTGGCGAACTCGCTATTGTCCAGGAACCCGATTCAAATGACCTTGGCTGGGGACAAAATGCAGATTTCAGCCGATCTTACGGGTGGTTAATGCTTTTTAAAGACGGCAGCCGTATTGATTTACACATTCAGATCATAGAGGCTATGCTTGAAGAATACACAGCAGACTGCTTAACAGTTCCGCTTTTGGATAAGGATCACATTTTGCCACCAATTCCGCCATCAAACGACAGAAAATATTGGTTGCAGAAGCCTGAAAAGTCCCAATATGACGGTTGCTGCAATGAATTTTGGTGGTGCCTTAACAATGTTGCAAAAGGCATCGTGCGCGATCAGCTTCCTTATGCGCTATGGATGTATTATGAGATTGTACATACACAGCTTGATAAAATGCTCGAGTGGACTATTGGCATCAACACAGGTTTCTCAGTTACTACTGGTATGTGGGGCAAATACTTCAAAAAATATTTGCCTGCCAATCTTTATGAGATGTACCTAAAGACCTATTCAGACAGCAATAATGAGAACCTGTGGGTCGCCATTTTCACGACCTGTGCACTTTTCCGCACCGTTGCGCGCGTTGTCGGTGAACACTTTAGCTATCCCTATAGGCAAAGTGATGATGACAATATGATGGCATATTTAGAAGGTATGAGGACGGAAGCATAATTATAAAAGGATGATGCAGGCTTTTTCATGGTGCTAGTATTTCAATTGTTCTTTCAGTAAAACATAAAGCTAACCCGTGACCGTCATTACTTTACCTGTTAAATATGTCCAGTTCTTCTTTGAGGGCTGTCATGAGGACTTGGGAAAAATTGATGCCACGTTCTTCAGCTGCTTTTTTTAGCCAGTATGGGATGGTTACATTTTTGGGGACGGACCGGTTCTGCTGTCAAATTGCAAGTGCGAACCGACTTGCGTTTTAATCTCCCAACCATCATTTTTCAGTAGATCAATTAACTGTCGAACTGTCCTGTTTATGCTCCATGCGTCTTAGTTGAATTCGCTCAAACAGTATAACACGCATGAATTATGCGCACAACTCTTGAAACTGGTATTTTACAGAATATCATGGCGTACTGTGAAATGAACGGTTCTTTGTGCTATAGTTGAAAATAATATATACAATTTGACACAAGTGTACTGTCTGGTTCAAATTTAACATAATGGCAGTATCAGTAATTCATATTTCCAACTATAATGAACGATCATTACCGGTTTTTATTAAGTCATATATTAACTATATATCAACCAGACAGTACACTAGCAAAACATAAAGACGGAAGCATAATGATAAAAGTACTTGATTTCTTGTTTGTTCTTTATCCGCAACTGGCATGTGTACGAAGTACGTAAGGTTTTCGTTTTTCAACCATTTAACGAATAATAACAGAGCCAAACAGCAGGAGGAAATGAAATGCAGAACCTCATTAAGCCCTCGAAATTAAATAGAGGTGATAAAATTGCCACTGTTTCGCTGTCTTGGGGCGGTGCGGGCGACATCAAATGGCGATATTATCAGGGCAAGGAAAGGCTTGAAAAGTTGTTTGGGCTTGAAGTTGTCGAGATGCCACACACATTAAGCAGCGCGGACTATGTCTACAACCACCCCGAAGCCCGTGCGGAAGATTTAATGACAGCTTTTTCTGACACTGCAATCAAAGGTATTTTCGCTTGTATCGGTGGAGAGGAAACCATTCGACTCTTACCCTATATCGACTTTGACGTTATCCGTAAGAATCCAAAACTATTTATAGGTTACTCTGACACAACGGTCAACCATTTTATGTGCTACAAAGCCGGTCTGTCCAGCATTTATGGCCCGGCCATATTATCGGATTTTGCCGAGAATATTGAAATGTCCGAGTATACCGTGGCGTGGCTGAAGAAGACGTTGTTTTCAAATGCGCCAATTGGTAGAATTTCACCTTCTGAAAATTGGACGGCAGAGTATCTACCTTGGCTGCTAGAAAACAGGGACACTGCCCGAAAATTCAATTCCAATAAGGGTTATGAGTTATTGCAGGGGAGCGGCAAGGTCACTGGACAATTAATTGGCGGCTGCATCGAGGTTATGGATTGGCTTCGTGGCACAGAACTGTTCCCTGCACTTGAGGATTTTCATGATGCCATTCTGTTTCTTGAATCGAGTGAAGAAATGCCGACACCGGATAGTTTTCGTTATATGCTTCGTTCTCTCGGTGCGATAGGGATTCTTGAAACGATTAATGGCATTATTTTCGGAAAACCCTACGGTGAAAAATATTATGATGAATATAAAACCGAGATCATAAAAGTACTTGCTGAATATGACAGGGTTAATTTGCCGGTACTGTACAACCTCAGTTTTGGCCATTGTGAACCGAAATGCTGTATTCCCTATGGGGTACTGGCGGAGATAGACTGTCACAACATAGCATTCAGTATCTTGGAAAGCGCGGTTTTATGATGAACACGCAGCTGGTTCACACAGGTACAGGCTTTTTCACGCTGTCAGTCGCCAAGATACAGAAAAGCATCAGGCAGAACTCTGAAAATGCGCAGCATTTTCAGCAAGATTTGTGTGAACTTGAAGAGGGTGCATGGAGTATGGCTCTGGAAATGCGTAGCATTTTAGTAAAATTTGTGTGAACTTGAAGAGGGTGTATGGAGTATAAAAATGGCGGATAACTGGTTTGCCAATTGGCAGGAAGATATTGACCAATTGGCTGTAGAATTGCCCAAGAGACATAAAAACCTGTTTTTTTCTTGCGCCGAAACGGATTTTACCAGACAGATTCTCGAGCTTAAAAATAATCTGGAAGAATACGATCAATTTATGATTGCGGTGAATATTGCCAAAATAATCGCGTCTTTCAAAGACGCACATACCGCGCTTATGATGCCTTCCATGCGGTTTATTCCTTTTATATTTTATTGGTTTGAAGAGGGAATATATGTTGTTGATGCGACCCAGGGGTATGAGGATTTTTTGCATCGAAAAGTAACACATATCAATGAAATCGCGATTGAGGAAATTATACAAAAAATTACGGAAATCATCCCGCATGAGAATCCTTCGTTTTTAAAGTCACAGCTACCAAAATACCTCTCGTCCGCTGAGGTTCTGTATGGTCTTGAAATTATTGACAACTTTGATGAAGTCGAGCTTATTGTCGAAGGACGAAATGGTAAGACCGCGAAAGTAATTGCAGCTACCTGCAAGTCTTTTGATTTTCAAAGATCGATGATAGGGTCGGAGATTCATTCGACAGAGGATATACCTTTTACAGAGGGTGTTCCCTTGACTGACGATATATCTTCGACAGCAAGCATTCCTTTATTTAGACAGAATAAAGACAAAAATTTCTGGAGCCATTTTCTTGAAAGTCAAAATACGATGTATTTAAATTACAATTCCTGTAAAGACAGAATCAATATTTCTGTGAAAGATTTTTGTGCGGACTTATTGGATTACATCGATAAAAATCAGATCCAAAAACTGATTGTCGACCTGCGGAATAATCTCGGCGGGGATTCAAGCCTACTTGATCCGTTTATAGAAGATCTTTCGAATAATCAGAAGATGAACAAAAGAGGCAATATTTTTGTTATTATCGGAAGAGATACATTCTCATCGGCGCTCTTGAATGCTTATGCCCTTAAAAACAAGACAGCTGCGATTTTTATCGGTGAAGCTACCGGTGGCAAACCCAATTGTTATGGGGAAGTATCATATTTGCAGCTGAAAAATTCAGAACTCAAAATTAGGTACTCCACAGAGTATTATGAAACGATAAAGGATGACGGGCAAGAATCACTTTTCCCGGATATAGCATGTAAGGTAACCTTTGCAGATTATATAGCCAGTAGAGACAGATGCATGGAAAGTGTTTTGTCTATTAGCGGGGATTAATCGTCCGATTTCTCTTTTCTGTGCATTTGCATCCATACCTGGCTGATGATATGAAGGGTCCTTATCGATTTGTAAAAAGTAGTATCACATCAGCATCCCTCGGTTCAAATATTAAGTGAAACACATCAAAATTTTTCAATACATCCATAAGGCTTGCTATAAAATATCTGACCTTTCCTATATAATTCTCCTATACATTAGTAATCCGACATTATTACAA
>JBBRWP010000154.1:0-7720 GCA_038249175.1 Acetivibrionales bacterium
CTAAATATGACCGTCATAAGTTATATGAACAGCGCCGGCATCGGTATTATTCTGGATGCCTTCAAAAAGTTTCGTGAAAAAGGTGGCCGTTTATCAATGTGCAATCTGACGGCCGATATTTTCCGTCTGTTTGAAGTGACAAAGCTGAACCGTTTCATAGAGATCTTTGATAATGAAGAAGCGGCATTGGTAAAAATGAAGGGTTAGTGCCAAGTTGCCCAGGTCGTTGAGATGCTCCTTGTAGGAATTGCTTCTGCGGTCTGAAGTTAGATTCATCTTGCTTAAGTTGTTAACTTTTAAATCGTGCCAAAACAATTGCCATAACACAACATTGGAATGCAACAGTTTTTCTACAACACGACACGAATGGTATTTGAGAAGGAAACAATGGTTTATCGAATTAACGCGGGGGACATCAGTACCCTGCGTTTTGTTTACAGGGGGTCTGTTTATGGCTATGCCCATCAAAGTGTTCAACGTGGGCGATCGTGTTGAGATGAAAAAAGCACATCCCTGCGGCTCAAAGGTGTGGAAAGTCATGCGAACGGGCGCGGATGTCCGTATGGAATGTGAAGGTTGTAAGCACCAGGTGATGCTGCCGCGCGTGAAGTTTGAAAAAGGTTTGAAAAAGGTGCTTGACGAAAGTCATAACCCTCTGTTAGAATAGAAAAGCGCCTTACGCGGGTGAAGAAATAATAACGCATATGGCGGCGTAGCTCAGATGGCTAGAGCATTCGGTTCATACCCGAAGTGTCGTTGGTTCAATTCCGACCGCCGCTACCATTTCATCGAAATCAATCCCATTTTTCCTTATGGAAATTTGGCATTGTTTCTATAGTAGGCCCCATGGTCAAGAGGTTAAGACACGGCCCTTTCAAGGCTGTAACGGGGGTTCAATTCCCCCTGGGGTCACCAAAAACAAAAGAGCGTTTCCAAATGGAACGCTCTTTTGTTTTGGACTTTTGTGTATTGTCATAAGGTGAATGCGAATGCCCCTTCATTATGAGATATTTACCTAATTTCAGTTCTTACGGAGCCAAAATCGGGGTTCTTGCACCAGAATCATTTATGGCTCTTGTCATGAATTCAACGAAGATCTGCACGAATACATGCAATGCTAAAAGGGATGAACATGTTCAGCGTTCCTCCTGCTGTCTTTGACGCAGGAGGACAAGTGTTACCCCCAAAATCGCAAGACCAAAGATCAATTCAATCAGCATATCGCCAAAAATTGGACGAAGATTCTCCCACTGAAATGTTGTGGTTCTGCCAATGGCTTCATTTACTTTCACAAACCAATAGGTGGGGGTAAAAGAGGCAACCTGTAAAACCGATTTTCCAAGCAATTCCTGTGGAACAAAAACACCGCTGATGAAACAGGTGCCCAGTGTGACGACATTGGCTGCTGCACTTTGTGCATTCCGGTTTTTGACAATGTTTCCAATTAAAAAGCTGACAGCAAGTGTGGATAAAGTAAAGACAAAGGAATTAAGAACAAGCAGCAACCCGTTCAGTGTAATCATATATTTCCAATAAAGTGCAAAAGACAACAGGTTCATACCCAAGAAAATAATCAAGGCAAACGACAAGGTTCCCATAAGCAGTTGAATGTTGTAGGCACTGGATTTGAGTGGGGATGCAAATGTTCGGTTTTTCAGGTTTGTTTCATTAAATACAGTCATAATGGTTCCAATACCCAAGATAAAAGTTGCAAACAGTGAATAGGCCAAATAATTGTAATAGTACACATTGCGGTTTATACCACTTGCAGTGGTATCGTTTTCGTAAAATGTCGTTTCAGCATTTTGAGATAAGTCATTCAAAATGGCGAATTTCATCTCTTCCATATCCATTGCAGGTGAGAAAGTCAAATAAATACGCGTTGTTTCAAAATAACGATTCACAAGCAAATCTGAGTAGTAAGCGGTATTGCTTTGCGGTATGGACACTTTACCGATTGTGGGGAATGTCACTTCCTGCGAATTGTTTCTACTGACCTGCGCTTGACGAATCAATGCATCTGTAAACCCGGCGGGAATAATAAGAATCGTATCCACAACCCGGTAATAGAGTGCATCCTGCCTTTTTTCAGGATTGCTTGGTAAATCAACAAAAATGGCATGTTCTTTCATGTATTGTATAAACCCTTCGGTAATCGGGTTCGTTGTATCATCGTTTTGTATGGCCACTTTTACTTTCACATCATGGAACATCTCTTGTGAGGCATTGAAATTGGCTTTACTCATAATGAGGGCCATTGCTAAAAAAATGAAAATGTAAATGGACATCGCCGGCAGATTTTTTTTGATGATTTTAAAGCAGGCTTTATATACTTGCATATTTTTGCCTCCTGACTACAAAATAGGTTCCGGAGCAGAATAAGATGATATAGGCCAGAAGCCACAATATGTTGGTGTAAAATCGGGACAGGCTGTCAAATGTATAAAGAGCATAGAAACCATCGCTGATGAGCGTTGCTGGGTTATAACCAAGTGCCGGAGCTTTGGTCATGACGATGTACTTCATGTTCACATACATCATGCCGGATAAGAATGACAGGACCATGGAAACTGTTATTTGTATCGCAATTTTTAATCCTTCGTTGCCTGTGATCAATGAACCGATAAAAGATCCCATGCCAATACCAACAATGCTTCCAATGAAACAGAGCAGGAGAATGGGTCCCAGTCTGTCTCCGTAATTGACTCCAATGACATATCGTAAAAATGCAAGAAAAATAAGCATTTGGGAAAATTGTATGACCAGGGCGGCAAGCAGATCGTAAATGAGAAGCTTTAATTTATGCACCGGTGCAATACCCAGTCGGGCTCCCTGAGCGGACTGGTTCGCCTGCGTGTCCGTCATCTCCTTGACGCCCCAAAAGCTGCCGTACAGGCAGAACATGGCAATGAGCGCATAGAAGTAGCTAAAGGTTGTGTCCGGATAAGAGCGGCTTATCGGTTGATCCCGCAGGTAATTGTTTCTTGACTGCACAGCTGCAACAAAACCATTGTTCAGTGAGGTGGGATCCGCATGAATAATATGCATCATTGTGGCACTTGTTTGCAGGTATTCATTAAAAAAACTGCGTAGAATTGTTTCATCCAGCCCGGATTTGTTCACATAAATCTGAATGCCTGTTCCACGAATGATGTATCCGGATATTTTGTTGTTTTTAAGTAAGTTCTGCGCTTTCTTTTCATCTGTATACTGGATTTCGAATAATGCTTGACCGCTTGTTGTTGCATTTTGCGATACAGCTTTCAATGCGTCAGCCAAAGCTGTATCTTCCATAAATGCAGTATTTTCAACGACGGCAATCGGGATGGTCAGGAGTATTTCATTTTTGTTCAGATTCGAGAATGCGAAGTGAAAAAGTGTTGCCAGTAAAACCGGGAACAATAGCGTCCAAAAGATGAGTTGCTTATCACGCAGCAAACATAAAAAGCGATACTTAATGAGATGAATAAACATGATTTTTTCCTCCCGCGTTCGTTTGTCATTCGAAAATTTCTGTCCGCATTCACAGCCATCGCATTCATGCACAACACTGCCAGAAACGGAATTTCTGTGGCAGGAACCCTTATATACTCCATGGGTCCTTATCGCTTTCGCACAAAGCCTGCTGAAAATGCTGTGCATTTTCAGATTTAGTCCCATGCAGCTTCGGCAAGTTCGCACAAAGCCTGCTGAAAATGCTGTGCATTTTCAGATTTAGTCCCGCAATTCTTTTCCCGTAATTTCTAAAAAAACGTCATTCAGGCTGGGTTGTTCGGAATAAATTTTCCCAATATTCAAATGATAAGGCTTCAAGTTTTCTAAAAGGTTTATCAGGTTGTTGGTGTTTTGCATAAAGTGAACACAAAGCATATTGTTTTCATATGTCACCTTTGTTATTGTTGGCAGGCGCTGCATTTTTTCCATGATTTCAGCAGGTAGATCAGTAATCTCCAGTGTTACTTTTTCTACGAGGTGAATCATTGACTTCAATTCAGTCGATGTGCCGCTAACTACAGATTTCCCTTTATCCATGATGACAATACGGGAACAGATTTGTTCAACCTCTTCCATGTAATGGGAAGTATAGATGATGGTTGCGCCTTCACGGTTTAGCTTTTGAATACCTTCCAGAATATTATTCCGGCTTTGAGGATCCACAGCAACTGTTGGTTCATCCAGCAATATGAGCTTGGGTTTATGTGCAATACCGCAGGCGATGTTCAGTCGTCGCAAAAGGCCGCCGCTAAGTTTTTTCGGATAAAACTTACGAAAATCATTCAGTCCGACAAATTCAATGGCTTCATTCACCAAACAAGCGCGTTCCTGTCGGTTTTGAATATAGAGACCACAAAAATAATCGATATTTTCATAAACGGTCAGTTCATTAAATACAGCAATATTCTGCATCACAACACCAATATTTTTCTTAATATCATAGGCACTTGGCGATATTGGCTTTTCAAATACATGAATACTACCCTTATCATACTTTAACAAGGACAGGATACAATGGATAATGGTTGTTTTGCCCGAACCGTTTGGTCCGAGTAAACCAAGAATTTCACCCTCTTTCACATCCAAATCAAAGTGGTCAACAGCAGTCAGTCCTTTATAACGTTTTACGAGATCCTTAATTTGTACAACCATGTGCCCTCCCTGAATAAAGTCTTGATTCTTTTGGTTTTCTCTCCAGAAAAATAGTTGTTTGAATCCAGTGAATACCCTGATTCAAATCCCGAAAAGGCAAAAATCACAATGTTAGCACAGCAATCTTGTTTTCATGACTGATATTAACAGTGAAATATGCTTAAGGAACATGATGAAGCTATGCTCTGATTATAACCATGGAATGTTATAATGTTCAGTGAGGATTGGCCAAAGTTCACATGACATATGTCATGCGATCGCAGAAAAAGTGGGGCAGATCATTTTTCAAAGGAGATACTATGAATGGGTTGATAGACAGGCTTGTATTAATGCTTTGTTGTCTGGCTGTCTATATGACAGCAGAGTTGAGTGTTTATATGATTGTACCACTGATGATTGCGACCATTGTCAGTACTGTTTTCATTTTTGTTGGACAAAGCACCATTCAAATTGGTCTTATGCTTTTGTATATTGCAGCTTGTTTTTTTTATGATCCGCTCATGTATTTTCTGCCATTTTTGTCTTATCAGTTTTACTGCACATCTTCTAGCTACGTGTCGGTCTTCGCTGTTGCACCATTTGTTTTTCATTATGCGTCGTTTTCCCCTCAAATACTGGTTGGGCTTTCATTATTGTTTGGTATCGGATTCTTACTGAAAAAGCATGTTGCAGACTATATTGCCATGAAACACAACTTCGAAATACTGCGAGAAATTGCGGATGACGATGCTGTCGTCTTTGAAAAAAAGAATAAAAATCTGATTGAATTGCGGGAAAATGAGCGCCAGATGGCGATGCTTGCGGAAAGGGGAAGAATTGCACGTGAGATTCATGATAACGTGGGGCATCTCTTATCGCGAGGACTGTTGCAATTGGGTGCAGTCATGGTTCTATCGAAAGAGCACACCAGCCAGGAGTCATTGGAGAATTTGAAAACAACTTTAGTCGCTGCGATGGAGAACATACGCAGCAGCGTCCACGCAATGGTCAAAGATGTGGTTCACCTGAGAGATGAAACAACCAAAACGGTAGAAGCTTTTTCATTCTGTCCGGTGCATCTACAGATGAATATGGATGAATTCGTTGATACTAGCATAAAAATTGCATTTTTAGCCATTGTAAAAGAAGCCTTATCCAATGTTGCTAAACATTCCAATGCCACTCGTGTTACAATTCATATACAGGAACAGCCGGCGCTTTATCAATTGATTGTCCATGATAATGGCACACATATCACTAGAAACCAGAATGAGGGAATAGGATTGAAGAATATGATGACGCGAATTTCAACTTTACATGGCCAATGCAATGTGTTCACTGAAAACGGATTTCGAATCTTTGTTTCCGTACCCAAAACCAATAGGGAAGGGGTGACGGATGACAGTTCTGATTGTTGATGATGATAAACTTGTCTGTGCTGCAATAAAGGTTCTGCTTGAAGCCACTCCTGGTGTTGCGGTCAGTGGCATAGGACATGATGGGTATGAAGCCGTGGCATTGTTCAGGCGATTGAAGCCAGACGTGTTGTTAATGGACATTCAAATGAAAAACTGCTCCGGACTGGATGCTGCGGAGACAATTCTAAAGGAGGTTGTGAATGCCCGGATTCTACTCCTGACAACTTTTTCCGACGATGAATACATTATCCGTGCCCTGAAGATTGGCGCCAAAGGCTATATTCTGAAACAGAATTTTGACTGTATCGTGCCGTCCCTGCAAGCTGTTTGTGCCGGACAATGTGTTTATGGCGATGAAATCAGTACGAAAATACCCATGCTCCTATCTGGAGGTTCATTTACAACGTATGCCGCTTTTGGTATTCTGGACAAAGAATATGAAGTCATCGAACAAATTGCAAAGGGACGGAACAACCGTGAAATTGCATTGGCACTTCACTTGAGCGATGGCACCGTCCGGAATTATATCAGCAGTATTTTAGAAAAATTGCAGCTGCGCGATCGGACACAGTTGGCTGTTTTTTATTTCCGCGGACAGGTGGCCGGTAGCGAAAAGAGGTTGTTATGACACAGAAAAACACGAACCATGATAAAGAGATTGACTTGATCATCTCAGAAGATAACATGAAGGCCTGGTTGATGCTGCATACCCGTGAGGGGAAACTGCTGTCTTCCAATCGTGCAGATCTTGTCAAAGAGATCGGTGCGACCTTGCGCAGCTCGGGTATTCATTACGGTATCCACTCGGATCTGTTGACGAAGACACTGACCAATGGCACCCCGTATTTGATTGCAGAAGGGTTGCCTGCGGTCGATGGGCAGGATGCGGAAGTAAAAATGATTGCTTTGATGCCGTCAAAGCCGGAAGTCATAGAGGCCGGGGTTGACAGCCAGTATGAAATGGATTTGATTCAAAAAGTAAAAGAAGGTGACTGGCTGGGTGAACGCATCAATCCGACGTTGGGCACAGCCGGTGTCGACCTTGCCGGCCGTGCCATTCCTGCACGTCCCGGCATATCCTATCCCCTTCATTATGAACGGTCAACGGTCCTCGAAGAACTCTCGGCAGACAGGCTGAACCTCCGTGCACGGAAAAGCGGGGCAGTTTTTTATCGTGGCGATGTGGTGGGTGTATATAACTATATGGAAGTGACGGGCAACATCGATTACAGCACAGGCAACATCGATTATAATGGTGCATTAACAGTCAAAGGCACAGTGGAAGACAATTATAGCATTGCAGCAGACAGGGACATTGAAATTTTAGGTGAATATGGGGTTGGCGGTGCCGATGAAATTGTCAGCCGGGATGGCAGTATCTATATCCGTGGCGGCATTGCCGGCAAAGGACGTGCTGTCATCCGTTGCCGAAAAAACCTTTATGTGAAATATCTTTCTGATGTCACGGTGGAATGTGAAGGAAATGTCTATATCGGGTTTTATGCTATGAATGCCAAAATTAAAGCCAAACAGGTTTTTGTGGACTCCGCCAGAGGCAAAATCGTAGGCGGCAGCGTAGAAGCTGCGGTGCGAGTGGAAGTGGCCGAGCTTGGCAATCGCAGTGAAACACATACAAGTGTTCACCTGGATGGCTTTCATCGACATACCTTGTTTAC
>JBBRWP010000155.1:0-7668 GCA_038249175.1 Acetivibrionales bacterium
CACAACCGGCATCCGAAACAGATGGACTGATTCGTTTACATCAAGACTGCAAGATACCCTTTTTAAACCAGAAAAAATGTTCAACACGCCCTATTGTCATTGGTACCGGTCCCTGTGGTCTTTTTTGTGCACTGCTGCTGGTAAAAGCGGGACTAAGACCCATTCTATTGGAGCGGGGACAGCCGGTGGAACAAAGAGCTGCTGATGTTAAGGCGTATTGGCAAGGTCAGACACTCAATACGGAATCGAACGTACAGTTTGGTGAGGGTGGTGCCGGTGCTTTTTCGGACGGTAAACTGACCACCCGCATTCACGACCCACGCTGTGATGATGTTTTAGCAGCCCTTGTTGCCTTTGGTGCACCGGCGGAAATCCTGTATAAGGCCAAGCCGCATATTGGTACCGATGTTTTGCAAACCATTCTGGTAAAAATACGTGAAACCCTGCTTGCGCAGGGTGCCAGTATCCATTATGGTACCTGCGTAAAGCAGATTGTACTCTCTGAAGGACAGGTAAAAGGTGTTCTATTGGCCGATGGCAGTCTATTGGATGCCGAATTGGTGGTGGCCGCCATTGGTCACAGTGCCAGGGATACCTTTGAAAGCCTTTTCGCAAGCGGTGTACAAATGCAGGCAAAACCGTTTTCTGTGGGCGTTCGTATTGAACACCTGCAAGAAGATATTCATCGGGCACGATACGGCTCTTTAGTGCATGAAAAGCTTGGTGCAGCAGAGTATCAGTTGTTTGAACGTTTTGCGGATAGGACTGCCTATACCTTTTGTATGTGCCCGGGTGGCGTCGTGGTGGGAGCAGCTTCAGAAAAAGAAACCGTTGTGACCAATGGCATGAGCAATCATGCGAGAGGCGGCAGGAACGCCAACAGTGCGTTTGTTGTTTCGGTCGACACACAGGATACCGGCAGCCATCCTTTGGACGGTGTACAATACCAGAGACGGCTGGAACAGGCGGCTTACCGCTTAGGGAACTCAGAGGGTGCTGCCCCGGTACAAACCCTGGGTGACTTTATGACCGGGAAGAAAACGGTTCAGCTGGGCAACATAAAGCCTTCCTATACCGGTGCGGTGGCATTGACACGCTTAGATACAGCACTACCCCCGGAAATTGTGGCGCGGATGCGCGCAGCGGTCCCCTTGTTCGATCAGAAAATGCGCGGCTTTGCTGCGACGGACGCTGTCTTGACTGGTTTTGAAACAAGGACTTCTTCGCCAGTGCGGATTTTGCGTGATGACAGTGGAGAGGCCAATGGCATTCAGGGGCTGTTTCCGGCTGGGGAAGGCGCGGGTTATGCCGGTGGCATCATGAGTGCAGCTGTGGACGGCTTAAAGACAGCAGAGCGGATTTTAGCCCTGTATCGTTGGGAATAAGGAATAAAGATCTGAAAATGCGCAGCATTTTCAGCAAGTTATATGGCAGCTCGAAGTGAAAGGAATATTTAAAATATGGGCATCTTGTTTGAAAACGCAAGCATCATTGCTGGTGAAGGTCACCATGTGCTGAATAATGCTTATTTATTGATAGAAGGTGACATGATTACCGGGATTGGAACCGGAGAGCCGGGAAAGATAGAAATGCGTGTCAGTGAGCGCATCTCTTGTCATGGGAAGCTTTTACTGCCGGCTTTTTTTAATGCCCATACGCATATCCCCATGACATTGCTGCGCAATTATGCTGATGATATGGACCTGCAAACATGGCTGTTTACAAAGATTTTCCCGGTGGAGGATCGATTTACCGCATCAGATATCTATGCCGGCACCCAGTTGGGCATGATGGAGATGCTGGCGAGTGGCTGCGCCGGCTTTACAGACATGTATTATTTTTGTGATGAAACCGCGAAGGCCGTTGTGGAAAGCGGGATGCGGGCCTATTTAACTCGCGGCCTCACCCATATGGTCGGGAACCCTTCCGATGCTGCAGCTTTGCCTGTGTATGGAACGGCGAAAGAACAATTTGCGTCCGACGAACGGATTGTGGACAGTTTGTCCTTGTACCGGCACTGGCATGGTGCCGGAAATGGCCGACTGCACATGGGGCTTGGGCCGCATGCAATCTATACCTGTTCAGCAGATTATTTAAAGGCTATCTCAGAAATATCGGAAGAACAAAACATGGGTATTCACATTCATGTGGATGAAACCAGGAAAGAGCATGAGGACTGCCTGCAGCAGCATGGGAAAACACCGGTAGCTTACCTGGCGGATTTAGGCATTCTGAACAATCGAACAATCGCGGCGCATTGTGTCCACGTGACAGAGGATGATATAGTCCTCCTTGCAAAACAGGGGGTCACCGTAGCACACAACCCGCGCAGCAACCTGAAACTGGCTTCCGGTATTGCACCTGTCGTCAAAATGCAGGAAGCGGGGTTATCTGTTGCATTGGGGACAGACGGCGCATCGAGCAACAATGGCTTGGATATGTGGGCGGAGATGAACCTGGCCGCCCTCTTGCACAAAGGTGCCAGTCTGAATCCGCTGGCCGTAGATGCAGGGATTGCATTGGAAATGGCCACGGTGAACGGTGCCAAAGCCATGGGCTTTCCGCAGAGCGGCCGTTTACAACTTGGCTGGAAAGCAGATCTGCAAATGGTGGATATCAGAGGAGCCCACTGGCAGCCGCTGCACAACCCGCTATCCGCGGTCGCTTATTCGGGTCGTTCATCCGATGTGGTATTGACCATGGTTGATGGCAAAGTCCTATATAAAAATGGAGAATTCCTGACAATCGACAAAGAAAAAGCCCTTTACAATGTGCAAAGGGCCGTAGAAAGAGTGTTTTAATTTTCGGATCCCTATAGTTATGGTAAATAATACCATATAGTGCGGTATCTGCTGTAGAAGGTTTTTAAGGTTTTAATTTTTTAGTTTATCACTACAGCGTGAGTTTAAAATATAAATTTCTGCGACACTGTATTTATGCTACCTGACAGCAATTCAAAATTTCAAAAAACGCTATCAAACTTGATAAAATATCGAAGTTACGCTGTCGTGTTATTAATTTCTTAATTTTTTTATGGTTTTAAGGTTTCAAACTTGTGGTTGTTTTGGTTCTGCCAAAATGGTTTCATAGTTCACATAAATGACCATTCCGGGTTTCCCGCCGGATGGTTTTTTGACGTTTCGAATCTGTGTAAAATCCACTTCCGCCTTTGCCGATTGTTTTGCCTTGCTGTGCCAGGCGGCGTAGCCGGCCGCTTCCTCTATCGTAGTTGGTGGAACCGTTTTACCATCGGTACGTACTACCACATGTGAACCGGAGAAATGTTTGATGTGAAACCACAGGTCTTCCGACCTTGCCATTTTTAGTGTTAAACGGTCGTTCTGCCGGTTATTCCGGCCAATAAAAATATCAAAGCCATCGATCGACTGCACCACGAGCGGTTCTGCCGGTGCCGGATTACCAGAGGAAGACTTTGGCTTTGGTCTTCCTCCTTTACCAAGGCGGCGAACCGGCGCTTTTAAGTAGTCGCCGGAAATCATCTCATCACGAATCTCCTGAAAATCCTTCACGGATTCTGCATTTTCAATGGCGAAGAGCAGGCTTTCCAAATAATCCAATTCAGACTTTAGGCCATCCAACTGACTTTCTGCATAACGACAGGCAGATTTTGCTTTTTGGTATTTTTTGAAATAGCGTTGTGCATTGCGTTGCGGGGACAGATTGACTTCCATGGGAATGATCACTGTTTGCCCATCCTCAGTGTAATAGTCGACCACGGTGGCCTCTGTGATACCTTCATCCAGATGATAAATATTGGCAGTAATGAGTTCACCATATTTTTGCAGTTTGCCAAAGTCCGCGTTAACAGCCAGGGTATCCAGCTGAGTATTCAAGCGCCTTTGTACATGATTTACATTTTGCTGTACCACTTTCGACAGTTCCGCTCGTTTTCCGGAGAGCTTCGCTTTTGCATCCCGTTCTGAGAAGAAGAGGTCCAGGGCAGCGCTGATGGTTTCTGCTGCTTCTAAACTGCCGATGACTGACAGTTGCCATGCATGAAAGTCTGCAACCTGTTTAGTGGAGAGATCGATAACATTACAGGGCTGAAACTGTGATTGGATTAACCGTTTGTGCAAGTCTGTCAGGGTATGCAACAAGCGGGTTTTTTCATCATCTTCCAGCGTATCCGCTGCTTTATCGGCATCAACAGCTGCGCGGTGGCAGAGTTCACGGCAAAGGATGGGCGAGAAACCACGAATTTGGTCCAACACGACCGCAGCAAGCTTTTTTGAAGAGGCTGTAATCTCAAAAAGAGCTTTTGCAGGTGTTTGGGGCAGCATAAGGTTCATCTTGTTTTGTGCCGGCGGTGAATAATAAGGGTGGGCAGGGAGAACCTCACGGACACGGCTCATCTCGACATCGACGTGCCTGGCAGCATCGAGAATAATATCGTCGCGGTTTAAGAGAATGATGTTGCTGTGACGCCCCATCACTTCCACAACAAGCTTTTTGATACTGCGATCGCCCAGTTCATCCTCGGTTTCAACTTCCACCACCACGATGCGCTCAAATTCAGGACAGGTAACTGAGCGGATAATACCGCCGCCTAAATGCTTGCGCAGCAGCATGCAAAACATCGGCGGTGATGCCGGATTTTCAGCGCTGTCATCAGCTGTTAAGTGGATACGGGCATTCGATCCACTGCGGCTGGCCAGCAGTTTATAGTTTTCGCCACCGGCACGCACGGGTATGATGACAGTTTCCCGGTTCGGCTGCTGTATTTTTCCGATGCGGCCACCTTGCAACTTATCGTTCAGTTCCAGCGCAATGGCATGCGCAACAATTCCATCAAATGGCATAGCTTACCTCTTTTCTCTTGTAGCTTCATTGTAACGGTCAGCCCTGTTTTGGTCAAATAGGATGGCGGTGCGCAAAGGCCGATTTCATATTGCGGGAAATAGCAACAAAGTTGCAGTCTGGGACAAATCAAAACGATTACCCAGCATTCTGTGAATGTTGGTGCAAGTCATCTGACGATAACTTGCACCAAAAAGTCACTGAGTGACTTTTTGGGATGTAATCATAAAGATTGACGATTGCCTATAGAATCATTATACTTGGAGAAGAACGAAGCCCTTGTTAATAAGAACAAAAACAAACTCTAAAGTATGCTTGTATTCAGCAAAATAACGAAACATGTTCGGAGGCTTACAAAATTGTTGTATCCACTGAAATTTACCCCTGCCATGAAAGACTATATTTGGGGTGGTCGTGGCCTTGAAAAACTAGGAAAAACGCTGCCGGAAGGCATTGTTGCAGAGAGTTGGGAAATATCCGGACATCCGGATGGTCTTGGTGTTGTTTCAAATGGCTCCTTAAAAGGGAAAACTATACCGGAACTACTTGAAAAATACGGACAAGAATTTGCCGGCACAGCGGTTCCACCGTCCAGCCTTATCCATTTTCCCCTATTGGTGAAAGTTATAGATGCCAACGACAGGCTGTCAGTGCAGGTGCATCCGAATGACGATTATGCCCGCATCCATGAAAATGGTGGCTTGGGGAAGACAGAAATGTGGGTGGTTTTGGATGCCAAACCCGGTGCAAAGCTCATTTACGGTCTAAAAGACGGTGTGACAAAGGAAATTTTTTCAGCGGCTGTTCAGAAAAACAATATTGAAAGTTGTTTGGAAGAAATACCTGTGAAAAAGGGTGACTTTTTTGACATCCCCGCCGGTCTGGTGCATGCAATTGGTGCAGGCATTATCATCGCTGAAATACAGCAGAGTTCCAACACAACCTATCGTGTGTTTGATTATAACCGTAAAGATGCAGCCGGGAATACACGCCCGTTGCATATAGAGAAAGCGTTGGATGTCATAGACTTCCACGCACAGCCTTATTCGGGTCAAAAACAGATGGCCGCGACGCTTGCAACGGATAGTGACAGTCAGACTTTATTGGTGAAAAATAAGTATTTTGCGGTAGAACGTTTAGTTCTCAAAAATAGTCTGTCTTTTTCCCCAAACGGTTATCGCTTTGAGTTGCTGATGGTACTTGCGGGTGAGGCTATTCTTTCCTGGAATGGCGGTGAAATGGTTGTAAAAATGGGGGAATCTATACTCGTTCCCGCAAACGTGCACAAGTACAGTATCCACGGCCATTGTACGGCTTTGCGTGCCTGGGTGCCGGGTATTTGAACCTTTTAGAATACAAGTGCTGTGTAAACTATAAACGGCAGCATTTTCATAACGTTTTGTTCATAACAAAGCGAAAGGAATATAGTCAAATATGAAAAAAATCTATTTATTACTGGCGCAGGCGGACACCTTCATCTCAGAAGCCATTCGGTTCATAACCAAAGCACCGTATAATCATGCAGCCATCGGGATTGATGACTCCTTGACGTATTTCTGGACATTTGGCCGAAAATTACGATATTTCCCAGTTGTTGGGGGGTTTATCCGTGAAAAAGTGCGTGAAGGTTTGTATCGTCATCATCCCAAAACCCAGTGCATCATTTGTTCATTGGATGTGACGGATGAAGAGTATGAAGAAGTGAGCGCAATGATCAGGTATTATTTAATGCATAGAAAAGAATACCACTATAACCATGCCGCTTTATTTGGCAATCTGATCGGAAAGCCCTACTATTTAAAGAAGCGCCATACCTGTGCAGAATTTGTGGCAACGGTTATTGAGACAAGCGGGATTCATAAATTTGTAACACCACTGCCTTTGACGAGGCCCAATGAACTGCTGAAAATACCCGGCCTGGTGCCCATTTTTGAAGGCCTGATGCAGGATTTTCAACCGGGCTTGCTGGCGTAATCATCACAGATAACTTCAGTTTTTATGGAGGTCAGGCAGCGGATGAGACTTTTCAAAGTCCGGAAGCTGTTCTGGTTCACTCTTATGCCGGTTTGGCTGGCATGTCCCGCATTTACCATCGTTTATACTGCACACGCCTGGCCCAAGGGGCTTTCAGAGATGCTTTACGGCCTGTGTTTATCAACAACTGGGAAGCGACCTATTTTAATTTCGATGAAGACAAGCTGGTGCATCTGGTGGCTGTTGCCCATCAGGCCGGGATGGATCTCCTGGTCATGGACGACGGTTGGTTTGGCCGTCGCAATGACGATAAATCTTCGCTGGGGGACTGGGTAGTGAACAGCAAAAAACTGCCAAACGGCGGGACTGGACTTGTAAACCGTGTGAATAACGAAAAATTGCAGTTTGGCATATGGTTTGAACCTGAGTTGATTTCCCCGGACAGCGATTTGTATCGTGCGGCGATTGTTCCAGCACCTTGTGGCATATGGTGCAAGTGCAAGAGTGAAGACCGTGGCTGTGATGATTATAGGAGTTGTGGTTAAGTGTTTTTATTGTTGTAATTATTTAGTAGGAATGAAGCCCGTTGTATCAGTGAAATCGATAGCAGACGGACCTTCACAAGATAAAGATCAGTGCGTTGTAACAATTAAAAGTGTACCAACAGGCATGCTGAGACCTTGGCTGGGCTTATTATTTTCAATCAGAAAGTGAAAGTTATAAACGTTACAACGTACTAGGCGCTATTGGCAGAAAAAAGATGACAAGGATGTAAAATGAAACAGCAAAACCTGCTCCCAATCGCAGAGGCTTGGTATTTGCGCACGTGGCGCAATTTTAGCATGGACGTGCCGCAGGTGCATAATCGGCTGGAAA
>JBBRWP010000156.1:0-7661 GCA_038249175.1 Acetivibrionales bacterium
AAAAAATTCACCCAAAAGTTCCATGAAAACAAGTCATTTCATTTTGATTAAGGAGATTAAAATATGAAAAGCATCCGCATGAGTATTATCATTTCAATATTGGTTTGTTCAGCTCTTTTAATTGGAGTAATTTCGTATCTATCCGTTAATTCTTCCTCGAACGTGATCCGCTCTGAAGCATTGGGTCGGTTAAAAGACATTGCAGAAAAAGAAGCACAGGGATTGAATGTCAGCTATGAAAAACTTGAAGGTCAGATACACGATATTGGCACACTTGTATCAGATCATATAGAATTGAATACAAGTGGAACCTTCACAACCGAAAACGACAGAACGACTTTGCGAAATGCAATAGCTCCTGTCGTGAAGAGAATCGGGCAAAACCTCAACGGCAATACGGACGCTTATGTCGTTTTAAGTGCACAATATACCGGAAAAACAGTTCAACTTGTTTTTGTCAAAGATGATACCGGAAATTTTATAGATCTTGGTCCTTCAGTTTTACCGGAAGAGGCGTTTGCGAATAATTCCGCTGATACTGCATGGTACTGGAAACCAATTGCGTTAAAATCAGGTGTGTGGTCAGAGCCATATGAAGATCCAACAATAAAAACGAAACTCATCACATACTCTGAACCGATTCTGCTTAACGGAGAAATAATAGGTGTGGCTGGAGCCGATGTCCTCTTTTCAGACTTTGAGGAAAAAATTCAAGAGGTTAAAGTATATAAAACAGGGTATTCCTTTTTGCTAAATCAAGAGGGCTTGGTTCTTGTTCACCCAAGCATAAACCCGGGCGAGAATTTTAAAACTGTAGACGGTGGTGCTTTAGCACCAGTATTTGAAAAAATGCAAGCATCTCCGAGCGGCTCTTTTGAATATGATTACAATAAACAGTCAAAAATCATGGGCTTCGCCAAACTGAACAACGGTTGGATCGTCGGTGTGGCTCCCCCAATGTCCGAGATCTTTGAAGGTCTGAATCAAACAAAAAACCAGATTCTTGTTTTTACGCTGATAGGGCTTTTGTTGGCCGCCGGTATGGCTCTTATCGTAGGAAACCGTCTTGCAAAGCCTATCGTTGAGGTCACGGATCTGGTGAACAAGACCGCTAACTACGATTTGAGTATTGCATCGGAAAAGAGTTATGCATGGATTGCCAAAAGACGCGATGAAACCGGAATCATGGGAACGGCGATTATTCAGATGCGAAGCGCGCTGCGAGACATAATCACGAGCATTCATTCCATGTCCAATGATCTTTCTGATCAAGCTGCCGATGTTGCCGGAAATACCAACCAATCCGCCAAATCTGCAAATGAGGTTTCTTATGTTATTTCTGAACTCGCAAAATGTGCTGAAAACCAAGCAGATGAGGCAATGCGGGCAACAACAAAACTCCAACTTTTAGAAACAGAGTTTTCAAAGCTTTCATCTGATACAGCCGGTATTGGCAGTTTTATTGAGAAAACACAAGAGCTGAGTGAAATATCAATAAACCGTATGGACGTTCTTAATCAGAACTTTCATACCACTGTCGATATGACTGAACAGGTGTCAAAAAATATCAACATACTGCAAGAGAAATCAAAATCCATTGAAGCAATTGTATCTGTTATTCAAAACATCTCCTCACAAACCAATTTATTAGCTCTGAATGCAGCAATTGAAGCAGCACGTGCAGGAGATGCCGGAAGAGGGTTTGCAGTCGTTGCAGACGAAGTTCGTAAATTGGCCGAGCAAACCAATCTATCCATTTCTGAAATTGAGAAGACCGTGAATGAGATACAGAATGAAATTGAAATTGTTCATATCAAAATGGAACAAACGAATAACTTGTCCAACAAATCAAAACAAGCTGCAAACGATGTAAAATCCGTTTTTGCTGAGAATTCGGAGTCCTTACAACATGTAATCAAGCAAGTACAAAGCACCCTAAACACCATCGAAAGGGTTTCAGAAAGCAAAAATGCAGTTGCTGACGCAATTTCAGGCATCGCAGGGATAACAGAAGAAACGAGTGCTTCAACAGAAGAAGTTTCTGCAACGGTAAGCGAACAATCTGCAAACATGAGTGTTATTAAAGAACTAGCTCAAAGCATGAACGCTTTGGCTGAAAGAATGAATCATAGCGTAGACATATTTAAGTTTTAACAAGACGGGGTTTGTATAGTAATGGAACGTAGATTCGCAAAATGATATAATAATACATATATGTATATAATAAGATATTATAAATTCAAATATTCACCAAGTCTCGTAAGCGCCTTAGATGACACTGCTTTATTTGTAAGCGGTACAACACATAGTGTCGTGAAAGAATTGATGTCAGATGATAAGCTACTTCTTGAAAGAGAGGTAGCTTTTTATGGTTATGAATATGAGTATCAAGGAAGAAAAACGGGCACAGCCGAGAATGCTTGGCAAAGCTATGGGATTGCAAGAACACCAACTTAACGAGCTCCAGCTTCTTTCTACAATGCATGATATAGGGAAAATAAGTATCGATAATTATATCCTAACAAAGCCTGGCAAGCTTAACGAGGAGGAGTGGCTGGAGATGAAAAAACATCCGGGAATTGGATACAGAATAGCGATGACTTCAACCAATTTAAAATCCATAGCGGAATATATTTTATGCCATCACGAACGATGGGATGGTAAAGGATACCCACAAGGTTTGCTTGAAGAAAGCACCCCATTACTCTCTCGCATTCTTGCTGTCGCTGATGCATATGATGCTATGACATCTGACAGGTCATACAGAAAAGCGTTGGCAAAAGAAGTTGCTATCACCGAAATTACCAAGAACGCCGGTACCCAGTTTGATCCAGAAATCGTTAAACTATTTTTAGAAGTAATGGTTGTTTCTGATATTGAGTTTGCAGAGGAATAATGGCGGTTGTAATCGATTTTTTGGTCTTTCATTAGAGTCTCCCGCAATCAATCTGTCAGGTATAACGCAATGTCTTAACAGTGCCTTAACATGAATTTTTTTTGCATTCAACATAGATAAAATACAATAAACGTACAAATCATCGGACAGCAGACATCGGACAACAAGGAGGATTGCTTCATGTATTTTCAGAACTTAATCACATTCGATAGTTATGTCGGAGGACTCGCGTTGCAGGATGGCGAACAGGCGATGATTTTCGTCGGGGACCGTTCGGCTGCGGATCTACCCGCCATGCGCGCGTGCTTTGAGCAGGGGGGGATTCCCTATTTCGGCGGTGTTTTCCCGGGGCTTCTCCATGACGGCTGCTTATATAGGGAAGGTTTTCTGGTTCAAATAGTCCGACCGGTCTTCAGACTGGTGGTGCTTCCCTATCTGATGCGTGTTCCGTCAGAACTCGGCAGTATGGCGGGTCGTACAGCGATCTTGCTCATTGACGGTCTTTCAAGCCGGTTCCGGGAGTTGATCAATACTGTGGAGAAAAAACTCGGCCACGAGATCGCCTATGTGGGCGGAGGCGCCGGTCATTATGACCTGGAGCACCGCCCCTGCCTGTTTGATGCCAAGGGTGTGTACGAAGATGCCGTGATCGTTTGCGTCCTGGAGGGTCGTGCGGAGCTGGCGGTCCGGCACGGTTGGGAAATCATGGACGGTCCGTATGAAATCAGCCGTTCTGAACGAAATATCCTTTCCGAACTGGATGGTTGCCGTGCCATGGATGTCTACAGGGATGTCATTGAGGAACATGCGCATGTGACGCTATCCCAGGTAGACTTCTTCTCCTTTGCGAAGGAACATCCCTTTGGTATCCTGCAGGAAGATGGCAGCATCATTGTTCGGGACCCCATCTCAGTAAATGACGCAGGAGAGATAATCTGTGTGGCGGACATTCCGGCCAAAAGCCAGGCGTATGTCCTGAAGGGCGACAAGCGAAGCCTGTTGGCTTCATCAAATGAAATCGCAAAGGAATGTGTCGCAAAGGCGCCGGGTGCACAATTGCCCATGTTGTTCGACTGCATTTCCCGCGCTATGTTCCTGGAGAATGATTTTTCCTGTGAGTTGCGGAATATCCAGTCCAAGCTGTCTGCTCCGCTGATTGGCACGCTTTCCATCGGAGAGATTGCATCCCGTTCTGACGGAGCCATCGACATCCACAACAAATCGACCATTCTGGGTCTGTTTGCCTGACGGTCCTTGAGGCGTCAATCAAATCATGATGCTAATGCAATATGGCCATACACGCTTGTGTCAAATTGCAAATATTTTTATCAGCTAAAAGTCTTTTATATCAATCATTACAGCATGATTTTAATATCGGCGACTTATGCAACTTGACACTAGATACCCTTTCGACGGAATTCTTTGCTGAATTCCCGATCTGTTTGGCTGATATGGCGGCTGATCCACTCCGTGACAAATAAAATGGTGCGGAAAATCCTATCGGAATGGGAACTTTGGTCATCCATTCCTGCTTTGCCATCGATATCCATCAACCCGTCTGTTCCAGTGTGTGGATCCTTCAGCGGCTCAATGCCATTCATCCATTCATCTGCTTCCCGCATGAAACCATCGACCTGCCCGGTGAAATCCAAATGCTCGTGAATATGCTGTTCCAGTTTCGAGTACCCATTCCGCCGCAGGTAGGCTTCCTCATATGAGAAATGCTCGTGCGTATAGGCTGCCAGACCATCCAGCACCTTCCTGTATTCTGCCATATCCGCATTTCCGCCAGCCATCTCGTATAAACGGGCACCCATTTCAAAGAGCCGGCGATGCTGACTGTCGATGGTCACTTCATGAACCGAATACTGCTGGCGCCACTCAATTGCCATAAAAACTCTCCTGTCGCTCAGATGGAGCGCTCTTGTTCCGCTTCAAGAAAACGGAAGAGATCCGATTCCCGCAACGGTCTGCTGTAATGATACCCTTGAATGGCATCGCATTGCGCTGCCATAAGAAATTCTCGTTGTTCTTCCGTTTCGACACCTTCTGCAACCGTTTTAAGATTCAGGTGGCGTCCCAGCTGGATGATGTCGCCCAGCAGAATATCCTGGCCATCCCCAATCTCGTCTACAAACAACTTGTCAATTTTTAGTGTTGAAATCGGTAAATTGCGCAGATAGGACAGCGAGGAATAACCTTTTCCGAAATCATCAATGGAAATGCCAATTCCGAGGGCATGTAGCTGTCTCAACTTATCGATAGCGGATCCGAAGGAACCAATCAAGACTGATTCCGTGATTTCCAGCTCAAGTTGTTCCGGTTGAAGTTTGTTGCGCAGCAGGATACCAAGCATCATCCGGACGAAATCATCCCGAGTCAGCTGTAGGCTGGAAATGTTTACAGACATACTGATTTCTTTGCCAAATCGTGCTTGCAGACGGTCGAGAGTGGCACAGGATTCTTCCAGCACCCAAGTCCCCATAGGAATGATGAATCCGGTCTCCTCGGCAATCCCGATGAAATCGGCTGGGGAAACAAGGCCGCGCAGTGGATGGTTCCAGCGGATCAATGCTTCACAACTGTAACATCTGCCTGTTCTTAAATCCTGTTTCGGTTGATAAACAAGAAAGAATTCTGCATGCTCGAGCGCAAGCTTCAGCTCCATGCCGAGTTCTTTGCGAAGCCTTCTTCCGTCTCCCATTTCAGAACAGTAAAGGACATAATCGAGATCTGGACATGCTTTTGCCTCATGCATCGCCGTCTCGGCGTTCTGGAGGAGCAGGCCAATCGTATCGGAATCTGTTTCGCACGATGCTACCCCGATGCTTACCGGGACATCGAGTGCATGCTCTTCGTAACGGAATGGTTGCAGAAGGTTTGTCCGGACGCTCTGGACAAAGGTTTCCAGATCAACCTTTTCGTTTTCCTGCGACAAGCATACAATGAATTCACCTCCCCCGATGCGATAGGTTTCCTGATCCCGGCCAGACGGCATCAAATCCAACAGCAGCATGCCGACATGTTGGATCAGGTGATCCCCGACTAAATGGCCAGCAAGATTGTTGAACGTCTGCAGGTGATCCAGATCCAGGCAGAATAGATATTTCAGTCGGGAAGGTAACGCGCTGTCCCCGAGGTAACGTTTGAACAGACTATGCCGGTTTGGAAGACGGGTCAGGTCATCGATGAAAGCGATTTCTTCAATTTGCCTTCGGGATTCCGTCAACTCCCGGACCATTCGGATGATGGATTGGTTTAATTGGTTGAATTCGAGGTATTTGGGATATGTGTTGAGTTTTTTTTCGAAATCCGGGTCACCCGATGCCACCTTCGAAAGGGTATCTGAGGTCTGGTTCAGCGGCAGCACGATATTGCGATGCAGCCACATTCTGGAAAACATGAGTGTGACCAGCAGGAGGGCAAGTCCAAGAAAGCTGACCAGCGCAATCATGCTAAGCTGGATCGAGCGGAAGCGCTCCAGGGATTCACCGACAGAAAGGATGCCGATAGGAGGCTCACCCGGATTGCCGAAGCTCTTGTACATGGCGAGATAAGGCACCCCAAGCACCTGGACGTCACCCAGATATTCGGACGGCTGCGAAAGAAGGCGTGTGGCAAGCGTGCTGTCGAGTTTTGTTCCGAGGGCGTAGCCTGTTGCGGTCCGAACCGTGGTGGCTACCCGCCAATCTTGATAAAAGACACTCACATCAACATTGAAGACATCATGGATACGGATGACCTTGTCCTGAGTACCTATGAAGGCATGGGCCAGTACATATCCTTGGATGACGGTTTCATTTCCGGACTCCCGAAGCGGGGCAAGGGCATAGACGGCAAGTCCGGAGCCAACCGACCCGTCGAACCAGGTTGTGACTTCTTGTGCATTCCAGTCTGTCTTTGGGAAAGTGGTCGGGTAGTCATCCGCCGGAATGTCGCAATGAAGCTTTTCCATGGAGGCATCCAGAATGCAGTATGCGTACGTTTCCTCCTCCGGACTGAACTCGCTCGGGGTCCATAGGGGTGCGTCGAGTGCGGACAGCTGATGTGACAGCAAATGCGCAAGCGACTCGGTATGAGATTTCAATGCCTTGGTTTGCTGCAGGACTCCTTCTTGCATGAAGTAGGTCAGCAGATTCCCCAAGTTCATCCGTGAGGTCTCCCTTGCAGAGTACGAGAAAAGAAGTATGACAAAAGAGCACCCCACGATAATCAGAAAGAGGATGGTGACGAGAAGGAGATTGAAAAATCTTCGATGGATGCTTTTGTCTTTGGATACGCGCATTTTTTATACAGTCGCCCTTCCCATACTCGTGGGACACATAGACCCTGAGGCAGTGCGACCGTTTTCCTCAGGTCGTTGTTATCAGTCTGCCTGCATGTGACCAACAAGGTGAATTATATCATCGGAAGTGGGAGAATTCAATCTCGAGCAGTCATCACAAATACCTGGGAACATCGATTTATTAACATATTTCGACTGATTGATAAAGAATTTTTTATAGGCCATTTGTGCCCATCCAGTCAAAAATGTAAAATCAGCTTAGCTTAGCTTAAGATATCTTTATTCTCATATTTACAGCCCGGTTCCATCGCTTGGGGTCAGAGAATAGTGCCACTAAAGCATCCGCCTGTCTTGACACTCGGTAGGCTGGTATTACCCCAATATAGAAAAACGATCTAATAATGTGAGCTAATAGGAGGAAAACATGGTCTGGGTGAAAAACAACAAGAAGCTACTCTCTACTTTTATGTATGTCGCTTT
>JBBRWP010000157.1:0-7614 GCA_038249175.1 Acetivibrionales bacterium
CACCCCTGCCGCATCAAAGGTACTGACATAAACTTGTTCATCCGATGCACAGTGCCCAATGGCATCCGTCAGATAGTCACAGGTGATGACCTGATGTCCCAATGCTTTTGCCTTTTCAATACCCGTAAGCTGAGCCCGAGAGGCCCCCAACATCATCAGTCGCAATTGTATTTCTCCTTGATTCTGTATTGTCCGTACGCATCGTACTGTCGTTTGAGCGCTGTGGTGTTTTCATTTTGTCTGTTTGGTTGTCTGGCGTGCTGGTCTGGTTTTTCGCTTCTGCCATTTGGTCCTATAGCGTGCTGGTCTGGTTTTTCGCTTCTGCCATTTGGTCCTATAGCGGACTGGTTTATTTTTTCATTTCTGCCATCTAGCCCCATGGCGTGCTGGTCTGATTTTTTGTTTCGTTTACCTGGCCCTGTAGCGGGGTGGTCTGGTTTTTCGGTGGTCTCTTTCTGCCCAATCACTTTTTTGAACCAGTTGGACCAATGGTTTTTGAAATCCGGGATTATACCGTAATGCAGGACAGTTTGCAAAACAGGAAAAATCAGTTTCTTCAGGCGGTAGTTGGTTTTCAGTCTTTTTTCAAAGCGACAGTCCGTTTTTACAGTAGCAATAGCGGCATCAGCCTGCAGTATTCTGGCAGAGATATATACGTGACGGTTCTCGTCATTAGCCACAAAGTCTGCTATGCGGCGGTTCATTCCCCTGTAACTGGTCAGTTGCAGGTCTTTCGGTTTGTTGCAGAAAAAACGAAAAGCTTCTTCTTTAATCAGGGTGCCGATTTTTCTGAACCAGACAGGACGGTCGCCGGCGTTCACCACATAAACCACATCATATCCTGATTCCAAATGAGACACAATGGTCTTGATGGCGGGCAAATCATGTTCCAGGTCGTCATCCATGGTCAGAACCCATGGGTATTTGGCTTGGCGAATACCGGCAAGGGTGGCGTTTTGCTGGCCGATATTATGCTCGAGCAGTATGCCCTTGATGTTTGAATGGCTGCCGGTCAGGGTGCGAATCATCCGGCCTGTTTCATCTGGGCTGGCGTCATCCACCAGTATGATTTCGTAAACCCAATGCTGTTCGCTGAGGTAAGCGCTCAGCTGCTCAACAACGGAAGCCAGGTGTCTAGCCCTGTTGTAGGTGGGAATGACGATGGAAACAGCGATCATTTTAACTCCTGTAAGCATGCATGAATTGCAAAATGGATGCGATGAGTTGATCTTGTTCCTCTTGTGCTAAATCCGGATAAATCGGCAACCTCACCAGCCTTTGTTCCAATCCGGACTCCACATCAAAATGATTGCAGGATCTCACAAACTGCCTGCCCATCTGGCTTTCATGCAAGGGGATGAAGTGCGTCCGAAGCGGTATGCCCACTTGTTCGAGCGCTGCGATACAGGCTGCGGCACAAGGGGCTTCTTTGAACACAAGAAAAAATGTATGGTAGTTGCTTTCTGCCCAATCAGCAATCTGGCTGAAATTCTCCAAATGGGGGTGGATCACGTAAGAAAATGAGTCAAAATAACGGGAAAAGACACGTTGCCGTTTATCGAGTATAGCAGCACTTTGTTGGAGTTGACTCCACAACAAGGCCATCAGTATATCTGACGGCATATAGCTTGAGCCAATTGAAGTCCACTCATATCGGGGGACCCGACCTGCCTGAAAATCTGCCCGGTTGGTGCCGTTTTGCGCAAAAGCAAGGCATGACGGCAGAAAAGATCCTTCATTGACAATCAGGGCACCACCTTCACCGGCAATAATATCCTTTGTACCATGGAAGCTGAAACAGCCAAAATGTCCAATGGTTCCAAGGTGTTTTCCTTTATATTTTGCCAAAAACCCCTGTGCGGCATCTTCAATAACGGTCAGATTATACTTTGATGCAAGCTGCATCACGGCATCCATTGCACAAGGATGGCCGCCATAATGGACAACCACGACGGCCTTGGTGTTTTTTGTAATTTTTTCTTCCAAAAGCTGCGGATCCAGTGTGTAGTGTTCTTTTTCAACCTCGGAATAGACAATGCTGCCGCCGGCCAGAAGGACAGCGTTGGCCGTCGAAGGATATGTAAAAGAAGGGATGATCACTTCTTCACCGGTTGCCAGGTGGAGGGCGTGCAGGGCCATTTCCAAGGCATGGGTACAGGAGGTTGTCATCAGAACTTCGGAGCAGTTCAGATTTTCTGTTATCCATTTCCTGCAGAGTTGGGTGTATTGACCGTCCCCACTTGTTGATTCATGCGCTAACGCATCCTGAATATAAGCGATGGCGTGATTTAGCCCGAAATTTTTTTGAAACTGCATGATAGCTCTCCCGTCACTTGACTTTTATCGGTCGTGCGCATAGATTTGAAGAGAATGGCATAGGTATAATTCTGGAGGGGTGCAAATGCAAATAATAGATTGTTTCGGAGATTTTTGTCCCCTGCCGCTATTGAAGGCATTGAAAGCCTGTAAACTGTTAAGTGAAGGGGAGAGCTTCATGCTGGTCACCGATCACAGTTGCACGGTGGAATCCATAATGGAACGCTTTCAAAACACGAAGTATCACATGCTTGTTGATGAAGTCATGAATGGTGTGTGGGAAATTACGATTACATACAAACAAAATGCAGAGGAAAAGGATTAGCAAAAACTTTTCTGCCCCTTCAGAAGGTTAAGGTGATTGCCAAAGGGGTAAAAATGGAAAAGGATTAGCAAAAACTTTTCTGCCCCATAGCCAGCAGATAGTCCCGGGACAGTTGGGCAGACTGTGACAATTCCATAGGTATTTTGCTGACCATACAGATATCATAATATAAATCTAAATGTTCCACAGCAATTAGTTTCACAGACTTTTCATACAGTTCCCGCTTCACAGACTCATAAGGCACAAAAGCCATACCATATCCTTTTAAAACCGAAGATTTCACGGCAGTCATCGAATCTGCACTGAAAATGACGTTGAGATTCTCCCGCTTCTTCCCCAGGGGTTTCAGCGCAGCGTCCAGGCGGTCGCAGATTTTTTGGTTCGATGAGCACATAATCAACTCCACTTTAATCAATTCTTTAAGACTGATGGCATCTTTGACCCGATAATCGGATTTTGCCACCAGAACAACTTTTTCGTGGCCAAGATTGTTGTAAATTAGTTCCGGGTTTTCAGGCCAGACTTCATCAATAAAACCGAAATCCATCAATCCTTCCTTAATCTCTGCGATGATCATTTCAACCGGTTTTGCTGCCAATTGATACTGAAAATCCGGGAATTTTTTTTTGATACGATAAATCATGCAGGGCAGTGAATAGGACGATAAGGATGGTGTCCCTGAAATACGAATTTTATGGTTGTTGGCATCGTACTCCTTCAATTCGAGCAGCATGTTGTCGTAGTTTTTGTAAATTTTCTGTATATATTTTAAGGCAATTTCACCACGGGGTGTCAGAGAGACACCCTTATTGCTGCGAGTCAGGAGCTCATACCCCAATTCCTCTTCCAGCTTATGTAACATCTGGCTTGCTGCAGACTGAGAAATATGCGCCCGTACGGCCGCTTTGGAAATGCTTTTTTCTTCGACGATGTACAAAAAGCAACGCAGTGATTCAATATGCATATCGACCTCCCCATACAGAAAATACCTACTATCAACCATGATATCATATCATCCGCTATAAGCAATCCTTATGCAATATAAGGAAGTGAGGCATTCACAAATGGAGCAATATGATAGACTATTTGCGGGAACAGTAACAGCAGCTCGGTCATGCTCGATAAATTTTTAACTATCTGACCATTATCATTGACGGGTGCCAAATTGTAAATGGTTCTGTATGCCAAATGCTGACATATCAAAGATGACAGCAGGGTTCAATACAGAGACATATGCAATATGACACCAGGTAGCGAAGGAGTGAACAATATGAGTGACATTGGATCAACTTCATCCATCCGGAGAAGTTCTTCTTCACGCCCCGCCAGAAAACCCGCAAAAAGCCAATTGTTGCAAGCCATTCTTTTTTGTGTCGCAATGCTCATCATTGGTCTGGTGCTGCACAAGCAAACCAATGGCACTTCCTGGTATTTTGTCACCGGTTTGGTATTTGGCTATATCCTGCAGCGGTCACGGTTTTGCTTTACAGCATCCATGCGTGACCCTTATCTGACGAAAAGCACAACGGTCACCAGAGCGGTTTTGATTGCGTTTGCCATTACCACCATTGGTTTCACGGCAATCAAATACGGTTACTTCATCAAAGGTCTTCCTATTCCTGGAATGAGTTATGTCGTTCCCATTAGTGTTGCCACCATTGTAGGCGGTCTGCTCTTCGGAACGGGCATGGTTATCGCTGGCGGTTGTGCTTCGGGAACATTGATGCGTGTGGGTGAAGGCTTTCTGATGAATCTGATTGCATTATTCTTTTTCATCATCGGCTCACTGTGGGGCGCTCATGATTTCGGTTGGTGGAAACTGAATTTTATTTCAAAAGGCGTTACCGTCTTCCTGCCGGATGTATTCGGCTGGTTTGGTGCGGTGGTTATTCAGCTCATTGTCATTTTCCTACTCTTTATAGCGGCGGAAAAGTGGCAGGAAGCCAAAACCGGGAATTCGGGAAGTCATTGACCCGCAACCAACAAACTGAAACAGTATGAAAAAACAAAAATATGAGAATAACATGGAGGTTTGAAATGAAAGAAGTATTATTGGATTGTTTTGGGGAAGCTTGTCCCATACCGTTAGTTAAAGCAGAGAAAAAATTGAAGGAACTGGATATTGGGGATCTTCTCATCGTGCAAATCGATCACAGCTGTGCGATGAAGAACGTTCCGGAATGGGCTAGAAAAGAAGGTTATAATGTTGAAGTTGAAGAAGTCAGTGACGGGGAATGGGAAGTTGTCATTGAAAAGACAAAATAGTCCCAGGGAGGTATCCTTTGGAAAAACTGAGTGCTCGCATGCTGAAAATCAGCGACCATGAAACCTATAAAAGATGGTTGAAAACAGCATGGCCTTACTTAACCGGTGCCGTACTGCTTTCACTTTTTCAGATTGTCACTTTGGCGACAACAGGCAATCCCTGGGGTGTGTCCGGGACACTTGCGCAATGGGGTGCCTGGATTTATCAAGCGTTGGGCGGTAGTGTCGAAAAGTGGTATTACTTCTCTAGTGAAGGCGCACAAAACGTATTGAAAAATGGCATACTCAATCATCCTGATTCGTGGAGAAATTTCGGAATCATCGCTGGTGCGTTGATGGCCGCATTACTGGCCTCTCAGTTCAAAATTAAGAAAATTAAATCCTACAAACAGATTATTGCGGCAGTCCTTGGCGGACTGCTCATGGGCTATGGCGCACGCCTCGCTTACGGCTGTAATATCGGTGCGCTTTTTAGCGGTATCGCTTCCTTATCCCTGTCGGGTTGGGTTTTTGGGCTGTTCATGTTCTTTGGCGCAATGATTGGCAGCAAGCTGTTGGTAAAATTTTTCATGTAAGCGGCAACGTACTATTGGAGGGAAAATCATGTCCAGAGAAAAAGTCGTTGAACATTATGATGTCATCGTCATTGGCGGCGGTGCTGCAGGACTTACGGCTGCTATTTATGCAAGCCGTGCCCGCTTAAAGACACTTCTCCTTGAAAAAGCACTGGTTGGCGGGCTGGCAACCTACACCAATGAAGTGGAGAATTATCCGGGATTTCCCAATAAACCCAAGGGCGAAGATATTACGAACCTGATGAAGGAGCAAGCAAAAAACCTGGGTGTTCATTTCAAACTGACCGATGTCAAATCAGTTGAATTGAGCGGAGAAGAAAAGAAGGTTGAAACATTCAGGAATATCTTTATCGGAAAAGTTGTTATCCTGGCTGCCGGCGGCAGACCACGCATCACCAAGGCAGAAAATGAAGAAAAGTATCTATTTGACAAGGGAATCTCCTTCTGTGCAACCTGTGACGCTGCTGCCAATACGGACAAAACGGTTGTTGTCATCGGCAGTGGAGATGCGGCCATAGAAGAAGGCATGTTCCTGACCCGCTTCGCTAAAAAGGTCATTGTTTCCGTTTTGCACCATGAAGGCAAAATGGACTGCAACGAAATTGCCAAAGAAGCGGCTATGAAGAATCCTAAAATGTCGTTTGTATGGAATTCAACCGTCAAGCGTTTTGAAGGAGCCGATCATCTGGATTGTGTTGTATTGCGTGACCTAAGAACAGATGAAGAAATCCCTGTGTCCTGCGATAATTGTTTTGAATTCATCGGCTATCTGCCCAATACCGAAATATTCAAGGAACAGATTAAGCTGACAGGTGCGGGATACATCATCACCAATGAAAAAATGGAAACCAATATCGAGGGGGTTTTTGCCTGCGGAGATGTCCGTGACAAATGGCTCAAGCAGATCGCAACAGCTGTCGGTGATGGTGCAATTGCCGGTTATGCTGCTGAAAAATATATTGCAGAAACGGAAACGTTCCACAGTGTTATTCTTCAGAAAGACAAACCGGGACTCACCTTTATCTACAATGCCGTGGATGCGGAAAGTCGCGACTTCCTGATTGAGATTGAACGGATTGAGCAGTATTACTTAAATAAGGTGGTCGTTAACCGTGTGGACATATACAAATCCAGCGGTATCGCAGACAGATTGAATGTATCTGAATTCCCCGCTGTTATTCTAACAGTTAACGGGAAGGTTCGGGAACGTTTCATCGGACATTTGAACGCCGACCATATCATCTCACAGCTTGAAAAAATCTGTGTGGAATGCTATGTCTAAGGGAAAGTCGTCTGATTGATGTTTGTACAAAAACTCTGATTTCAAGCACGGTGGGGATGAAATGACCTGTATTCGTCTGAATCGATTATCTGCCTGAAGATACAAAAGGGAATGCCAATCTGGCATTCCCTTTTGCCTGTATTGACGTTCGTATCAAAAGGGCTTAAAATACAATGTACGTAACACACGACAATAAGGATGATGATATTGAATAAAGATAAAGATATAGACAAGAATGGCGCTCATAGCGCAAAAAGCATAGAACGGGCCAAAGGCATAGATAAAGCCAAAAGCCTTAATCGTATCAAGGTCAAAGATAGCAAGGCAACGATGCAAGCGGCATCCATGGAAAACTTGAAAAAGAAGGCCCTTCTGGTTCGAACCCCGCACCAAAAAAAGGTTCGCCGGCTGCTTGTTGCCATTGGTATTATGGCCGGCATCCTCGTTCTTTTTTATGTCTACCGTTTTTTCTGGTCACCCAAGCCGATTGTGGAGACCCCGGTTGTGCAGGCTGTGACCGGACTGGTGACGAAAGAAGATGAAACCGATGTGATCGATACGGTTACCGTGGTGCGGGAACACGAAAAAAACATCAAACCATTTCCGCTACTGGCTGCCAAACCGGATGTGCCTCCTTTGGTTTCCCCTTCGGCCATCAATTTACTCATTATGGCACGTGATGTCGAAGCCAACCTCTATGACACCCTTATGATTGTGAGCATGAACCTCGATACAGGAGTTGTTTCACTGATCAATATTCCACGTGATTTATATGTCGATTACAGCGTTGAAGCTTTGAAACTGCTCAATAAAAAAATATCCGGGATGAATGGAAATGCCGCGCTGCGCAA
>JBBRWP010000158.1:0-7570 GCA_038249175.1 Acetivibrionales bacterium
GCTTCTTTTGTTTCTTCTTCCGGGTCTTATCGTTATGGTCGTGAATAACTACCTGCCTTTACTTGGTTTGATTGCGGCTTTTAAAAACATCGATTATGCAAAAGGCTTGCTGGGCAGTCCCTTTGTGGGTCTGAAAAATTTCGAGTACCTCTTTGCCTCATCAGACGCATGGCGCGTCACGCGCAACACGGTGCTGTTCAATCTGATTTTCATTTCTTTTGGTCTTGTTATCAATGTCGTTTTGGCAATTTGTCTGAACGAAATTACCAAAAAGAAACTGGCAAAGCTCTATCAAACGGTCTACATGCTTCCTTACTTCCTCTCTATGGTGGTGGTTGCTTACGCCGTGTATGGCTTTCTTAACCCTGCCTCAGGTTACGTCAACCGCGTACTTTTGCCGGCCCTGGGCATGCATGAAATTGAATGGTACATGGAACCTAAATATTGGGTTTTTGTTCTGCCTCTTGTGCACTTTTGGGTGAACACAGGTGTAGGCAGCGTCATTTATATTGCCTCCATCACGGGAATCGATGAACAGATGTATGAGGCTGCTGTGGTTGATGGTGCGTCAAAATTACGTCAAATCTGGCACATCACGCTGCCATCACTGAAGCCGGTGATGATCATTATGACGTTACTGAGCATCGGCAATATGTTCCGCGGCAACTTCGGTTTATTCTATCAGGTACCCATGGCAAGCCCGGCTTTGCTTTCTGTCACAGACATTATCGATACCTATGTCTATCGATCCCTGATTAGCAGTGCGGATTTGGGTATGGTCATGGCAGCCAGTTTTTATCAGTCAGTTGTGGGTTGCCTGCTTGTCGTTGGCACCAATCTGGCTGTGCGAAAGTTGGATGAAGGATCTTCATTGTTTTAAGGACAGGAAGAACAGTGGGATCTACTTTGTTTTAAGGACAGGAAGAACAGTGGGATCTACTTTGTTTTAAGGACAGGAAGAACAGTGGGATCTACAGCCTTCATAGGGGATAACCCTTACCTGGCACAAGACATTGATGACAATTAACCAGATGTTTTCGTGCAAGGCTCCGACCATTATTCTGGAAATCATTCATGATGTTTGATGTTACTGTAACGGAGTCGAAAAAAACGATATACCTGGTTCCTTGAACAGGGCACATAATTCGGAGGAAAAACACAGATGAGTCAAAGACACAAACGAAATCCCAATGCGATTACCAGGCCCGTTGATCATGGTTTGATTGCCTTTTTAGGTTTTTCAGCACTCATCAGTCTTTTGCCCATTATATTGATTGTGGTCATCTCTTTTTCGGATGAGGGCCGTATCATGGATGAAGGATATCGTTTCATTCCAAGTTTGTTCAGTATGGATGCGTACAAGTTCCTGTTCAGTGATTTCAGGGTGGTGTCAAGGGCTTATCTTGTGACCATCATCGTGACCGTTTCTGGTACAATCGGCAATGTCATAATCAATTCCCTTTACGCCTATGCGATATCCCGTCGCGACTTCCCTTTTCGGCGCTTTTTCAGCCTTGTGGTCCTTGTGACTTTGTTGTTTTCAGGCGGTATTGCACCCTTTTATTACGTTTATGTCAATTTTCTGCATGTGAAAAACACATTGTATGCACTAATTTTACCGGGTCTTTCTCTCGGGTTTACCGTTTTTATCGTCCGGACTTTTTTTCAGCAAAATGTACCCGGAGAGGTCATTGAATCATCCCGTATTGATGGTGCCGGCGAACTGCGCACGTTTGTCCAGATTGTCATGCCAATGTCACTGCCCATTATTGCAACGATTGCGCTATTCTCTTCCATTTTCTACTGGAATGATTTCTTTAACAGCATGCTTTTTATTGATAAGGAAAAATTAATGAGCCTCCAATTCACGATGCAGCGTTCCTTGATGAATCTGGAATTTTTGAAAAACAACCTGTCCCGTATGGGCGGTGCCTCCAGCAATGTGCTGCAGTCGATGGCTAAAATACCTTCGGAAGGGGTTCGCATGGCGATGGTGGTGGTTGGCGTCGGACCGATTATTCTGGCATATCCTTTCCTGCAACAATATTTTGTGAAAGGACTCACCATCGGTGCCGTCAAAGGCTGACGTATATTTATGCGGCATCGTAACAAAAACTGCGCTGCAACACCTTTGGCATGGGATGCCAATCATAGGGTGCACAGAAAACAGTTTCAACATGGATCATCAGGCAAAAGCCTTTTGACAATAATCTTAAACACGAGGAGGAAATGTCATGAAAAGAAAAACTCTCTTATCTCTGATGCTGGCAACCCTGTTCTTTTTGTCAGCGATACTGGCCGGCTGCGGTCAAACCCCTGTGACAGAGTCGAGTGCGACGCCAGCCGCTTCCAGCGCCAGCGCCACCGCAAAAGCATCATCTGAATCTGTTGCACCGTCTTCAGAAGCACCGGAGGCATCCCTGGAACCCATGGCACTCAAATTTTACTGGCCATGTGGACCGCAAAAGGAAGATGCACAGGCACTTGTACAGGAAGAGGTCAATAAACTCCTTGGTGAAACGTTGAACACCTCTCTTGAACTCAATCTTGTGGACTGGGGTATTTGGAATGACAAATATCCCGTGATGCTTGCTTCCGGCGAACAGGCTGACATTATGTTTTCAGCAAGCTGGTCCGGCTATGTGGCAGAGGCTGGCAAGAATTCTTTCCTTGAAGTCACTGATCTCTTAAAAGACTATGGACAAGGCATTACAGCTTCTCTTGCACCAGAGTTTTTAAAAGCGGCAACCATCAAAGGGAAACTGTTTGCTGTTCCTCAAAACAAAGATGCTGCACAAGGCTATGCTCTGTACATGCAAAAGGATATTCTTGAAAAAGCCGGTGTGAAACCCGAAGATATCAAATCACTCAATGATCTTGAACCCGTTCTGGAATATGTGAAGAACAATGAAAAAGACATGATTCCGCTCGCAAACATATTGGATGCAGGGGCGATGTATGTCTGCACCCGTGATGGTTTCGCCGATGGCGTCGGTGATTTCAGCCGTTTTGAAGGCGGATATGACCAATGGGGTTCTGTTGTGGTCTATGACAAGCAGAACGACAAGTTCGTTGCCCTTGATCCGACGGTTAGCAAAGCATGGGTAGCTTACGGCAATATGATGAATGACTTCAATAAAAAAGGCTACCTCATGAAAGATCTGCTCACAAATAAATCCGTAGATTCGGGCGTACTATGGGCAGAAGGCAGAACATGGATGACGACTTCTTCCAATGTTCCTGGTCAGCTGGAACTCATTGCAGGAAACGTGAAACAGGAAGTTGTCCAGGTTGATATGCTGCCAGCTGTTAAAAACACCAACAGCTTGATTGGTTCATTGTTGACCATTCCCCGTGCGGCAAAAGATCCTGCGCGCTCCATGATGGTTATCAACCAGATGCACACCGATGCGAGGCTTGTGAATCTCATCGTCAATGGTGTTGAAGGCAAGCAGTATGTCAAAAATGATGATGGTACGATTCGTTTACCGGATGGTGTTGCTTCGAAGCCGGACACCGGATGGGATTCAGGCAGCTGGTGGATGATCGGCAATGCGTTTTTGAACTATGTTTGGGATACCGATCTGCCAAATCGCTGGGTACGTATGCAGGAGTTTAATAAAGCTTCCGCCGTATCTGCTATCGTCGGATACAATTTCGACACAAGCGCCGTGAAAACAGAAGTGGCCGCGGTCACGAATGTTATGGAACAATACAAGCGCCTCATCGCTACCGGTTCCGGTGAAACAGAAAAATACGTGAATGAAATGTTCGATAAGATGAAAGCAGCCGGTCTGGACAAGATTGTGGATGAATACAACGTACAGCTCAAGGAATGGAAAACAGCGCAATAAGTGAACGCTGTACACAAAGGAAATAGGATTTGCTTATAAAGAAAGGGAAAACGATGTCAAATCGTTTTCCCTTTCTTGCATGGAGACCTAAAAAATGTAGATGCTGTGCGGAAAAGAGACACAGTGAACAATAAGAATCGTTTTTTCGATGGCGGGGGGCCATATAAGAGGTCAGAGCCAACTTCCGGGCTAGAGTTTTTGATACTTCTTCCTGTACATCTGTGGAGACATGCCCGTCATCTCACCGAAAAGACGTGCGAAGTAACCACTGTTGATGATGCCAACAGTTTCAGCAATCCAACTGATTTTATCATCTGAAGTACGGAGTAGTTCCTTTGCTTTATCAAGTCGCTCTTGTGCAATATAATCGGTCAGCGTCATACCGATTTCGTTGCGAAAAAGTTTTGACAGATAGTTGGGGTGCAGAAAGACAAAAGAGGCGATGGCATCCCGGGTCAGTTTATCGTGCAGGTTTGCTTTAATATAAACTTGAGCTTTCAGTATCAAAGCAGACGTGCTTTTACCGTTTCCTGTCAGCCGTTCAGCCGCTTCATCGGTCAAAGCATGCGCCCACTGCCCGGCCTGACGAATGGTTTGGATGCCGTCAATCATTAGCCAGTGTTGCTGTGGCAGAGAAGCATCGGGTGCATCCGTATCCGGTTTTCCCGCAGTCAGAAGAAGTCCGTTTTTGTGAAGGGCTTGCAAGGCGGAACCCAGAAACAGATGACAAAATGCCAATAATTGCTCTCGATTGGCAGCACAATCGGTCAGCCGCTGCAACTCCTTTGAAATATGCTCATGGATGACAGTTTGGCTGGTGTCTTCGAGTAATCCAAGCCAATGCTCAGAAGCCATCGGCTGGGGTATTGTTTTTGCCGGCGCCTTATCTGGGGATATATTGTAGAACATACGGGTGGGACTGACGTTGTCGCTCCAGGCCGCAACAAGCATTTGGATGCATGCCGGCAGCGCGATGGCGAAGACGGGTTTCACAGAATAACAAACGGGGGCTATGCCATACTCATCGGATAAAGCTGCCAAAACTTTGGCCAGGTGCGCCTCTTGCCGGTGCCATGTTTCTTGACTTTCCGTGTAATGTAACCAGATAGAAGCCCCTGCTTTCCAGGGGATAATGATGCCGTCAGTGTCATCTTCAAGTAAGCCGGTCAGTGCTTCTGTCAGCGCCATATCCATGACAAGCGTTATCCGGTCACTCTCTGACCTGTCCTGTGGGGCATGGGTAATCAGATAGGGCTTCATCAAGCTATCTGGTGTCAGGGGTATCTGATATTCGGAAAGCATGGCAGCGAATGCGCTAGAAGAAAGTTTGGTTTTTCCGTTGAGAAAATCCTTCCAAAAATGCCGGATAAGCTTGGGGCGGTGCGCCTTCCAACGCTCCTCTAAAAGACGGCTTCGGGAAATGGCTGAGGACTGTTCTATTTCCTGCGTCACTTTCTCTGCCGCACGTGCAACCGAATCCAGCAATTGCTGCACCGAAACCGGCTTCAAAAGGTAATCAAAGCTCTCCAAACGCAGTGCCTGGCGGGCATATTCAAAGTCCGGATGACCGGTAAGAAAAATGACCTGCAAGGTGGGGCGAATGCTTCTGGCCCATTCTGCAAAAGAAAGCCCGTTTTGTCCCGGCATTTCAATGTCGCTGAGGAGGATGTCGATGTCTTCTTTTTCAAACAGGAGCCGGGCCGCACTGACACGGTCAACCCCAAACACGGGGCTTATCCCAATGGATCCCCAGTCAATACCGTCCCGGTATCCGTCAACGATGTGGCTTTCATCATCAAGAATCAGTAAAGATGGCATTTTATAACTCCTTTCAGGAAAGGGTTTCCTCCGCGAGAAGTGGTATCCGGATAAGAACCAGTGCACCACCCGACAGGGGATTTTCAAAATGAATCTGTGCCTCGTCCCCATACAGGAGGCGCAGACGATACCGTACATTCCATATACCGGTATGCACATCCGGTGCTGTGACGCTGATTTCTGAATGATTCAGGTCTTCCAGCATTGCTCCGGGAAAGCCGCAGCCGTTGTCACGGATGAAAAACTGGAGATGGCCCGACTCGGCCCGTTCTGCACGCACACGAATCATCATAGGGTCTTCCAAATCCACCATGCTGTGGATAATGCTGTTTTCGACAAAGGGCTGGACAATCATCGGCGGACTGCGCAGGGGTCCCAGTTCGCCGGGATCTTCAACTTGAAATTCAAGCCGTCTGGTGAAACGAATTTTTTGGATGGCGAGATAGTCCGTCACAAATGATAAGTCCTGTGACAATGTGGTCCAGGGCGACCGAATCCGCATTGTGTAGCGGAAATACCGCGACATCAAGAGGGAAAGGTCCCGGATGGTCAGTGAATCGTTGACCAGTGTCAAGTTATGGATAATGCTGAGGCTGTTGGATAAAAAGTGTGGATTAATCTGTAATTGAAGCAACTTCATTTCAAATTCCTGTGTATGCAGCAAGGCTTCTTTTTCACGTATTTGTCCATCGCGTACATCGATTTGAAGACTTTTGATGCGGTGCACCATTTCATTGAAACTGGCAGCAACTTCTTGCAGTTCGCCGATGCCGCGTTGGGGTATCTGGACAGACAAGTCCCCGGAGGCTACTTTTTCAAGACCTGATAAGATAACATCAATGGGCTTAAAGAGCAATCGACGCAGCAGCAGCAAAAACAGTGCCAGCGCCAGTATAGCAGCAGCGGGTACTTGCAGAAGTATCAGTCGGGAGAGCGAAATACGCGAAAGTGCCTCCCCTTCTTCCTGAATGGAGACGTGCAGCAAGTCCATCTTCTTTGGGCGTATGGCTACGACCTGGCTGGTTTGCCGGGATTCCGGATCTTTGAAGGTAAAAGACTGTTCCATATCCTGCAGGCCGATATCCTTGAGCCGATTCAAAAGCGGTAAGCTAACGGGTTCACCGAGGAGCAGATGTCCGTCGTTGGATAGAAGTAACTGTCTGCTGCGCGTATCAGAAGTCGGGCTGTTTTCAAAAGTGAACATGTTTTTTAGAGAAATCCATGCCCCTAGATAATTACCCGTGCCATCGGTCAGCATGCGAAAAATACCTTTTTCGTCACCTATTTGGAGAGAACGCCAGGCGTCTGTACGTGCTATTCTTTCTATTTCTTTGCCTGTAAAGGGTGACAGCGGGGAACTGCGTGAATCTTCATATAATAATTGGGTGCGGGCGCTGGTAATGTAGTCACCACTTTGCGGGGAATAATAAAAAAGCAGATCGGCCATACTGTGCACCACCCTGTCCCTATCCAGAAGTTGTTGAATCCGCTGCAATCGCGGGTAGTCACGGGTGGTGTTATCCTGTGCAGAGGTGGGAGAAATAAACAAATCCTGGTTCTGATTTAACGTGATAATAAGATAATTCCTTAAATCATCGAGTGAAACACCAACCTTGCCAAGATACAGTTTGTTTGCATCGAGGGAGTAGGCCAGCTGTTGCTGTCGCAACATGTCTGTGGAAATGGTATTATTGTACATCAGTAAGCCTGAAAACAGCGCAACAACCAGCGAATAGGTCAGAATAATGCCGAAGCGCAATGTTTTTTTGACTTGCATGGTTGTTCCTCCATTAAAAAGATTATTTTTTGTCTCATCGAACACTACAGCGTGAGTTTGAATAATTCATTTTTATAATCCTTTATTTATGCGGACTTACAACAAGTCAGAATCCTCAAAA
>JBBRWP010000159.1:0-7475 GCA_038249175.1 Acetivibrionales bacterium
CATCAATTTCCGTACAATCGGTAAATCCGCCGCAGCCCAATCCAGCTGACCTAGCTCTTTTGGCTTCATCCATACAAAAGATTTGTGTTCTTTAAGAGTTAACACGGTCGATGATACGGTACAACGGTAAGCGTGCAGGTTTATCGTAAAATCCTGGTAACCATGGTTGACAGACAGGTAGGGTTCTTCATCTTCAATGACAACACACATTTCCATTTCTTCAACTAGTTCCCGCTTAAGTGCTTCATGATGGTTTTCATCTGCTTGCACCTTACCACCCGGAAACTCATATTTCAGCGACACATAATCATATTTACTGATGCAGCGCTGCATGCAGAGAATCTGACCGTTATTGATAATGATGCCGGCAACCACATCAATCGGATTCATTGTTACTCCTACTTGATTTCTAAAATGTGTAAATAATGGCTTCAACCCATTATACCAATGATTACGCAGGACGCAAACAGGTTTGGTCATGATAAGTGACGGTAGCGACCAAGGAGAACCAAGTTTCCAGTGATCTTCCGCTGAGCGGGTTTGGTGAAAGGATGCTGCCGAAACGAACCGTATTCTGCAGGACCTTTCTTCCTGGTAATCCTGGATAAGGAGCAAACAGATGAAATCGAAGTATCTGGACCGGCTGCTGGCCGGTTTGTAGTTGATGATGCAAATGTCTTGACTTCTTCAGCAATGCGAGGTGGGAATATGTCGCACGTGACATTGCATGGAAATACTTCAGGAGAGCCGCTAACTCAAAGACAACACAGGATATATACTCCAACAATGAATCAAAAATGCAAAAGTATAAAAACTTGATGAACATTTGCGGGGTATTTGCAATTGCTATCCTGACCGCATTGAGCAACTTTGTAATCACCAATCTGAATCTGAAACAATACCCGGAGGCACAAACGTTTGTTGGCCACGGGAGATTTGTTTTTATAAAGGTCACAATTTTGTCACAACTTCCCGATAAAATAATCAAAACCTGAACATTGGGAAAGGTGGCAATAAGCTGTGAGAAAGAAAAATCGATCCAGTCTCATCCGATGGCTCATTTTGGGCGTCATTCTGGTCGGATCTATGGTTATTCATTATTTGCATATCAATGGAGGCTCTAGCTACCCATCCGTGCATGCCATCTGTCCGTACGGCGGGATTGAAAACTTGTGGGCATGGCTGGCAGGGCAGGCCAATATTCAGAAGATCTTTTCCGGAACAATGGTGCTCTTTTTTCTGACCGTTATCGTGGCGATTTTGTTCAGGCGCGGCTTTTGCGGTAACATCTGCCCAATGGGTGCTTTGCAGGAACTGATTGGTCTGATAACCCGCAAAAAGGTACGCGTACCGCAGAAAGTGGACAAGCCCCTACGGTATTTGAAATATAGCATTTTGGTCCTATCGGTTGTGATGGCTTGGGCAACGGCATCCCTCTGGATGTCCCCATTCGACCCATGGGCAGCATTTTCTCACATTTCTACTGGCGGCGAAATTTTCGCCGAATTCTTCATTGGCGCCATACTGCTCATCATCACGATTGTCTTGTCTCCTTTCATCAACCGGGTTTTTTGCCGGTATTTGTGTCCGGCAGGGGCGCTGTATGGCATCATTGGGAAGCTTAGCCCGTCCAAGGTGGTGCGAGACCATAAAACCTGTGTTCAATGTGGTGCCTGCAACAAAGCATGTCCTATGGATATCGATGTTCAGCACATGGAAGCTGTCACCACTGCCGAGTGCATTAATTGTAATCGCTGTGTGGACGTGTGTCCGGGTGCGGGTACAATGATCTCTGCCAAAGTAGGAAAACGGGTTGTGAAGCCACTGATTGTGATATTGGCAACGGTTGTCATTTTCTTTGGCAGCATTATGGTTTTGGATGCAGCAGGTCTGTACAGTGTGTCCATTCCCTCTGTAGAAAAAGTGGTAGAAAGTCAGGAATATTTGCAGATTGCTGATTTAAGAGGTTCCATGACCATTGAGGAAGGGGCCTTTTATACGGGAATGGGACTAGAGGACTTCTATGAAGCAATGAAGATACCAAACACCGTGCCGTCAGACACCCAGATGAAATCCATTGCAACCCTGGTGCCCGGTTATGATTTTCACGTCATTAAAGCGGAAAACGGGGGGAAGTAAGCAGCCGTACGTCCAATAGACAACAAAGCGGTTGGTAGTATATTGCCTGTTTGTTAGGTATTGAACAGCTGATCATGGAAACTTATGACAATCCGGCCACAAAAATGGGTATTCTACCTTTGCAGGTAGGATACTCATTTTCAATGACTTGCTTATCCTGGTTACCCACAATGCTTGTTGCAATCAGTAAACTGAAGTTGTTTGTCATCGCAATAATGAAAATCAGATTCAAACAAACGGTTGTTTTAGAAGGAAATACTCTTGATGTGAAACAAATATACAAGATGCTCAAAAAAAGACCTCGCAGCCAGTGCACGGACATCCTGCATGAGTTCGACACGAATCCAGGTCGATCCCGTATCATCAACGGCCATGTGCCGGTCAAGTTGAAAGTGTAATTACACCATAATAAAAAAAGCAGGTGTCATTTAGACACCTACCTGTAAATGATTTTCCGTATCGTTTCTTCGGACAAGCCATATTCATCACATAGCGCATCCATACTGATTTTCAGCTCTTCCATAGTTTGGGCATGGATGACGGGTTGACGAATACTATTTTCAACTTCTTTGATATTTGTTATTTCATTTTGTTCACTTGGCTGGTAATATTGTTTTATTCGAGTCATGCTACACCCCATGTACACGATGTCATCCCAAAGAGATATAATTAGAAAAGAGTATTGTTACGAATAACCCAATATTAGAAAAGAGTATTGTTACGAATAACCCAATGTTTAAAAAGAGTATTGTTACGAATAACCCAATATTAGAAAAGAGTAAAGGAGAAGCCTATGAGAAAAATAGCCATTATTGGTGCCGGCAGCATCGTGTTTTGCAAAACCTTAATGATGGACATCATGGCCACCGAAGCCATACAGGACACGCAGTTTGCCTTAATGGCGCCGTCAACAACCCGAACCAGTCAGGTGGAAACCTTTGCACGGGAAACTGTTCGTCGCAATGGTTTAAAAACAGAAGTCTATATCACCACGGATCAGCGGGATGCCCTGCGGGATGCCGACTACGTCATCGCCACGTTTCAAATTGGTGGTATGGAAGCCTTTGAGCTGGAATACCAGATCCCGCTATCTTTTGGGGTGGACCAGTGCATTGGTGATACCTTGGCCCCAGGTGGTATTTTTCGGGCTTTACGAACCATCCCTGTCATGCTGGAAATCGTCAAGGACATGCAGGAAGTTTGTCCTAAGGCTTTATTATTAAACTATGTGAACCCCATGGCACCGGTCTGCTGGGCCCTAGGCGAAACAGGGGTGCCGTTTGTGGGGTTGTGCCATGGCGTACAAACCACACTGGATCTAATTTCCGGCTATGTCGGCGTACCCAAAGCTGATATCGACTATGTGTGCGCCGGAATCAATCATATGGCTTGGTTTTTATCCATCAAACAGGGCGAGAAGGATCTTTATCCCGTACTGAAAGAACGCTTTGAGCAGGCGCAATATTATGTGAATGAAAAAGTGCGTGGTGAGGTATTTCGTCAGTTCGGTTATTTTATGACAGAATCGACGGGTCACCTTTCTGAGTATGTGCCCTGGTTCCGCAAAAATAAAAAAGCGCTGGACTTGTACTGTGATGAACCGGCTTTTGGTGGTGAAAGTGGTGCAGCACTAAAATGGGGCAAACATGTGGCGGATAGGTTCGACGGGAAATCTTTTCTGGGTGAACCACCGGCCGTTCTGCCGGCACGCAGCATTGAGTACGGATCCTACATCATTGAAGCCATGGAAACCGGAAAAACATTCAAATTCAACGGCAATGTCCGGAATGATGGCATGATAGCGAACCTTCCTTATGACTGCTGTGCAGAGGGCCCAATATTTGCAGATAAAACAGGACTGCATAAAACCATCGTCGGCAACTTGCCGCCACAGTGTGCAGCGCTGAATATGAGCAACATACAGGTACAGCACCTGACCTATTTGGCCGCCAAAGAATCCAACCCGGAATATCTGGTGCATGCCTGTGCATTGGATCCGTTGGCCGGCGCTGTGCTAACACTGCATGACATTCGAGAAATGGTGAATCAACTCTTAAAAGCGCAAGCAAAATGGCTGCCGAATTTTGCAGGGGTTGTTCTTCGCAGTACACCAACCATCTCGATTCCCAAAAATGTGAAGCGTGCAGAAGTACCTGTCGATCCGGCTTTGGCCATTATGGCCCGGTTTGGGGAGTTGGGAGAATAAGAGATCAATTCATCATGAACACGTGGCTTTCACTTGAAAGTTAGCCGCCGGTGTTCTCCGTGGCCGACTTATGCATGAAAAAGCTTACATAGACAGAAGTTCCGGTTCGCAGGTTTTCCAATACGGTAGAGCCCTGTACGCCGGCAAACTCCATGAAAGGACCGAGAAAGGCTTTTGGCACGTGCTCTTGAATGGCGTTCATGCGCTTGTCATGATCCGCATCAAGTGCGCGTACCACATGGTTTGTGATATCCATCTCTTCCAGCAGTGACAAGGAGCATGCGGAAATCTGCTGTTTCAAATTAGGCAGTTCGTCTTTCAGGCGGATGTCTGTCAAGAGAAAGTGCCCGCCTGGTTTGAGCACGCGCGAAACCTCGGCCAAAAAACAAGGAATGGAACCGTAACAATGGGATGACTCCACATTGATGACGACGTCGCAACTCTCATCCGGAAGGGGGAGATGTTCCGCATCTCCCTGAATAAAGTCAAGACCATGCGCCGCATGCCTTTTCTTGCAGAGACGGACGGCTTCCTGTGAATAGTCGATGCCGATCATCCGTTTCGGCCGCATATATTTCATCAATAGGGCGGCACCGCCACCACGGCCGCTTCCGACCTCCAGCACGGACTTCCCGTTCAGTGGGACTTTCCGCGCCAGGTGGTGATAAAGCTGGTAGGACAGCCGGTTCACTTCGTCCTCCGGCTCCAGAAAAGGCGGCATCTCGTGTTCATCACATGCATATCCGTAGTTCATGAAGACCCAGACATCCTGCTGAAGGAAACGTGCCATTATTTCGTAGAGCCATTTACGCGTGCGCTTCCTGAAGGAGGGGAACCGGCTGCACAGGGAGAGGTAGATGCCAACAATGTGCTTTTCTGCTTTCATAAGTTGAATTTCCCTTCACTAACTTTATTGCCGATGGTTCAGCAAGGACAGTTTTTGTTGATCGTTCGCTTCTGCCGAGGGTCAGTTTTTGCAGAACTTCAGTTTCTGCTGAGTGAAAATTTTTACGAAGGGCACTTGCCAGAGCGGACAGTTTCTCTGAGCAGCCGTTTTCTGACATGATGCCGTTTTCTGTATCATATCACGTGATGGACTAGAATGACAGGATGGGCTTACAACGCAGGATGCGCATTCGTACGGTAGAAAAAGGATTTTGACAAGATGGGCTTATAGGATAGGATAAGGCTTGTATTCCAAGAGGGGAAAACTGTACTCATATGGGGGATAAGTGTGAGCTTCTAGGGAATGCGCGGAAGAGAGGGTTTTCTGTACAACCTGTGTTTTCCATGATAGGATGGAACTGACAGGTCGGTAAGGTTCAACACAGCGAAGGAACACAAAACACCGACGGAATGGCGAAGCACGCGCACCGGCCATGATGAAACATTTTGAAGGTTTGAGAAGTCGAACGGGTGATGCTGGAACATGGTATTTGTCTGGTCGAAGGACCGGAAGGAGACGAAAATGGATCTTAAGCAGCAACGGGAGGTATTCGAACGGCAAGGCGCTATTCTAGAGGCTGCCACCCTCATCTTTCATGGCGTGGAGGGATATGATGTCTACAACACCTCCATTCCTTTCACTTGGAAAGACAGAACATATCTTTTTGGTCGTGTCGAGCGACGGGACGAATGGGCCCGTTCCTGGGTTCGCCTGTTCGAGAACTCCGGTAAAGATGACTGGACACTGGTTCCGGACGCTATGATCTGGCAGCTGGAAGACCCGTACGTTGCTCGTATCGATGACAACATCGTACTCGGCGGGACGCATGTCCGGTACAAATCCGGGACCATCGATACGTACTACGGTTACTTCTATTCTGGCACCGATTTGAACGATCTATACTATTTCACAACAGGTCCGGACTATATGAAGGATATCCGCCTTGTCCAGCTTGCGGACAAACAGATCGGTGTTTTTTCACGTCCGCGCAATGAGGAAATCAAGAAGAAGTTCGGGGCCGATTCGCAAATCGGCTTTACAATCATTCCCGATCTCGGTCACCTGACGGCGGATGTCATCGAAACAGCCCCGTACATTCCCGGTCTTTTCGCAGATGGCGAATGGGGTGGCTGCAACCAGGCCTACCTGCTGGATTCCGGGAAGATTGGCGTCCTCGGTCATAAGTGCTGGAGCGAGCCGGATATAACCGGAGAAAAAATCCTCGTGTACCTGAATGTCGCGTTTGTTTTCGATCCGTTGGCCCATGAAGCGTTGGATGTCCATATCGTCGGAACCCGCCGAAGTTATCCGGTTGGTCCGGCCAAGAAGCCTGGCTTGATTGACTGCGCCTTTACTTCCGGCATCGTGATGCGGGAGGATGGAAATGTGGATCTGTACAGTGGAATCGGTGATACGCAGGAAGGACGCATCGTTGTTGCGTATCCTTTTGCAGGGCATGGAACCATTGTTTCAGGGCTGTAAATCTGTGACACGGGGACGGTTCTACTGTCACATGCGTGTCGCGACACGCATGTGACAGTAGAACCGTCCCCGTGTCACACGCGAAACTGAAATCAGCAGTCCTCTTACAGGGGACTGCTGATTTCATGTTATGACCAGTCAAGAAAAAACTTGCTCTGTAAATTTGAAAAAATAACGGCCAGAGTCACCGTCCTTTTTTTAAAAGGAGCAAGTAATTCCTTGACGAACACTTATTTGTACTGGGCCTTCAGTTCTGCAACGGTGGGATATTTGAGGCCGATTTTTTTATCAGAAATTTTCCGCTCAGCCAGATAAGCTTCAGCCTGTTTCATGACTTCCGCCTTGATGGCTGCAATGTCTTCCTGCAAGGCCTTGTTCCCACCCATATCGACATCAATAGCCGTATATTCCTCTTCTACATTCGGGAAAATCCCCAGTGTCAAATTGTCCGACTTGGTCTTGGCCGTTAGAAAGTCCGGGTTTGCCAGCTGATTTTTTACCGGATCCCCATTGAAACGGAACCCGGACAGCATCGGATCGTAATAGCTCTTGGTGTCATTTGCGGACTTCATCACACTGAGAACGTTCTCGGGATAATCTTTTGGATATCGGATGAAATTCGGATTCCAGGTCAATTCGTATCCGGGAAAGTTATAATTGGTGGCCATGTCTATTCCCTCCGGATATGTGTATTGATCCGTC
>JBBRWP010000160.1:0-7423 GCA_038249175.1 Acetivibrionales bacterium
ATTAAAATACTTTCGCCGTGGGCTGTGGATGTCAGTTCCGGTGTTGAAATAAACGGGATGAAAGATATGGAAAAGTTGCAACATTTCATGGCGGCAGTAAGAAAAAATGAAACTTAGGCAAGTTACAGGTTCTTCACTGTAAAAAACGGCTGTATATGGTGCAGAAGAGGCACAACGAAGATAAGTGCTGCTACTTAACCGAAAAAAACGGCTGTATATGGTTCAGAAGAGGCACAACTCAGACAAGTGCCTTTGCTAAACCGCTGCAAAACGCCTGAACATTGTGAAGAAAAGCACAACATAGGCAAGTGCCTATGATTCACTGATAAAGGAACCAGTACAGTACTGAAAAACATTGCTTGCAGGAGGGTAAAATGGAGAGTAAACGCTTTGGGGCGTATGGTGGGCAGTATGTGCCGGAAACGCTGATGAATGCTTTGATAGAACTGGAAGCGGCCTATGACGAGGCAAAAAATGATGTTGCTTTCATGGATGAACTGCAGCACTTGTCCAAAGAATATGCCGGACGGCCGTCTTTACTTTATTATGCGAGGAATATGACAGAAGACCTTGGCGGTGCAAAGATTTATCTGAAACGGGAAGATTTGAACCACACCGGTTCGCACAAGATTAATAACGTGCTGGGGCAGGTTTTGCTGGCCAGACGCATGGGGAAAAAAAGGGTGATTGCTGAAACCGGTGCCGGACAGCATGGGGTGGCCACAGCCACGGCAGCTGCTTTGTTCGGCATGGATTGCGAAGTGTTTATGGGTGCTGAAGACGTGGAGCGTCAGGCCCTGAATGTTTTCCGTATGCGCCTTTTGGGGGCGGAAGTGACCACTGTACACTCAGGGACAGGAACGCTGAAGGATGCCGTGAATGAGGCCATGCGTGAATGGACCAAGCGCCTGCAAGACACATTTTATGTATTGGGTTCTGTCATGGGGCCATCGCCGTATCCACGCATGGTTCGGGATTTTCAAAGCATCATCGGAGACGAAATAAAATCGCAGATAATGGAAAAAGAGGGGAAACTGCCAGCTGCTGTTTTGGCCTGTGTCGGAGGTGGCAGCAATGCCATGGGTGCCTTCTATGCTTTTATTGAAGACGCATCGGTTCGCCTGATTGGTGTGGAAGCTGCCGGGGACGGGGTGGACACACAACGACATGCCGCAACCATTACAAAAGGATCTGTGGGTATTTTCCATGGCATGAAATCATACTTTCTTCAGGATGATGAGGGGCAGATTATGCCCGTTTATTCCCTTTCTGCGGGACTGGATTACCCGGGTATTGGCCCGGAGCACGCCTGGCTTCACGACACGAAACGAGCAGAATATGTCAATGCCACTGACAAAGAAGCGGTGACTGCGTTTGCCTATCTGTCCCGTATGGAAGGCATTATACCGGCCATTGAATCGGCCCATGCGGTAGCCCATGCTATGGTTCTGGCACCAACCATGGCCAAAGACGACATTCTTGTGATTAACCTTTCCGGCCGTGGTGACAAGGATGTCTACCAGGTGGCACGGTTTATGGGGGTGGAAATCAATGAAAAATAAAGAAAAACCGCACAGAGAAGCAGAACAGATGCGTGCGGAGTCTATGACAGACGCAAATTCGCATATTACAGAGCCTGTGACAGAAGAAATCATAAAAAATTCAGAGTCCATGAACAGGGGTACAACCAAAAATCATTATAGCACCAGCCAAAACCGCATTGCAAAAGCATTTGAAAAGCGCCGCAAGCAGGGTCAGAAAGCACTGATTACCTTTGTGACCGCTGGAGATCCGGACATGTCAACCACAGAAAAGCTGGTTCATGCCATGATTTCAGAAGGTGCGGATTTGGTTGAATTGGGCATTCCCTATTCCGACCCCATTGCAGAAGGCCCTGTGATTCAGGCAGCCAACGAACGTGCACTAAAAAATGGTATTCGTATGAAGGACATCTTTGAGCTTTCTGCCCGTTTGCGAAAAAGCACAGAAGTACCGCTGGTACTGTTATTGTATGTAAACGTGATTGTGCAGTATGGCGCTGACCGGTTTTTTAAAGACTGCCAGTCCTCTGGCCTGGACGGGGTCATCGTCCCGGATTTGCCTTATGAAGAGCGTGCGGAGATTGAGGCGGACGCCCTGCGCTATGCTATAGCGCTGATTCGCATGGTGTCCCCGGTATCGGAAGAACGCATCAAAACCATTGTAAAAGACGCATGTGGTTTTTTATATTGTGTTTCATCCCTGGGGGTCACTGGTACACGCAGCAGCTTTACAACAGATTTTGATTATTTTTTCAAAACCATAGATGCCCACTGCCAGGTTCCCACGGCCTTGGGATTTGGCATTTCCACTGGGGAACAGGTGAAAGAAGTAAAAAAATACGCCGATGCTGTTATCGTTGGCAGCGCAATGGTCAATAGAATAGCAGGGGCAAAAGACGCAGATGCGGCGGTGAACAATGTCAGCTTGTTTACCCGGGAGCTAAGGGAAGCACTGGATGCTTGAGCATCTGGAAATCAATTATGGTATAATAAAACCTATAAGATAACTAAGGTTACATATAATATTTGTAGCCATGACTACTTGACGATGTCTGACCTTCAGCGTAGGATGGGGTAGAAAGCTGAAAATGCGCAGCAGTTTTGTGCCAACACAAAGAAGAAGGCATGGGCAGAAGTCTGAAAATGCGCAACATCTGCAGCAAGTTTTGTGCCACACTAAGAAGAAGGCATGGGCAGAAGTCTGAAAATGCGCAACATCTGCAGCAAGCTCTTTACAAACTTGATCAGGACGCAGGGGTAGAAATCTTTCATTGGGAGAATGATATGCAGGAGAAAACCATTTACATGGACCATGCCGCAACAACACCCCTAAAACCGGAGGTGTTGGAAGCCATGATGCCATACCTGACAACCCACTACGGCAACGCCTCTTCCATTTATGGCATTGGGCGGGAAAACCGCAAAGCAGTCGATTTTGCGCGCAACGCCATTGCGGATTCTTTGGGTGCATCCCAAACAGAAATATTCTTTACTGCATCCGGTTCAGAAGCAGACAACTGGGCAATTAAAGGGGTTGTGGAGGCCAATAAAACAAAAGATAAACACATCATTACCTCGGCCATTGAACACCCGGCTGTATTAAATGTATTTGAATACCTTGAAAAACAAGGCATTGACGTCACCTATCTGCCGGTGAATGCAGAGGGGCAGGTATTACCGGAAACGCTAAGAGCAGCGATGAAACCCGGCACCATTTTGGTCTCAGTGATGATTGCCAACAACGAAATTGGTACAATACAGCCCATATCTGAGCTGGCTGCAATTGCCCATGCCGGTGGTGCTGTATTCCATACGGATGCGGTTCAGGCGGTTGGCAACATACCGGTCAATGTGCGTGAACTGGGTGTGGACTTGTTAACTTTTTCTGCCCATAAGTTTTACGGACCGAAGGGTATTGGCGCTTTGTATGTTAAAAAAGGGTGTAAAGTAGCACCGCTGATCCATGGGGGTCATCAGGAACGCGGCAAACGGGCAGGTACTGAGAATGTTCCCGGTATTGTGGGCATGGCAAAAGCTTTAACCTTGGCTGTGGAGAACATGGTGGTTCATTCAGAAAAGTTGCTGCTTCTTAGAGAAAAAGCGAAAGATGGCATTTTTTCCAGAATCCCTCATGTAAGACTGAACGGACACCCTACCGTCCGTTTGCCTGGCAACCTGAACATTTCTTTTCAGTTTATTGAGGGGGAGTCGTTGTTGCTTCTGCTGGATATGAAAGGCTTTGCGGCCTCTTCCGGCTCTGCCTGTACGTCCGGCTCGCTGGATCCTTCGCACGTACTGCTGGCTATTGGTTTACCGCACGAAATAGCACACGGTTCACTCCGCTTAAGTTTTGGTGACAGCAATACCCTTGAAGATGTCGACCATCTGGTGGAAAACCTTGTGGGCATTGTAGATCGCTTGCGCCAGATGAGCCCCTTGTATGAAGATTTTGTTAAGAACAACTACGCCATTTCGGTGGATAGGTGAAAAAGTAACAACTGTTTGTTGGTTTGCGTTCATCCTGTGACGGATGAATGAAAGGAGACTTTATGTATTCAGAAAAAGTAATGGACCATTTTGCGAATCCTCGCAATGTTGGTGAAATTGAAAATGCCAGTGGTGTTGGCCAGGTAGGGAATGCAAAGTGCGGCGACATCATGAAAATCTATTTGAAAATAGAAAATGGCATTATTGAGGATGTGAAATTCAAAACCTTTGGGTGCGGTGCTGCTGTGGCGACCAGTAGTATGGCTACAGAACTGATTATTGGTAAAACGCTTGATGAAGCACAGAAAATTACCAATAAGGCTGTAATGGAAGCCCTTGATGGCCTGCCACCAGCCAAGGTGCACTGTTCCGTTTTGGCCGAGGAAGCTATTGCAGCAGCCATCTTTGACTATCGCAAAAAGAACGGTCTGGTTTCGGAGGAAGAAGAAGAGGGCTGTAATGGTTGCTGTGGCAGTTGCGGCAGCCATGACTTGCATGAAAACCATAATTTTCAGGATGAGGAAGAATAAAGTAAGGAATAACGATAATCCTGGTGTCCAGTTGCAAGCTTTATTCTGCGATTTTTCCTTTCCAAACTGCAAGGTCTTGCATAAAATCCTGCATTTAGGTATGATTACGAAAGAAAGCAATGTGAAGGTATCCTGAGCATTGTTTTTTTCTGTAGCAAAAGGGAAATCTTTGTGTGCACTCACGCGCAATGGGGCGATATTGCACCCTCTGTCTTCCGTAATTTTTGTTTTGAAGAATCCGCATCCTCATGCGTAAATGTGCGATATTGTTCCAGAATTACCTATTGTAAAATGGAAAAATAAAGTAAGTCGTATGCAACAAGGAGTTTAGCATGAATCAGTTGATTAAAAAAATGCAGGAAAAATTTAAGAGTTTCAGCAAAGGGCAAAAGCTCATCGCAGCTTTTATCATGGAACATTATGACAAAGCGGCATTTATGACAGCCGCCAAACTGGGGGAAGTGGTTGGCGTCAGCGAATCGACAGTGGTTCGGTTTGCGATAGAATTGGGTTATGATGGCTATCCGGGCTTACAAAAAGAGCTGCGGGAAGTCATCAAGAGCAAGCTGACATCGGCGCAACGGTTAGAAGTCGGTTCTACACAAATAGACCCCAGTAACATTTTGAAAAATGTTTTACAGGCAGACTTGAATAAGTTGCGTCTGACCATTGAAGAAGCCGATACGGACATGTTCAATGCTGCTGTTGAAGCCATCCTTTGTGCAAAACGCATTTATATTCTCGGGGTTCGCAGTTCTGCGCCATTGGCGAGTTTTCTGGGCTTTTACTTTAACTTAATATTTGAAAACGTGCGTTTGGTACACACAACCTCTGTCTCGGAGATGTTTGAACAGATTGTGAATGTCAGAGAAGGTGATGTCATAATTGGTATCAGCTTTCCACGGTACTCCAAGCGTACCACGAAAGCCATGCAGTATGCCGAAGTACAAGGGGCAACCGTCATTGCCATTACCGACAATATTGCCTCGCCGCTGGCGCTATGCAGCAATTATCCTTTATTTGCACGTAGTGATATGGCTTCTTTTGTGGACTCTCTGGTGGCGCCGCTAAGCCTCATCAATGCACTGATTGTGGCCATTGGTGTAAAACGCAGGGATGTCCTGCACGCCACACTGGAAAAACTGGAAGCGGTTTGGGACGAGTATCAGGTATATGAAAAAGAAGACAGCGGAGACCAATTGTCTCATGACTAGTGTACTGTCTGGTTGATATATAGCCAATATATGGCTTAATAAAAACCGGTAATGATCGTTCATTATAGTTGGAAATATGAATCACTGAACCTGTCATTATGTTAAATTTGAACCAGACAGTACACTAGTGTCCGTCTACTGACGTGGTACCATTAAGAAATAAATCTGAACATGCGCAGCATATTCAGCAGGTTTTGTGCGAATTCGACGAGGACGCTGGGGTAAAATAATGACAAACTTAAATGAACCCAAAAAAATTGCCGTCATTGGCGCCGGTGCAGCAGGCCTGATGGCTGCCGGTTTTGCAGCAGGAAAAGGTACTGTGGTCACTGTTTTTGAAAAAGGACGGCGATCGGGACAAAAGCTGCTGATTACAGGAAAAGGCCGTTGCAATCTAACCAATGCCTGTGACTTGGATACCTTTATGGCCAATGTTCCCGGTAACGGAAAGTTTATGTATTCAGCATACAGCCATTTTTCATCGGACCAACTTCAACGGTTTTTCGAAGAACAGGGGGTGCCACTTAAGGTAGAACGTGGCAATCGTGTATTCCCTGTATCAGACCGCGCTTCCGATGTGGTGAAAGCCCTGACGCATTTTGCAGAAACTGCCGGTGCCAAAGTGCACTTTCACAGCACCGTGAAAAAACTGATTGTAGAGGATGCTCATATCAAAGGTTTACAGTTTAGCGATGGTCACACTGAAGCCTTTGATGCCGTTATTGTTGCAACCGGTGGTTTGTCATACCCGGATACCGGTTCCACCGGTGACGGCTATCGTTTTGCCGAGGAAACGGGACATAAGGTGGTGCCACCGCAACCATCGCTGGTGCCCTTGGAAACGGTTGAAAAATGGGTTTCAGAGGCATCGGGACTGACGCTCAAGAATATTCGTGCGACATTCACCAATAAAAAAGGGAAAAAAGTTTATGAAGAGTTCGGGGATTTGCTGATTACCCATTTTGGCGTTTCGGGACCGGTCATTCTTTCGGCCAGTCGTCACCTTTTAAAAGATGGTTTTTCCAATATCACCCTGCACATCGACTTAAAACCAGCCTTGGACATGCAAACTTTGGATGCACGTATTCAGCGGGATGTGAAAAGTGCACCCAATAAATCTTTTAAAAACACCCTCTCTGGCTTACTGCCACCGGGACTGATTCCTGTTATAATTGAAAACACAGGCATTCCTGCCGATAAGGCGGTGAACGGGTTGACCAGGGAAGATCGTTTGAACCTGTGCAAGCAATTGAAAGATTTGACCCTGTCCATCAAAAGGGCGAGGCCGATTGATGAGGCTATTGTTACCGCCGGCGGCGTTTCCATTAAGGACGTGAACCCGGCAACGATGGCATCCAAATGGGTCAAAGGGCTATACTTTGCGGGTGAAGTATTGGATGTAGACGGCTATACAGGTGGCTTTAACCTGACCATTGCTTTTGCCACCGGTCATTGTGCCGGTATTGCAGCGGCAACCGTGGAAACCGAAGAAAAGGAAGGCTACAAAGATGCATGATGAACAGTTTCGGGATGGATCCGCATTTGGCAGTAAGGATGTTGTGAAGGCAGCAATACGCATTTCACTGACATCAGACCGTGTAGAAGAAAAAAAAACACAAAAAGAATATATGGAAATGGGTATTCACACGGC
>JBBRWP010000161.1:0-7348 GCA_038249175.1 Acetivibrionales bacterium
AGTGCGGCAGAGAGACCGCAGGCACCAGTCCCAATAATTGCAATGGGCTGGTTCGCCCGGTATTTTGTTGCCTGTGTTTGGGACTGTTCTGTCTGTTCTGTCTGTTTTGTCTGTTCTGTCTGTTTTGTCTGTTCTGTCTGTTTTGTCTGTTTTGTCTGTTCTGTCTGTTCTGTCTGTTCTGTCTGCTCTGTCCTTTTTTTCTGTTTTGTCTGTTCTGACTGTTCTGTCTTCTGTTTCATACTTCTTTGTGGCCAGAAACCCGTGACTTCAGTCATAGGAGTAGGCCGCTTTCCTCCATTCTTTTTATTTGCGGGGCTCCTTTGCAATTTTACGCAGTCTCTTTGTAGATGACTTTTTTATATAAAATGAAGTTCCAGGAAACAATAAAGAACATAATCAAGATCTTTGGCAGGTAGAGGGCAGGCCAGGAACCTTCAAAAGTCAACAGCACCAGCAGGTGTCGAATTCCTGAAAACAGTAAGATATTCCCGATCACGAGGTTAAAAGTAAACAAAAAGCCGTAAGAAAGCAACTGTGGAAAGAAAGCAGCCTTTGATTGAAAAGAATAATGGCGGTTCAGGAGAAAATTTAACCAGAAAATAACTGTATAAACCCCAATGTTCACAATCAGTTCAGGAACGGCAAGCCATTTGCGAAATAAGATAAACAAGGTGTACTCAACCCCAAAGGAGGTAAATCCGACGATGAGGTAACGCAAAAACTGTCCGATGGTTTTCGGGCTGATTTTTTGGACCAGTTTTGGGAACCTTGGAAAAAGCCAACGATAGATGAACTTGTAGATCTTTTGTGCAAGCATGAATACTCCTTCAATAGAACAGTGTGACTACCATTCCCAACGTGGCAGAATCCGTAAGCCATCCAGCCAAAGGCGCGGCACTGGAATGCCGGACATCAGGGGATAATAAACCACAAACAAGGCCATACTGACAATCAGCACGATTTTGATGCTCTTACGTTTCATAATTCCTTCTTTTTCAAGAAAACGGAAAAGAATGCCGGCCATTAAAATAAGAAAAGGAGTACATGAAAAATAATGGTAAATAAAGGTCATCTTTCTGGGGGAGAATATCCAGGGCACATATTGGGCAAGATAGGCGATGAGGGGGAAAAACAACAGTTTATCTGGCGTCTTTCCCTTCTTTTTGCCGGCCGTATACTGGTAAACCAGCATCACCAGTATGGCAAGAAAGCCCAAAAAACCGGACCACCAGACAATGGGGTTTCCAAAGGAGGCGATGGCTTCATCCAGTGGAGGCCGCAGCAAAGAGGAAGCATCGTAAAAGAAAATAGGGCGCAAATCCAAAGGCCACTCGTACCAGAAAGCATAGTAGGGGTGCGGTGCGGTGACGCCTTTGTGGTAGTCATACATGTTTTTCTGCGATTCAAAAACCCAGGTCAGGAAGGATTTGCTGGCATCGTGGTGGGGTACCGCCAAATAGGAAAGTGTATACACAATGGCTGGAACAAGCACAAAAAGCACCAGACAGAGGAGACCGGTGAGGTAGAGGTATTTGTTCAGCCACTTCCCAACACCTTCAAACTTGTGCCCAGGCAACAGTTTATTACGGTTCTGGTAGTTTTTGAATTCTTTGAATTCAAAGGAACGGGAGAGGAAAAACAGTATAGCCAGGCCAAAGGCGGCATATAAGCCTATCCATTTCACTGCACCGGCCAATCCCAGGAAAATACCGGAAAAGAAGAGCGGCTTCACAGAGCGCCAAAAACCTTTTTCATAGGACGGTTCATCCAGATAAACCAGCATGAAGTAATAGGCGGCCATAATAAAGAAGATAAGGTAGCCGTCTACGGTACCAATTCGGGTTTGTGTAAAATGCATGAAGTCTGCTGCAAAAAACAAGGTACAGAAGGTGGCCCAGAAAGAATCCTTGAAGAGTCGTTTGGCCATAGCAAACATCAAGGGCAGCATGAGGGCACCAAAGATGGTGCCTAAAAACCGCCAGCCGAAGGGGGTCATACCCATAATGGCAATCCCAACGGACATTATGTCCTTGCCAAGCGGCGGGTGGGTGTTTTCATAGATGACCGGCCAGTTCTTCAACTGTTCCAAAGCTGTCCTGGGAAAGTAAACCTCATCAAAATAGGTACTGTGCAAAATGGAGGGTCTATAAGGAACGATGTCCTGCTCATCAAAGAGATTCTCCACGCCGGCAGCCCCATTGAGTTCCGTTATCTGAAAGCCGGACAGCTGCTCTTTGCCATGGTAAAAGGCAAGCTCTCTGTATTCTGCCTGCCAATATCCGGTAATCTTACCGTCTTTTTTGGGTTGTTGCTCCTTGGCGGTAATGCGCAAGCGATTGGTGACGACGCCTTGCTCACTGTAACTCCAACGGAACAACGCTTCCATGTCAAGGTTGGTAAAAGGGACAAAGGCACCGTCTTTTTCCGCCTCAATATCCAAAGAACCAAAGCAGCCCCAGACCGGCCCTAAGCCGCCAAACAGCAGTGTCCGGTCAACGGTCACTGTGCGGCCAAAGTCCACGACAAAAGAATCGCCTTTTTTGTCCGGCACCCAACCGGTCTGAGGAGATTGGAAAGCGCCAAGGTAAATCATGGCTATGAGCAAATAAACACCTGTGATGAGCCAGGCGCGTTTCTTGTCCTCTTTGGTCATTTTAGCGGGGTTGTGTATCAGCTGAGACATCGTGTCCGCCTTTCTGTATGGGCTTTTTTCGTTACTGATTCTACTCATGTTGTTGGTTCTATAATCGTTGCTGAGTTTATGTTAATTGCTGAATTTTTTCATTGCTTGACTTTTTATTGCTTAACTTTTTCATTGCTTAATTTTTTCATTGCTTAACTTTTTTATTGCTTAACTTTTTTATTGCTTGACTTTTTATTGGTGAACCGTTTCTATTTGCTAAGTTTGTTCATTGTTGATCCGTTTCTCAGGGCAAAGTCTTTTTCGTTGTTACGTCCTATTTCATCGATAATCAAGACATATATCGTATAGACGAAGATAAACAGGAGTAAAAATGAACAGACTTTTCCGAAAAAATAAGAGGCCGGTAACCAATACTCATCTTTTTGGCTGAGTGCATAGAGGACAGCCTGGTTCACGCCCGACAGGACACTTGCTGCCACAAAAGGCCATAGCCATTTTTTCATGGCGAAAAGAGCAACGGTACCCAGTAACAAAGCAGGAACCAGGTAGCGCTCATGCATCTTGGTCATAAAAAGAAAAGCCGACAAAAGCGATATCCAGGAAGCAATATAGGGTGCAAAGGGGTCATTTTTATGCCGAAAGAAATAGGTTAATGCAAACCCCGTGCTTAGTGAAAAAAGGATGAGGCCTGCAAGGTTCATGGGAATGCCCAGAAATGGCTGTGTATCGGGTACAATCTGTTTTCCAAGCAAGAACCAAATATTAAAGGCATTGGCCGAAGCGTATGGATAATCTTGCACAGAACTTAAGTAGAGGTGAAATATCCACCATATCGGGTCCAGTGCCTTGGGTATTTTATCTGCCAGTGGGGTTCTCTCGTAAAATGGCAGCACCAGAACAAGATAAAGACCAAGGCCACCGATTAGGGTGAATGCCCATTGGCGCATCTGAAACAAAAAGCGCTGCCCTTGCAATGAAACAATAAAGATCAGCAATATGAGAGGGAGCAGCAGGGCGCTTTGCGGTTTTGTTAAAACAGCCAGCAGGAAAAAGTAAGCGCCAAAGATGGGTTGCTTTTGTGTGAAAAGGTAGAGGGAAAAAGTTAAAAAGAGGGCAGGGATGCCGTCAAACTGTCCCCAGACAGAAGCGTTGAAAATTATGGCAGGGTTCAACAAATAGAACATTGCCAATGGATAAGAAAATTGTGGGGTTTGGCTGTTTTTTCCGATTTGGATCAGCAGGTAGCAAGCGATAATGTCGGCGAGTACAGCCCAAAGCTTAATAAACCAGATATGCATGGCATTATCCACGGTCAATATCTTTGCAATCTCTCCTGTGAACCATAAAAGGTACTGGTAAAAGGGGGCATAAACGACATGAAAAGTGCTATAGAAGTGCTGAGGTCCAAAATCGGCCAGATAACGACTCCAAGCCAGATAACCTCCCATGTCAATCGCATATGAGGGAAGTGCAGTTAGAAAGAGACGCAAAAAAATGGCCAAGAGGAAGAAGGCTTGCCAGTTTGCCCAAAATCCATCATTGCTTTTTATCATTTTTTCTTTATGCCGGGACACTTTTCTTTTTTTCTGATGCATTTACCTGTTTTGTTATCCTCCATTTCATTATCTTTCTTTCCCTTGCCATTCTAAACGATTGGCACAGAGTCTGCAATATTCGTGCGTAATAAACATAGACGAAAACAGATCCGTCCGACCGTAAAGAATCTAAAGAAAAATTATCTTAAAATTGAAGTTTTAGCCCAATTACGCTATGATGGAACGAGATGATACTATTCTCATCGCGTTCGCACAAAGCCTGCTGAAAATGCTGCGCATTTTCAGATTTGTACCCCATGCGTCCTCGTTGCGTTCGCACAAAGCTGTTGAAAATGCTGTGCATTTTCAGATTTTACCCCATGCGTCCTCGTTGCATTCGCACAAAGCCTGCTGAAAATGCTGTGCATTTTCAGACTTTACCGCATGCGTCCTCGTCGCGTTCGCACAAAGCCTGCTGAAAATGCTGTGCATTTTCAGACTTGCCTATTCCATTCTTTTCATGTTAGTAAAAAACTTGCTGAAAATGCTGTGCATTTTCAGACTTACTGTAAAGGAAGCAAAATATGAAATACATCAGCACCAGGGGACATCAGGAAAAACAATCTTCTGCAGAAGCCATGAAGCGCGGCATTGCACCGGACGGCGGCTTATATGTGCCGGAAACCATACCGGCTGTTTCGATGGAGACCATCAAATCCCTCTTGACCATGACGTATCAGGAACGGGCGAAATGCCTGCTATCCCTGTTTTTAACTGATTTTACAAAAGCAGCACTGGATACCTGCGTGCAAGGTGCCTATGGCGAGGGAAAATTTGACAGCGACACACCGGCACCCTTGGTATTTTTGAATGACGGCTGTGCCGTATTGGAACTGTGGCATGGTCCCACCAGTGCATTTAAGGATGTGGCCCTGCAGATTCTACCGCGATTGATGACAGAAACGATGCGATTGACCGGTGAGGACCGTGAAATTGTGATTCTGGTGGCCACTTCCGGCGATACCGGCAAAGCAGCGTTGGATGGATTTGCCGATGTGCCTGGTACAAAAATAATTGTTTTTTACCCGAGTGATGGCGTTTCTGCCGTGCAAAAACAACAGATGCTGACACAGACAGGAGCGAATGTCCACGTTGTGGCAGTCGATGGTAATTTTGATGATACGCAAAGCGGCGTGAAGCTTATTTTTTCTGATGCAGGCATTGCTGCAAAAATGACCAGGGCCGGCAAGGTCTTTTCCTCGGCCAACTCCATTAACTGGGGCAGGCTGGTGCCGCAAATTGTCTACTATTTCTCCGCCTATGCCGATTATTGCAAGTCCGGCCGCCTTACGCCGGGAGAAGCCATGAATGTGGTGGTGCCAACCGGAAATTTTGGTAACATCCTGGCAGCCTGGTACGCAAAGACCATGGGCTTACCCATTGCGAAGTTCATCTGCGCTTCGAATGACAATAACATTTTGACGGATTTTATCCATAGCGGAACGTATAACAAAAATCGCACGTTTTATAAAACGGTTTCTCCGTCCATGGATATCCTCATTTCCAGCAACCTTGAGCGTCTCTTGTATGCTTTTGCAGACGGAAAAGCCACAGAAACAGCCGGATACATGAAAAGCCTCATGCAAAACGGGGTCTATACGGTCAACGAGAATGTCAAAAAGAAATTACAGGAAGCCTTTTATGGCGGCTGGGCAGATCAGGATGCCACCACCGATACCATCAAAAGATCTGGCAGGAGAACGCCTACCTCTCCGATACGCACACGGCGGTCGGCTTTGCTGTTTATGATACTTATGTGAAAGAAAGCGGCGATAAGACCCCTACGGTCATCGTATCCACAGCGTCGCCCTTCAAGTTTACCCAGAGTGTTGCAGCTGCAGTTTTGCCGGCGGATGTATTGGCCGGCAAGGATGAATTTGCTCTATTGAATGCGTTGGCGGCTGGCACGGGTTGGGCGGTACCAAATGGGCTGAACGGACTGGCAGACAAACCGGTCTTGCACCGGAACCGTTGTGCGGTCGAAGACATGGCAAAGACGGTTTTGGCACTATTGGATTTGTAAAAATAAATCAATAAAACAACAAAAATGAACCAACACAATAGGAGGTAACATGCCGGAAAAAAGTGCAGGTTCGGTAAAACTTGAAAAACTGGTGATGGAGTGTGGTCTTGAAACTGTCGCCTGTGAGGAAAAGGTCTGTGATATTGAAATCACTTCTCCCGACATTAACCGACCCGGGCTGCAATTGGCCGGTTTCTTTGACTATTTTGGCCGGGATCGGGTGCAGGTTATCGGGAAAGTGGAAATGACCTATCTGGAGAAACTTTCTTCTACAGAGAGGTACAATGCCTTGCATGGCCTGTTCAGCAAGGATGTACCCTGCGTGGTTCTGACACGGGGCATGGAAGCACCGCCGGAAATGGTGTCTTTGGCCAAAGAGTTTCACACGCCGCTGTTCCGAACCGCGGAAGTGACTTCTCGCTTTTCATCCAGCCTCATTTCCTTTTTGAACCTGGAACTTGCACCAATGGAAACACGGCATGCGGAGTTAGTCGAGGTTTATGGTGAAGGCGTTCTGATTCTGGGTGAAAGCGGTGTCGGAAAATCCGAGACAGCACTAGAACTTGTGAAGCGTGGACACCGCCTGGTGGCAGACGACTTAACAGAAATTCGCCGTGTCTCCAGCAAAACGCTGGTGGGAACCGCCCCTGAAATTATTCGTCACCTCATTGAAATTCGCGGCATTGGTATTTTGGACGTGAAACACCTTTACGGTGTCGGTTCAGTCAAAATGACGGAGAGTATTAACCTTGTTGTGAACATGGAATTGTGGAACGCTACTAAACAGTATGAACGCCTTGGCATGGATGAGCAATTTACGGAAATTCTGGGCTTGCGTATTCCGTCATTGACGATACCGGTGAGACCAGGACGAAATTTGGCCATTATTATTGAAGTGGCAGCCATGAACAACCGACAGAAAAAAATGGGCTACAATGCGGCACAGGTGTTTTCGCAACGCATCAGTCGCCAGCAGGGATTAACAGATGACGTATAATCTGCCTCTTATAAAAGACATATGCGGTGAGAAATCGGTTCAAACGGATGTGGACATGAAGCCCTACACCAGCATGCGTGTGGGTGGTC
>JBBRWP010000162.1:0-7342 GCA_038249175.1 Acetivibrionales bacterium
ATATTTCGAAATGTTTTGGTCAGATTTTTTAAGTAGATACCGCTAATATTGCCGCAGCCAATAATACCGACTTTCGTTTTTGCCATAATTATCACCACTCCTTTCTCTTTGAGCAGATACAAAACTTGCTGAAAATGCTACGCATTTTCAGATTTATACCCTATACGTCCTCGTCGTGTTCGCACAAAACTTGCTGAAAATGCTGTGCATTTCCAGTTATTTAACCATTCTTTTCTCTTCGAGCAGACACAAAACTTGCTGAAAATGCTGCGCATTTTCAATTTTTATCCCCCTACTGTTTTTATCTAAAGCAATCGGTGGTCAAATTGTTTTTTATGGCCAGATCTTTGCCTTCAGCAGCCCATAAGAAGCCGCGGCGCATCATTTCCAAAGCCTGTGGTACGTCAAAAACATCGTTGTGATGGCCCAAAGAATTATAGAAAACACGACCATGGCCCCAGCGTTTTGTCCATACCACTGGCATTAACATAGCACCATTACTAGTATGATAGCCTTTGGCCACCGGGAAAGGCGAGGTGGCCAGCACTTCCACGGCTGGATCCACGTGCAGGTAATATTGCTCGGTGCTGATATCGAAGTCTTCCAAACCATCCACGATGGGACTGGAACCGACTTTCATTTGAATACGGTGTTTTGTGCCGTCATTTCCGGGATGCGCGACCCACTGACCACCAGTCATGAACTGCCATTCGGTGCTTTCACGAAAAGAATCGCACATACCGCCATGGCAACCGGCAATGCCCACGCCGCCGGCAACAGCTTCAATGACCGGAGCCAGTTGTTCATTGGTGATTTTCCCCATGGTCCAAACCGGGACAATCAGGTGCAACTGCTTCAGTTTTTCCACATCCAGAAAGGCATCCAGGGTATCCGATAATTCTACCGAAAACCCTTCCTGTTTCAATAAATGCACAAACCGATCCGATACCTGTACAGGTTCATGGCCGTCCCAACCACCTTGTACAACCAACGCTTTCTTCATCATCCTCTTTCCCTCCATTTTTCCTCATTTATTTTGTGTAATTGCAGCAAGTGCATATGTGCACAGTGCTTTTTATGCATACAGATTATGGTTCTGCAGACACATCACCATGATTTACACCGACATTGCCTGACCTCCTGTGCACAATATTTTTTGCACATACACAGCCGAAACTTGCAGACACAGCATTTCTGTTTGTCTACATTGACTCAGCATACAGCCACACTGACTTTATTATCCCGCAAAAGGCTTATTTTTTCTGGTCATATGGTGTGATGAACCGGTCATTTTTTGTTATAATGGGAAACAGTAGGCAGAGTCTGAACCCTCAAGGAGTTACCATGCGTGTTTATCATGAAATCCGGGACCATTCCCGTTACGGACAAAACGACATACAGTCATTTCGCACACAAAGCCTCACCTTCATGGCACACTGGCACCACGATGTAGAGGTCATTCTGTCATTTGGCGGCCATATTCCCGTTGGCATCAACGGCAAAACCTTTCTTCTGCAGGAAGGTGACATGGCCATCGTGAAAAGTGGCGATATTCACTATTATCAGGGTGAGCCTGGTGTCTGCGACATCCACGTCATCATTTTTCAACCCACCCTCCTGGATGTGGGGCATTGGCCCCCGTATCGCCGCTTCACCCGGTCATTTTTTACGGAAAATACGGATGTCAACCCGGACACAGCCTGCCACATCCCTGCCGAAAACATGGCCTTGATGCGAACCTGTTTTCAAAATATCATTGGCGAAACAAAACAAGAAGACCCTGCACACAGCATGCTGATGAAGGGCTTCCTGCACCTCTTTTGCGGTCAGGCTTTGCGGCTGTTGCCAAATGAAAAAGAACCTATCCCGGATGAAAAAGTACACCCCTCAGGGATCTTGCGCATGCAATCGGCCATGGATTGGCTAGAAAAAAACATAAAGGAGGATATTTCACTGACCGAGCTCGCTAAGCACATGAATACCAGTTACCACCATGTCTCCAGAATCTTCAGTGACGCCACAGGGGTCACTTTTACCCAGTACCTGCACCAACTACGCATCCGCGAAGCAGACCGCCTCCTGGCACAAAATAATCTAAGTATAACTGACATTGCCCTGCAGTGCGGGTTCAACAGCCTGCGTACGTTTAACCGTGTCTATAAGGATCACCGGGGTCATGCGCCTTCCATGGTTCGCTAACGGAAACAAAACCAGCATTTTTTTAAAGCTGAAACGATATGCGGCATCTTTGGTCTTCACAGTCAAATAAAACAAGAATATTGTCTCAAGCCGAAACGCCATACGCCTTCTGTGACCTGTGCATTCAAAGAAAATAAACATTTATTTAAACCGAAAGACTATGCACCTTCTATTGTCCGCTAATGCGCAGTGCACTTATCAACAATTCTTTCAGTTTTTCTGCACTTTTTATACTGAAACCCTCAATTTTGGCAATTTCTTCTAATTCAGCCGCCTTAATTCTTGACAGTGAACCAAAAGCTTTCAGTAAAGCCATTTTTTTGACCGGCCCAATGCCCTGAATGTCATCAAGTTCAGATTTTACCTGACGTTTGTTGCGTAACTGCCGGTTATAAGTAATGGCAAAACGGTGTGCTTCATTCTGCACAGAGGCGACCAGCCGTAAAATGTCCTGGTGCCGCGACAGCGCCACTTCACCAAGACTGCCCACCAGGCGGTGAGACTTGTGTTTGTCATCTTTGGCCATGCCCCAGACAGGAATATCCAAATTCAGACTTGCCAGGACTTCCTCCACCGCATGAACATGACCCATAGCGCCATCTGCCAGAATCAAATCCGGCAGTTGCCCAAAGGCGGCATCTTCCGAACCGCCCAGATACCGCTGAAAGCGCCGGTAAACAGCTTGCTGCATGCTGGCATAATCGTCCAGTGTCTGCTGGTTTTTCATTTTAAATCGCCGGTAGGACGACCGGTCGGGGGAACCGTTCCGAAATACCACCATGGAGGCGACAATTTCAGACGTGCCGGTATTCGAAATATCGTAGGCTTCCACCGTCAACGGTACTGATTTTAGCTGCAGCAAGCTACCCATATGCTGCAGAGCATCCGCATTTTCCTTTTCTTTGCTCAGAACCATGCGTTTATACTGCTCAAGTTCTTCAAATGCGTTCTTTTTTGCCATATCAATCAGGTCGGTCTTGTGGCCTCGTTGTGGTACCTGCACAGACACACGACTGCCGCGCTTTTGGCATAGCCACTCTTTCACAGGTGCCTCAAAATCCGGTGCCACTTCCAACAGCAGTTCTTTGGGTATGGTTGCGGCATCCTTGTAGTACTGCATAAGAAACGCTTCCATCACTTCTTCCGGAGAAAAGGTACCCATGCCGGACAAGACATAACTGCGGCTGCCCACCAGTTTTCCGTTGCGTATGGCCAAAACACTGGCTGCATAATGGTAGCTGTCTGCCGCAAGCCCCACCACATCGCGCTCTTCAAACTTGTCCGACACCACAGCCTGCTTTTTCGAGATGTTTTTCAGATGGTTGATGCGGTCGCGCAGTGCCGCTGCGCGTTCAAACAGCAGGCGATCCGAAAAATCTATCATTTGTGCCTGCAGTTCGGCCATCACTTCTTCATGTTTTCCCTCTAAAAATCGACACAATTCTTTGACAATGCGTTGGTATTCATCTTTTTGAATAAGACCGGCACAAGGTGCGGCGCACAAACCAATATGATGGTAGAGGCAGGGTCTTTGTGTATCGTTTTCTTTGATGTCCCTTTTACAGGTGCGCACCGGGAACAGCTTTCGAACAGGGTCCAGGGCTTCCCTCAAATTGGTGGCGGATGTAAAGGAAGCAAAGTAGCGCGCACCATCTTTCTGTACTTTCCGAACAATATCCATACGCGGGAAGTCTTCATTCAAGGAAAGACGCAACCAGGGATATGCTTTGTCATCTTTCAACAGAATGTTGTATTTGGGCTTGTGTTGCTTAATCAGCGTGTTCTCCAGGACCAAAGCTTCTATTTCCGAGGCGGTAACGATATAGTTCAGTGAACGGATATTGGAAATCAGCCATTCTGTTTTGGCACCCTTATCATCTCTTTGCTGGAAATAGGAGCGCACACGGTTCTTCAGCACCTTTGCCTTGCCGACATAAATAACCTTCCCCAAGACATCCATGTAGAGGTAGACACCCGGAGAATCCGGCAACCCCCCAAGTTTTTCCTGCAGCACCCGCTGCCAATCCAGTTCATCCTGCAAATCTGACATCTTCCTGTCTCCTGTATACCCGCCATTAAAAAAAGCCGGCATGCTGCCGGCCTGTAAAGGTCCTTATTGTTCACTTTCTTTTTTTGGTGGACTGAGTACCTGCTACTGCAATACGATCAAAAAAATCTTGCAGGCACTGCTGCTGTTGTGTATCATCGATATTCACTTTCGTCAAGTTGCATAAATCTCAGAGTTTAAAACAAACCTGTCATCAAATTTGAAAATGCAAAGCATTTTCAGCAAGTCTTGTGCAAACTTGACGAGGATGCATGGGGTATAAATCTGAAAATGGTAAAATTTCATTACTTTTTGTGCCTGAGCGAAGCGAAAGGAATGTCTATAAATCTGAAAATGCGCAGCATTTTCAGCATGTTTTGTGCGAACTCCACGAGGACGCATAGGGTATAAAGTTGAAAGATTTTTGACGAATAAACAGTTATCATTTGATACAAGCACCGGATGCACTCAGTCTGTCATGCCACGGTTTGTATAGTTCACCAATTCTTCAATGGCTGTTTCTTCGTCACGGCCTTCTGTCATAATCAGAACCGTTTCTCCCGGGATAATGCCCAGGGACAATAAACCCAGCAAACTTTTGGCGTTTGCTTTCCGTTCGTCTTTTTGTATCCAAACATTCGCATCGTAGGCAGAAGCTTTCTGTATAAGGCGTGCCGCCATTTTAGATTCAAGACCTGACTTGCTGCTGATTGTTACTTCTCTAGAAACCATGTTGCATTTCCCCCTGAAAAAACCGTTTTGATTGCGTTCCCATTATACAATAGAAAAGCACGCTTGCAAAGTGTTCCTGCAAACGTGCATTCTCAAAGACTTTCCGGATAAACAGGCCATATGCAAACAATATGCGCTTTCTATTTGTGTGCAAATCGTTTTTACAGTGATTAGGTTCTTACACGGATTTAGTTTTTGTACCGATTTGTTTTTACACACAATTCATGTGAATTTTATGCATTACATCGTCTGTCAAACCAAGCTTCCTGCCGGAACCTTTATGCACATAGCGTCTGAGCAACCTTCTGACCGATGCCCAACGGGATAGGTCTTCCCGGCACCGATGGCACTGAATGGCGTGTAGGCGAAGCATCCACAGCCTTTTATATTGAAGTTTATATTCAGCATAATCGCAATAGTCCTGATCGCTGACACATTTGACCATCTCTTCACCATCCCTTCATCCGACCCAGGGTTGCTGTGCAAAGCCTCCGCTTGAACACAGCAACCCTGGGTCTCTGATGAAGGTTACGATAAAACGCTTTTCATTGTCTGCTTTAATGCGCGGCGTGCCCGAAAAATCCTGTTTTTCACCATACTCATAGGGATGTCCAGGCGTTTTGCAATTTCATCATACTGCAACCCGGCATCATGATAGAGCATCAAAGGCTCACGGTAAATGGGTGCCAGAGCGTCAAGTTCTTTGCTTATGGCTGCACTTTGTTCCTTAGCCATCACCTGTTCCACTGGCAGAGGAGCTGCATCAGCTATCGTTGCAGCTTCCTCAATCGGTGCATCCGGCCGTTTTTTTCTGTGCATATCAATGCACACGTTCTGTGCAATTCTGGATATCCAGGTTGAAAAGCGATATGCCGAAGAATAGGAAGGCAGGTGCAGATAGGCCTTTAAAAACGTTTCTTGTGCAGCATCTTCTGCCAATGTGTTGTTGCGTAAAAACCTCAGTGTAATGGAAAAAACCAGTCGTTCATAGCGCTTTACCAGAAATGCAAACTGGTCTTTATCACCGGCAATGACCTGCTGAATAATTTCTTCATCGTTCCAAATTTCCGTCTCAATATGTGCTTTCATCTTGTACCCCTATCCATGCAAATGAATGCTTGCAAAACATCCAAACCTTGTTATGCTTAGAGTATACGTGTTGTCTTTGTGAATACCGTTTGAACTGTATTAGAATCTCATTATAAGCGGACGTCATCATCAACAGGTTCAAGTGTCATAAGAAGCCAGTGTTAACAGGTCTCAGGTTGCGCCTAAAAAGTTCGATAGAAACATTTTCGAATCCATTATTTAACAAAAATTATGCATGCAGCATTATCATCGATCATATCTGAGGAGGGTTCCTATGCAAGAAAAACGTATTTTTGCCGCAGAACTGCCGATAAAAGAAAAGCCACCTCTGCAAATAGAGGTGGCTGACCATTTCCTGTCCCGATTTTTGGGATTCATGGGCCGCAAAGAAAGCAATTATGGCTTGTATATCTACCCCTGCGACAGCATTCATATGTTTTTTATGAAATTTGCCATCGATGCCATTTTTACAGACAAAAACGGACTCATTGTTTCTATTCATATCAATGTCAAACCTGGCCGTTTCGCCTTTGGCGGAAAAGGGGCAAAGAATGTACTGGAAATACCGGCATCATTGCAGATTGGCAGATTGCTTCATGTTGGCGAGGCACTTCCCCTTCTTTTTACGAAATCGACTTATGTGTGATTGCAGCGTTATCACGCAAGTACAAAGCCAACTAAAACCAACAAAATCTAGTTAAGCAAACTAAAGCAAACTAAATCCAAAATTACTTCGAGACGGTGCTGTATGCTGTAGATAGCCCACATGACGATTACGGCTTAAATCGCTTATTTTCAGCCGATTGCAGTCTTACCGCCACGAATGGCCAGAATCGTATTTTGCGGGCAGACTTCTGCACACTTTCCGCAATCAATGCACTTGGCCGGATCGATGACAGCTAGAAAACGATCCATGATAATGGCCTGCGTCGGGCAGTTTTTCACACAGAGACCGCAGGCGATACAGGCAGTTTTACAATTTTTTCTTGAAACAGCTCCCCGTTCATGGTTAGAACAAAGCACCGTATGGTCCGCGGAAATCGGAAGCATTTTAATAATGCTCTTCGGGCATTCCGGCACACACAAACCGCAGCCGGTACATTTTTCCGGCAGAATTCTGGCCAAACCATCTTCAACCAAAATGGCATCGAATTTACATGCTTTTTGGCAGCTGCCAAAACCGACACAGCCGAAAATACAGGCAGACATGCCGCCTAGCAAGGCCGCAGCGGAGGCACAATCCTGAATGCCTTCATATTTGTATTTCTTATCCAC
>JBBRWP010000163.1:0-7299 GCA_038249175.1 Acetivibrionales bacterium
GCTGTGCACTATTTTGATGGCAGATTCGCCTCTGTTACAGTTGCTGTGCACTATTTAGATGGCAGATTCGCCTCTGTGCCAGTTGCTATACACATCTTTGTGAGACTGACCTCTTTGGTTCTGTATCCAGTGAACCAGAAAAACCCAAACCTCAGACGGTCTGAAATGGTTTATCTGCAAATATTTTCACCACCGCAACAACATACTTTTTTTCTAAAGCTGAGGCGGATGAAACCGGTTCGTCTAGCCTTAATACAGTTTTTCGTCGATGTTCTTTGTATAGTCTTCTTTGAACCATTTAATGGAGAATTCACTCAGCTTGCCATCCTTGCGCACTGCGTCAATGGCTTTCTGTAAATCATCCCGCAGTGCCGTATTGCCTTTTTTCAGACAGATGGCAATGGGTTCATTGGTTAGCTGTGCACCGGTGATGTAGTAGAGCTCGGGGTGCTTGGTCTCATAATCGATAGCCACAGCGTAATCCACAACGATGTAGTCAATACGGTTGGAATTCATAGCTTCAAATGTCTGAATAATGTCGTCATACCGTGTTAATTCAAAATCGATTTTCTCATTTTCAATGTACTTCACGCAAGCTGTATCCGCCGTGGTATTCGTCTGAACCCCCACTTTGAAACCGGCAAGGTCTTTCGGCGATTTGATGGATTCATCCCCGGGCTTCGCAACAATGACCTGACCATTGGCCAGATAAGGTTTTGTAAACTCAAAGTTTTCCATTCTTTCTGGTGTCATACTCACGGAGGAAACAATGACATCATAACGATCGGTTTTCAGCGCCTCAAAAATACCTTCCCAGGCAATAGGGCTGAATTCTACGGTCATGTTCATTTTTGCAGCAACGGCATTGATGAAATCAATATCAAAGCCCACCAGGTCATTATTCTCATCATGAAATTCCATGGGCGGATAGTTATCATCCACACCCACTGTCAGAATGCCTTCTTTCATGGTTTTGCCTTTTGTTGCAGGTGTCGCACCACAACTTGCTAAGAGTACAGCCATGACCAACATCAGAGATACGACCAGGATTAATTTTCTTTTCATTTTTTCTCCTCCCGGAACACATACCGTCGCCATTGACCGCTGCCCCGTGCTTTTTTCTTGATTATATTGAACAATAGGGCATCCGTCAAGATTTTTTAGAGCATATTCGCAAAATATGCAGGATTTTTGTACAATTCTTGCAATTCTACAAAAACTATTCTTGGTTTACCTCACTATTAACATAAATAATCGCAATATCGGAATGCCAATTACTGACCCGGAGGGACTGAAATCATTTTCAAGTTTGATAACCTGATTTTCACCCTAAAGTACGAAATTTCAGGTGTTTGATAGTATAATTTTCGCCCTAAAAGGACGAAAATTATGGTGTTTGCAATACAATCACAAATGGAATTTATCGAAAATGTTCTTCTTTAGCTCATTGCGCACAGAAATAACATTGCTGCCTTCATTAATCAGGGCTTGACGGATGTAGTCAATTTCTTCGTATGTTAAAAAGACCGTTTTTCCGGATCGGTCGGAGACTTTTTCGTCCAGGGCTTTCTTCGCCTGCAGGGCTTCCTCCCGTGATGAAAAAAAGTATACCCCAAGCGCTTCTTCGTAGACAGCCGAGAAGCGTTCATACAATTTTTCAACCGTTTCTTTATTCGATCCCACTGCTTCAGCAATGTCTCCTGCCGCGTATTTTCCATTCAAGTCTATATAAAACTTGCCCGGAAATCTCCCGGAACCACGAACGTCAAACGCATTGTACGCCATACACTTATCCCCTTACCTTTCCTATCCATTGTAGTATAACATCGAGTATGAACATGGTTTTGGCCTCTGAAAAAGCCAGTGGAATTTTGACAATGTGCAAAGCACCAAAAAAAGGAATGAGGGTTGTGAACAGAATATAGACCAAAACGATACCAGAAAGGAGGCCAAGAGCCATGCCGGCCGTTCGGTTTCCTGTACTCATCACTGTGCTGATATTCATGAGGGATGTGATGAGATGACCGATGAGTACCAGAATAAATTTCACCAAAGCAAAAAGGACAAAGACGGCCACAATTCTAAGCAATGAATACACCAGCCAGTCGTTGAGGCTAATGGTATCTGTAGCAAACGCTTTGCTGTTTTGCAGAAGGGGATTGGCTGTCTCCAATACCTGTTGTAAAAGGGGTTGCCCTTCCATCGCTTTTGCGGCTGTTGGGGTATTTTGCAGCCACGCCATGGCAGAAGTCATGCCAGAAGCGGGTTCCGGCGTGGCAACAGGAATCCTGGAAAGTGCAGGAGAAATTTTTTCCAGTTTTTCAGATAAACCGTTTCCGAAATCGGTATGGGCAAGTATCCAGGCAGCTGTCGGTGAGGAGAGAAAAACAGCCGCAAAAGCGCCAATAATGTACCCTAACACCGAAAAAATCGTATTGATCAGGCCTTGGATATATCCCTTGAGACCAAACAATGCGACAAGAATGATGGCTGCATAGTCGAAGCCATTCAAAGACCAGTCATAAAAATGGTCCGCAGTCAAAATGATTGCCACTGCAAGAAAGAGAAGAACGATGGGGGTTCTGCGGATGTTGGATCGTATTGCTTTGGTTTTTCGCATTTGTCTAGACATGTTTTCCCCCAATCCGATTATTAAGACGTTGCTACACAAGAATCATTATATCATACCGTTTTTCACCTGCAAGAAAAAAAGACGGCGCTGTGCACCGTCTTTGCATAGGTTGAATTGACAAGGCAATACCCCTCCGTCACGAGGTCCTGTTACATCGCTTTTGTCTCTTCCGAAGAAGGAAGCACCACCACGAAGGTACTTCCTTTCCCGGGTTCACTGATAACCGAGATGGTACCACCAACAAGTTTGGCAATGTGTTTGACAATGGATAATCCAAGGCCGGTGCCGCCCTGCTCTCTGGAACGGCCCTTATCCACACGATAAAAACGCTCGAATATGCGGTCTTGATGGATCTCCGCAATACCGATACCGGTATCGCTGATTTGTATTTCAACCGCTTTGTCTTTGTTCTGAAACGCTCTGACAGTGACCTGACCACCTTCTTTATTGTACTTGACGGCATTGTCCAGCAGATTCAGCAACAATTGTTTTATGCGGTCCTGATTTGCCTGCAAGATAAGGCCTGGTGCCACTTCAACGACAAAGTCAATATGTTTGGCTTCTGCGGCAGTGTCCAGCAATTGTAGTGTTTCTGAAACAACCGGGGCCAATAAGAAATTGGCCTGTTCCGGTTCCTGGCGGAACCGTTCCATCTCTGCAAGGGAGAGAATATCATTAATCAAAACACCTAGACGTTCCGCCTCAATGTCAATAATATCCAGAAATTTAGCGGATACAGCAGCATCTTCAATGGTGCCACTCCGCAATGTTTCGACAAAGCCACGAATGGACGTCAACGGTGTCTTTAGCTCATGGGAAACATTGGCCACAAATTCAGAACGCAGTTCTTCCAGCCTGCGCATGGATGTAATATCAAGAACGTGGGCAATGGCACCGGCATTTTTAATCGATTTTTCCTGAGAGGGTATCGGGTACGCATGGATCTCAAGAATACGCTTTCCTCCATCAAAAACAAGCACTTCTTTTTTCAGCACAGTATTGCTCTGCATCACTTCTTCGAGCATAGCCAGCAGGGCATTGTTTCTGACGACTTCAACCACTGGTTTTCCGGGCACCGGGACTTGTTCATTCAAGCCGAACAAAGCAAAAAGGACGGGGTTGACCAGCATCAATTTCATCTCAGTATCCACCGCAATCAACCCGTATTGCAAGTTCTGAATAATGCTGTCCATTTTGGTTGCCTGTTCCGCCATCTCATCTTTGGATTGTTCTAGGTGGTCTGCCATATCGTTCACTTTTTTTGCCAAGGGTGTAAGGGTACTGTCATTGGGCATTGCGATGCGTTTTTTATACGAACCTTCCGGCAAAGTAGCCATCTCAGCAGATAATGTTTTTATTGGAGAAACGACAACTCCTGACAAGAGTGATGCAAAAAACAAGGCCAGTAAAAGGCTGAAGAATATAGTCATGCCTGCTGTCTTCACATTGCTTTGCGTTACCGCTTTCACCGCATCCAACGGCATGGCAATGCGAATAATGAGGTCTTTCTCCGGATAATACCGCGCAAAATAAAGAAAGGATACCTGCAGGGTTTTTGAATAGCGCTCACTGGAACCTGTACCCGTTTTCAGGGCTGCAATCACTTCAAGCCTATCTGAATGCACTTCCATTTGAACAGAGTCGGTTTCTGAATCTCCAACAACAACCCCGTCTTTTCGAATAAAGGTGACTCTGGGCTGTATTGTTTTTTGTTTCGTCCCCTCACTCTGCGTCATCAAACCCTTGTAATCACGGGCTTTTTCGTCCAAATCCCCTGGCTTTCGCAGGGTGGATTCGACCGGAAACATCTGTTCAATAAACGCCGTGTTTTCAAGCAGACGAACGGACATCTCTGACCGTATCATATTGTTGCTGTACCGCAACTGGATCAACGAAAAAACCGCCAAAACGAGTATTGTCAAGATTAAATATAGATAAATAAGTCTTTTTTTCATAGTTACCTTTCATTTCGACTTTGTATGAAAGCGTCATGATTGATGAACCCAAGCGATACACCCCATATCAGTTGGCGGTTCCATGTAAGTATGTCGGCAAATGGATATGGACGCACCTAACGTGAATCGGTCGGCTAATTGCATGTACTATGCAAAATTGACGGCAAATGGATAGAAACTTGCGAAATAAAGTGGATAAGAGTACCCCAGTGCCCTTAGTTTGAAACAAAGCGATAACCAACGCCGCGAACGGTTTCTATGACAGTTGGATTTGCATCATCATCTTCTATTTTCTGACGCAAATACCGTATATGGACATCTACCGTCCGACTCTCCCCTATGTAATCGTAACCCCACACCTTTTCCAGCAGCATGTCACGTGTCATCACGCGACCCCTGTTTTGCATCAGCATTTTTAAGAGTTCAAATTCTTTCAGCGTTAAGTCAAGCTTTTCCTTGTTTTTCTTTACCTCATGTTTTCCCGTGTCCAGGACAATATCTGCCGCGCGCAAAACATCTGTTTCGACAACCCGGTTGCTCTCACTTCTTCGAAACAGCGCCTTTACACGGGCAACCATTTCACGGACACTAAAGGGTTTTGTCAAATAGTCGTCAGCCCCCAGTTCCAACCCCAGTACCCTGTCAAATTCTTCGCTCTTGGCGGTCAGCATCATGACAGGAATCTGTCGCATAATCTCATTGCTGCGAATTTGCCGGCAAACCTCCAGTCCGTCAATCCCTGGCAGCATCAAATCCAGGATGAACAAATCCGGATAAACAGTTGCGCAATGCTTCAGCAAGGTTTCACCATTTCCAAAGACAGTGACGGCATAGCCATTGGCTTCAAGGTTGTAGGAGATGAGCTGCTGGATGTGCACATCATCTTCAACAAGGAATATGCTGCGTTTTACTGGCATCCGTTTTCCCCCATTCATAAAAAATTGTCGCGATAAGGATGGTTTTCCGGGTGCTGCATATGCTTGTGTTCCCCGGTAATATTATAGATGACCCACTCGGCAATATTGGTTGCATGATCGCCCATTCTTTCCAAATATTTTACAATAAACATCACATCAACACAGTTTTCCACCTTTGATGGATCTGATTTTATCCTATTCACGCGGTCCAAAATGATAACGTTGAATAAGTCATCCACTTCATCATCGGCATCACAAACCATCTTTGCCGTGGAAATATCCTGCCGGATAAATGCATCCAGTGCATTTTTCAGCATTTTCCTTGTTTTATCTGCCATCACAAAAACGGATGGTGGCACAATATCCCGATTGTTGCCTTTGAGCAACAGAGTCATTTCTGAAATATCTGCGGCATGGTCTGCAATTCTTTCCAAATCCGTGAGCATTTTTAGGGATGACCCAATACGGCGCAGGTCGCCAGCCAATGGCTGCTGTAAGGCAAACAGGCTAAGACAGTGCTTTTCAATTTTATTTTCAAGATGATCAATAAAATCATCGTTTTTAATGATAGCGATTGCCATATCCTCGTCCAGCTCCCTAAGGGCTAGAATCGCCTTTTCTACCGCCTCTTCAACCAGACTGCCCATCCTCAAGAGGTCTCCGTTAAGTTGCTGCAATTCTTGATCAAACTGTTTCCTCATATATTGCCTCCATCACATTATTTCATTTTTTTCCCAAATGACACATCGTCTGAGTTCTTTACCGACAAATTAGCCGAAGCGCCCAGTAATATACCTTTCCGTTCTTTCATCAATCGGGTTGTTAAAAATCTGCTCTGTCTGTCCAAATTCCAATACTTCTCCCAGGAGGAAAAATGCCGTCTTATCGGATATTCGTCCAGCCTGTTGCATGTTGTGCGTTACAATAACAATAGTATAGTCTTTTTTCAAGGTATCACAAAGGTCTTCAATTTTCAATGTTGAAATAGGATCCAGTGCTGAAGTGGGTTCATCCATCAGGATGACTTCCGGCTCTGTGGCCAGTGTCCTGGCAATGCAAAGCCTTTGCTGTTGCCCACCGGATAGACCAAGGGCACTTTTGTGCAAACGGTCCTTCACCTCATCCCACAGTGCAGCCTGTTTCAGGCTTTTTTCAACAAGCTCGTCCAGAATGTTTTTTTTTCGCACCCCATGAATTTTTGGCCCGTATGCCACATTTTCAAATACGGACATGGGAAAGGGGTTTGGTTTTTGGAAAACCATGCCCACGCGGCGACGCAAATCAACCACATCCATCTGCCCGTAAATGTCTTCACCATCCAGTTGTACCTTGCCCGTTATTTTCACATTTTCAACCAGATCATTCATGCGGTTCAATGTTTTTATAAACGTCGATTTCCCGCAGCCGGAAGGCCCAATGAGGGCGGTCACTTCATGGGGAAGGATCTCCATCTGGACATCCTTCAGTGCCTGAAACGAACCATAAAATAGATTCAGGTTTTCAACAGTTACTTTCATTGTCTCTTGCATATGCGCCTTCCTATTTCTTTATCTTGCTTTGCCGTCAGTATTACGGTAAAGCTGCTTTGTTTTTGTGAAATCAAATATAAAAACTTAAAAAACCTTAATATCGTATTTGAAATTTGTTTCTTATAATAATTGCAATTGAATTCATTACAAATAAAAGCATCAATAATACGACAATCGTTGCTGCAGCAAGATATGCATATTCTTTTGTGAGAACTGTGTCTAGTGTCCAATAATATATTTGAATGGGAAGTGCTGTAAAGTCATCC
>JBBRWP010000164.1:0-7273 GCA_038249175.1 Acetivibrionales bacterium
ATATTTATGTATATCACTTTTAGCGATATAATAGATAATATGATACCATCCTAAAAAGTCACTTAGTTGCTTTTTGGTGCAAGTTATCGTTAGATAACTTGCACCAGCATTCACAGAATGCTGGGTAATCGTGTTGATTTGTTCTGGATTGCAACATTGTTCCGGATTGCAACTTTGCTGCAACTCCCCACAAGAAACCTTGCAGGGGAAGGTCGTGAAACGACTTTCTGGGGTACAATCATAATATACAAGTGAGAGAGGTGATCAGAATGACTGATTTAGGTAACCGGTTGAAAAAGGCAAGAAAAGCCATGTACATGACACAGCGTCAATTATCCGACGGCTTGGGTCTGGAGCAATCAGCCATTTCAAATTATGAAACGAATTTTCGTGTTCCTTCTGCCTCTGCACTCAGGGAAATATCCAACATTCTGCAGGTGAGTCTTGATTTTCTCCTGGGAACGGATCAATACAAAACGAACAGCCCTCTACATTCTGAACCATTGTTTCATGAAAAAAGCGTTCAACCGTCCAACCAAGACAAATTAAATATCTCTGACTTACAGCAACCCTTGCTTACCTTGCTTATGCAGGGTTTAGAAACTGAAGCAAGCGCCATGGTGCAAACGATATGGACGCAACATCCCGATTTGAATGATTTATTATCATGCATTTTCATTCCAACTCTGCATAAAATTGGCGATTTATGGCAGGCTGGTTCAATCCATGAGGCACAAGAGCACTTCATGGTTTCTATGATTGACCGCTTGATTGGACATTTGAATTCGCTGATCATTCATTCAGAAAAAAAGCAGGAAACCGCCTGCTTTTTACTCCCCGGGGCTGAAGAACATGAATTAGGGTTAAAAATGGCTGACATGCTTTTTCAACAACATGGGTGGCAAACAACCTATTTAGGAAGGAGTATTCCTTTTGCAAGCCTTGAGAAATTGTTCATCAGTATGCATTTTGACTGGCTGGTTCTTTCAGTGACTATGCCGAATCAGTGCAACAGCTGTGAGTATTTGATTCAAGCAATTAGAAAATTACCAGACGCTTATCGGCCAAAGATATTATTATCTGGTGCTGCAATATCAGATGAACAGCATGCATTAACCACTTTACAGGCCGATTTGTATCTCCCTTCAATGGCAGCATTAAATCAATGGCTGGCTGTCACAATGCTTGAGCACTTATAAAGGAGAATAGCCGAAATGGCAGTCAGAAACGAGAGCAAGAACACAGTGCGCCTGATGACTATTCTAATAGGATTGGCCATCATTTCGGTCTTAGCCGGTCTGATCCTTGCAGTTCCCTATATCGAGGATCTTCGTGCCAATCAGGCACTGAAAAAAGAGGTGGCTTTTTTACGGCCGGAAGCCGATCCCAGCGGTTCATTCCAGGTGCAATTGCCTGTAGACCAGTCAATCGATGGACTATCAACGCTAACAGGCAGACCTGACGATAGTGTGTTGCCGGATAGCAATATGCAGGCTGAACCTGATGCAACTGCAAACGGGGATACTTTCGCAACCAATGATCTTCTTGCATTGTTATATTGTCGCAAACAATGACAATATGTACAAAAGGGTTTCATTTGAAATATCCATGGAGATATGACATTATCCTCTGCTCACAGGAACATCTGTACCCGCTTGAATGGTTTTGATCCACCTGGTTACCGCTTCTTCGTCAGTAAACGTTTTATTGTCCATCAATCCGGGCCGGCCAAGATGGCTGAGTTTCGATTCACCCAACGGATGGTAGGGCATGACATTGATGGCCAGCACATGTCGCATGCCGGAGGCTATTTTAGCGATGGCATGAAAGTGATCCATCCGGTCATTCATTCCGGGGATAATCGGGCAGCGCAGGATGATGGCAGCGCCCGCACCATCCAGTGAAATCAAATTATCCAAAATTGGCTGCAGGGGTGCGCCGGTATAGTGCAGATGCCGGGCAGCATCTGTTTCCTTCAAATCATAAAGGAAAAGATCAACTGCCGGCAATGGATTCTTACAGTCCATATAAGAAAAAATATAAGGAGAGAAAAAATGGTAAAAATCAACAAGGATAAACCGGTTCTGGTGACCGGAGCAAATGGCTATGTGGCAAGCTGGTTGGTCAAAATGCTGCTGAAAGAGGGGATGACCGTTCATGCCGCCGTCCGAAACCCAGATGATAAAAAGAAAGTAGCACACTTGGATGCTATTGCTGAAAATGCGGCAGGAAAAATCAAATACTTTTCTGCAGATCTCTTGAAAATGGGTTCCTATAACGAAGCCATGACGGGCTGCGAGTTGGTGTTTCATACCGCATCTCCCTTTACATTCAATTTCACCGATGCTCAAAGGGATTTAATCGATCCGGCCGTCCTTGGTACACAAAATGTTCTTGAAGCCGCAAACAGAATACCTTCGGTAAAAAGGGTTGTACTGACAAGCAGCTGTGCAGCCATCTACTCGGATGGTACCGATGTCGCGAAAGCAAAAAACGGTACGCTGACGGAGGAACTATGGAACACCTCCGCTTCACTGAAAGCCATTGAAGAAAGCCTGGAACAATTGCGCGACGGAAAGACTGTTGTCAAGACATTTGAAGAACTAGAGGCTATGGCAGATGAGTAAACTGGTTTTCACCGAAAGGGCATGGAAAGAGTACTTATATTGGCAGGAACAAAGCGGTAGAATGATCAAGCGCATCAATGCAATACTCAAAGATATTGAACGCAATGGCAATGATGGCATTGGGAAACCTGAACCGTTGCGGTATCAGGACGGATTGTGGAGCCGTCGAAATAGACGACTGCCACCGTTTGGTTTATCATTTATATGTAGATCGGATTGAAATTATCCAATGCAAGGGACATTATGATGATTGATTGGATTGGGAAGATACATAATGAAGTCAGTAGGAAAAACCCACCATGATAAACTGTATCTTGGTGGGTTTTTTTCTCTTAAATCCTAAAAGGCTCTAGTTAAAGGCAAACAAGGTTTCATTAATCTCAAAAATGTTGTAAATGCCTTTTTCAATAAAATAAGAAACATGAGGAGGGGTCAGTCCAGTTCATGAATGACATTCCAGTTGAAAGGGTCAGGGCCTCCAAAGATGTGGGCCATATCAAATGCGTAGTGATCTTCAAAGTTCTCAACTGAACCATAGGCTTTGGTTAATTCATCATTCAGATTAGCGGATACCCATCCATAGACCGGTGTTCTTCCGTGATTTTACCCACGAATTGTTTTTGCAACCAGTTCATTTGATTTCATTGTAAAAATCCCCCCATCGCATGTGATATCTTTGAATTTATCCGAAAGTATTGCGGTGGTTACGATAAAATGTCATGAAAGTATCAGATTGTCAACATGTTACCATTGTGAAGGCAGAATCGCAATTATATACTCATGACAGTTCACACTGAATTTTTTTAAGGAGGATGAGCTCATGAAGAAAAAAACCCTATCGATTCTGTGCCTGATTGTTTCCACCCTGCTTCTTCTCACAAGCTGCGGAGGGACAACGCCTGCTGCATCATCGACCCCCGCTGCGTCATCCACAACTGCTTCTGAGTCAGAAGTAACAGAACCGGTTCAGACGAATGGTCCCATGTCCAAGTATGATCCGCCCATCACCATCACCAGAGTGGTTCAGACCGATGACTCGTTGGAAACCAACGTCCTTACCAAACTCCCGGGTGAGACCCTCGATGACAACCGCTGGACACAACTTATCAGCGATGAACTTGGTATCAAAATCGTGAACACATGGATCGCCAAGGGTACCGATGAATTCAACCAGAAGTTCAATGTATCCATTGCTACAGGCGATATTCCTGACCTGGTCAACGTGAATGCAACACAGCTCAAGCAGCTCTCTGAAGCTGATTTGCTGGCTGATTTGACAGATATTCTGCCAACTTATGCGACACCCCTTTCGAAAAAAATTATCGATGACGGTGGACCTGCCGCTCTTTCCATCGCTACGGTCGATGGAAAACTCCTTGGTATTCCCAGAGTGAATGCCAACCATGAAAATGTGAATTTCATCTGGCTGCGTACGGATTGGCTGACTGCGTATGGCTTGCAGCCACCAAAGACAATGGACGAATTTGAGAACATTCTCAAGGTCTTCGTTGAAAAAGGCAAACCCGGTACAGTGGGGATGGCGCTTCACAAGGACTTGTGGGGTCAGAACTATGCTGTCCTTGACGGACTGTTCAATGCTTATCACGCCTATCCAAACAATTGGGTGGAAGTAAACGGGAAGATGGCGTACGGCAGTATACAGCCTGAAATGAAGGCGGCATTAACCAAGGTCGCTGACTTTTACAAGAAAGGCCTCATTGACAAAGAATTTGCAGTCAAGGATCCCGGCAAAGAATCTGAATTGACCGCATCTGGACTGAATGGCGCATTCTATGGCGCTCACTGGAACGGTTTGTGGCCCCTGCAAAACAACCGCACCAATGACCCGGCTGCAGATTGGCAGGCTTTCCCTATCGTATCGGCAGATGACAAAGTCGCCATGACCCAGAGCAATGTTGGCACATCAGACTGGTTCGCCATAAGCAACGCCTGTGCGAATCCAGAAGCGGTGATGAAGCTTTTCAACATGTATGTTAAGAAAACATTCGATCCTGAAAATCAGGAGTACGTGAAGTACAGCAATCCTCAAGGAACCGAAGGTGTCTGGAAACTCTCACCTGTCGTGACATATCTCGCTGTGAAAAATCTGGATAATTATCGAAATATCCAGGAGCCTTTGAAGAACAAGGATCCAGGCAAACTTTTCGGAGAGCAACTTGCGATGTATGAGAACTGCCTAAAATTTCTTAATGGAGACGAGCTCAATTGGGGCTGGTACAAAACCTTTGGCAAAGACAGTTCCTGGAGCGTTACGGATCAATACGAAAGAGAAAATCGTGTTTTGCTCAGCGGATATGCAGGAGCACCAACGCCCACCATGGTCGAAAAGAAGACCACCCTTGATAAAATTCAAAATGAACTCGTCATCAAAATCATTATGGGTCAGGAGCCTGTCAGCGCATTCGACAAATTCGTGACAGACTGGCTGGCGCTTGGTGGCCAGGCGATCACCGATGAGATTAATGCAGAGCTGGGCAAGTAAATCAAACCGCTCGACCGAATGGGAAGGCATGCCTTCCTATTCGGTTGTTTCTATCAATGCGACTGACTGACCACACATGGTGATCTTATAGACACTGGCAAACAACGACACCATCCTGTACAAGGAGTGATAAAATGACAGAAATGGGTGCGCTGCGTACGGACAAAAGAATGGCAAGGACAAGAAGCTTTAGAGCGTTCAAGCGGAACCTGCCACTGCATCTGATGATTCTTCCCGGGTTAATCGTAATCCTGATTTTCAATTATGTTCCTATGGGCGGCATATTTATCGCGTTTCAGAAATTCATGCCAGCAAAAGGTTTGTTCGGCAATCAGAAATGGGTGGGCTTTCAAAACTTTATCTACATGTACCAAATGCCTGGAGCCTGGCTGGTACTTAGAAACACGCTTGTACTTTCTTTCTTTAAAATTATGACAGGCATGCTTGTCCCAATCGTTTTCTCCCTTCTCATCAATGAAATCCTGAAAAATTCTTTGCGTCGCATCATACAGACGCTGATTTACCTGCCACACTTCCTGTCATGGGTCATTTTAAGCGGCGTGCTGATCGATGTTCTGTCTCCTTCAACCGGTATTGTCAACCAGATTATTCAGTCCTTTGGCTTCGAGCCGATTTTCTTTTTGGGTGACAACAAGTGGTTTCCCTTTACCATTGTGGTGACCAACATATGGAAAACATTCGGCTTCGGTACCGTCATTTATCTGGCCACAATCACGGGCATTGATCCCCAACTGTATGAGGCGGCTATTGTGGACGGCGCAAACCGCTGGAAGCAGACCTGGCATATCACGCTTCCAGGCATGCGCATGATCATCGTGCTGCTCGCCGTGCTCAGTTTGGGAAGTGTACTGGACGCAGGGTTCGACCAGATATTCAATTTGTATTCTCCCGTTGTCTATGAAACCGGTGACATCATCGACACGCTTGTCTACCGCATTGGTCTGCTTGATGCACAATATGGACCAGCCACAGCCATCGGTCTGCTGAAATCTGTCGTATCACTTATACTGATATCCACCAGTTATCTGGCTGCATACAAGGTGGCCGATTACAGAATTTTCTGAGGAGGTGAGCGCAAGATGAAACTGACCAGAGGTCAAAAAATATTCAATGTTTTCAATATCATTTTTCTGTTGGCAGCTGCACTTTCCTGCGTTCTTCCCATTGTGCACATCCTTGCATTGAGCTTCAGTTCCAACAATGCCGCTTCGGCCGGCTTTGTAAAACTCTGGCCGGTGCAGCCGAATTTCAATTCATATATGTATGTATTCAAACGTGTACAGTTCTGGCGTTCCTTTTTGATTTCCATCGAGCGGGTTGGTTTGGGCGCCGTTGTCAACATGTTGCTGACCATTCTGATTGCCTATCCTTTATCCAAGGAAAGCCACCGCTTCAAGTCACGAACCGTGTATGTATGGATTTTCTTTTTTACCTCCTTGTTCAGTGGTGGTCTGATTCCTGGATACATGCTGGTATACAGCCTAAAACTCATCGATACCATTTGGGCACTGGTGCTGCCCGGCGCTGTACCTGTTTTCAACGTGATTTTGTTACTCAATTTCTTCAGACAGCTTCCTCTGGAACTGGAGGAGGCAGCGCTGATTGATGGGGCAAGCCACTGGAGAATTCTCTGGCGCATCTATGTTCCCACATCGACACCTGCATTGGCAACACTTGTACTGTTTTGTGCCGTGGGCCACTGGAACAGTTGGTTCGACGGAATGATTTTCATGAACCGTCCGGAGCACTACCCACTACAGTCCTACCTGCAGTCGGTCATCGTCATGCGGGATCTGTCTCTGATTGGGAATGATGCCTGGCGAGATTTGCAGGAGATTTCAGACCGAACTGTCAAAGCGGCTCAAATTTTTATGGGAGCTTTGCCAATCCTGATGGTGTATCCCTTTTTACAACGGTATTTTGTGAAAGGTATCGTGCTGGGCAGTGTAAAGGGATGAAAGAATGCCCGGAACCATTTTCAAATTTATCATTGACGATTACACATTGAAAGGAACTCATCCCGCCCCTCCAGCGGGTATGCGTTCCTTTCAGCGTTCTGCTTTCTCGCTGGACTGGTCTGGTGTATAATAAACGCAGATTCAACCGGATGGAGGAAGCTATG
>JBBRWP010000165.1:0-7225 GCA_038249175.1 Acetivibrionales bacterium
AAACGTTTCGCGAACAGGAGGTCGGTATGGTCGCCACAATCAAAGATGTTGCTCGTCATGCAGGGCTGTCCATCGCCACTATTTCCAAGTATCTCAACGGTGGAAATGTGCTCGAAGCCAACCGTACGCGCATTGATCAGGCTATACTGGAACTCGATTACAAGGTCAACGGACTCGCACGCAGCTTGAAAACAAGCCGGACAAAAATGGTCGGCGTGCTGATTCCGGATTTGGAGAATATCTTCTGTACCAGCATTGTTTCCCGTGTTGAAAACATCCTACAGGGACATGGATACGGCACTATTATCTGTGATTACCGACAGGACAAGGAGCAGGAACGACGGAAACTAGTCTTTCTCGCTGACCGGTATGTGGACGGCATTCTCATGATGCCGTTGACGGGATGTGCTGACCTGCTTAAGGATTATTCTGAGAGAGGACTGCCCGTGGTGCTCATTGACCGCCCTATCTCCGGAGCCTTATGTGATACAGTGCTCGTAGACAACCTCAATGCGGCGTATGGCGCAGTGGAGTGTCTCATTTCCCAGGGGCATCGGCGTGTTGGTATTCTGGCAGGTCCGACTGGTGTCTATACTGCAGAAGAGCGTCTCAAGGGCTATCTGCGGGTGTATGGTGATTATGCGCTGTCTGTCGAGGACGAGTTGGTCCGGAACGGGGGCTATGATACGAAAGGCGGATATTTGCAGACACTTGCTTTGCTGGATATGGAAACGCCACCAACGGCACTATTCGTAACCAACTATGAAATGACGCTGGGAGCAATCATGGCCCTGAACGAGAGAAACATCCGAATTCCCGACGATCTTTCATTTATAGGCTTCGACAACCAGGCGTTGACGCGCGTTCTTCAGCCCCCGCCTTCCATAGTGGTTCAGCCCATCGAGGCCATTAGTAACATGGCAGCCCATCTGCTGATTCGCCGCATGCAGGGGGATTTGTCAGGATTCCCGGTGCTGCAGCGACTCAAGACAGAGTTGATTGTTACAGGTTCCATCCAGCCACCAACGGTGGATTGATTTTTTGAATCAAAGCGAAACGTTTCGCGATTATCATAGCCTTACGAAAGGTGTATAAAGGTGTATTTGGAAAGGAGAAGGAGATGAACAGACAGAATAATCATGTCAGCATGGAAGATGTCATACCACAAGTGACACTGCGGGGTGGGGCACGAATGCCTGGCATTGGACTTGGCACATTCGGTTCGGACCGTTATGACAGTGAGACTGTGGCCTCCGCTGTCCGTAGTGCCTTGCGGAATGGCTGGCGGCTTATTGACTGTGCGGCGGTGTATGGCAATGAGCCCTTGATAGGTTCGATTCTGGAAGAGGTCCTTCTGGAAGGGATTCCTCGGGAAGAGCTGTTTCTCGTGTCTAAGGTCTGGAATGATCATCATGGAAAGGGTGACGTGCTGCTTTCCTGCATGCAGAGTCTACGGGATCTCCGATTGGATGTACTTGATTTGTTTTTTGTGCATTGGCCCTTTCCGAATTTCCATCCCAAGGGTGCGCCGCCGGATTATCACAATTCTGATGCAAAGCCCTATGTACATGAAGCCTTCATGGAGACATGGTACCAGATGGAGCGTCTGTGGAAGGTCGGACTGGTGCGGCACATCGGGGTATCGAACATGACGGTGCCGAAACTGAGGCTGTTAATTCGGGATTGCACCGTGATGCCGGCTGCCGTTGAAATGGAACTGCACCCGACCTTTCAACAGAAAGAACTGTTCGATTTCTGCCGGGCACACGGTATTCAGCCCATCGGATACAGTCCGCTCGGTTCGCCAGCCCGTCCGGAACGGGATCGGACGCCGGAAGACGTTGTGGACATGGAAGAATCAATTGTTGTCCGAATTGCCAAGTCTCATCAGGTTCATCCATCGGCGGTCTGCCTGAAGTGGGCGATCCAACGTGGACAGGTACCCATTCCTTTTTCCGTTAAGCCGGAACAACTCACTTCGAATCTTAGTTCTGTCATGACGGATCCGTTGACGGATTCTGAAATGATGGCGATGGAAGATGTCGAGAAGGGTTGTCGGCTCATCAAGGGGCAGGTTTTCCTCTGGGAGGGTGCGAAGGACTGGATGGATATCTGGGATGTGGATGGAAGCATCCCCAAATGAAGGAAGCCCTGATTCGAAGTCGGATATCCATGGAACTGTTTACGCAATTAAAGAGGAAACAGGCATAATAAAGCTTACTGATGAAGGGAAAAATGCATATGAACACAGCAGCAAAGATAAGGAAGAAGGAACGACTTGCGGAGATTGAGGCCGTCATTGCCAAGGGCCCGTATCGGGATTCGTGGGATTCTCTTGAATCCGTCGGCATCCCTGATTGGTACCAGGATGCCAAGTTTGGTATTTTATTCACTGGGGGGTGTACTGTGTGTCGGCGTTCGGAAACGAATGGTATCCCAGGAACATGTACAGGCAGGAAAGCCCTGAATATGAACATCATGTAAAAACATACGGCCCGCACAGTCAGTTCGGATACAAGGACTTCATTCCGCAATTTAAGGCGGAATGCTTTGATCCTGAAGAATGGGCGGAACTGTTCTGGGAGGCGGGTGCCCGTTTTGTGATGCCGGTTGCCGAGCACCATGACGGGTTCCAGATGTATCGGAGCGAATGGTCCCATTGGAATGCAGTTGAAATGGGACCGAAGCGGTATGTGCTCGGTGAACTCGGGAAGGCCGTGGAGGCTAGAGAAATGATCCTTTGTGCATCGAGTCACCGTGCCGAGCATTGGTGGTTCATGGGAGAGGGGCGAACTTTCGATTCAGATGTGAATGACCCGGCTTATGACGATTTCTATGGGCCTGCCCATGGCAACCTCGGTCCTGAGCTCCAATGGGACAATTATCTCGCGAATCCGCCGGCTGGTTGAGCATCAATGGCGATGCGGTTTACGGAACCCGTAGCTGGAGCATCTTTGGTGAAGGGCCGACTCAAGTTGAGGAAGGTTCTTTCACGGATACAAATCGAGTGCCGTACACAACGCAGGATATTCGCTTCACAATGCGGAATGAAGTTTTGTATGCCATCCTGCTCCGTTGCCCGGAGGATGGGAACGTGCTTGTCACCTCACTGGGGGCAAAGTGTCCGGTTGGCGCGATTATGGGAACGGGACGCATTGCAGGCGTCAGCCTGCTTGACGGAAACAGGCCACTTGCTTTCACGGAGACCAGCGCCGGTTTAAACGTAACGCTTCCGGAAGGGTATGTCAGTGCATATCCGGTCGCACTTTGCATCTTCTTCGCTTGAGGATGAAAGGAGGAATTATATGCTTGAAGCGATGAAACCAAAACTTACTAAAATTAATCTGGTTAGTCGCATGGCGGATGTTCTGATATTGGAGACTGAAAATGGTTTGATTAAAATTGAACCTGTCAGTGCAGGCATTTTGCGAATTGTCTATACTCTGAGAAATGAGTTTTCAACGATAAAAGGACTTGGTATAGAACCGCAGAAAAATTTTGGTGAGTGGCATTTTTCTGACAATGAGAACACCGTTGAACTTAAAACACTTGCATTAAAGCTATTGATCAATAAATCTGACGGCAAAATGACCTATTTTGATGCAAATGGAAACCGCCTTACAGGCGAGCCGGAAAAGAACGGTAAGGAATTGGTTCCTTTTGACTCTGATGCCAGAAAACTCTATTGGAAGCAAACACGCGACCATTTATTCTCAAAAGGGGTGGATGCCTGGTGGTGCGATTCCAGCGAACCATTCACACCTGAATGGAACAATCCGATTATATTGGGTGTTTATCCGGGTGCTGACAGTAACTTTACTCTTTATCAAGATGAGCGGAATGGTTATGGATATGAAACCGGAGAATTTGCAACCACAACGCTCACCTGGTCGGAAAGTGAAGGAAAGCTCACCATTCATCCAAGAAAAGGAAAGTATCCTGGCATGCCAAATCACGTTACCTTTATTGAAAAAGTAGTTCAGTAAATAAAATATGACGAGTTTTCATAATGCTGTTACGGCCGCCGCAAGGCGGCCATAACATTAGAACTTGCATATGACATGGTGGAATACTCATATGTCTATGATGAACCATACAGCAAAAAGACCCAGCGGGCAAACCGCTGCGTCTTTTTGCTGCACCTAGCGGGAGTTTACGAATTAATTTTAAAAAACTCCTAAAACACTCTATTACCAGTGGTTTAAGAGTACTATCTAAATTACATAACTTAATTTATAGCTACTTAAATTCAACGATTCTACAATAATTTCAACATTATCTTCCTCCAAAGTCAATGAATAAGATTCGGTGGTTCCTCTGCTTTTCATGTAAACATTCATAACCTGCTTTTTCTTAGATAATTCATTCAACATTTCATTAATGCTTATTTTGACTCCTTTCGTTTTGAGTTCCTTTTGCAACAAACCGCATAAACCATATGCCAATACACATATAAAAATATGCACTTCGATTTTTTGATTTGTCCAATGCCACATTGGGCGAACGGAGAGATGCTTTGTATTTTTCATCTGTTTAAAGGCTGCCTCCACATGCCAAACAATTTGATGAGGATGAAACACATGGGGCACCCTTTACCGATTCAAGCGGTGGCGAACGCACACAGCGTCGTATATGGGATGCTCTGTTAGCGGATACGCCTCTCCTGTTCGCAGACGAACCAACCTCCAAACTGGATATTTCTGCAATTCAGCAGGTGGAAAGAGCACTCTGCAACTATTCTGGCGCATTAATCCTCATTTCGCATGATCGCGCGCTGATGGATGCCGTGTGCAATAAAAACTGGGAACTTGAAGGCGGAAAAATGATTGTCTATAATGGCAATTATTCCGATTACATGCGTCAGAAAGAAGCCCAACGGCAACAGGCGCATCAGGCATACAATCAATACAGATCTGAAAAAGCTCGCATTGAAGCAAGCATTGATCACATGGGCTCTCACGCGGGCAGTCTAAAAAAGTCGCCATCGCGCATGGGTAATTCTGAAGCCAGACTTCATAAGCGCAGCACCACTCAAATTCAAGGCAAGTTGTTTCATGGTATGCATGCGTTAGAGACAAGGTTGGATAAGCTGGAAAAACTGGAACGGCCGGAGGATATCCCTGTTGTCAAAATGGATTTCTCAAAAACACATCCGCCAACCGCGCGTATCGTGGTCTCTTGTAAAGAATATCAGTTGATTGTGGGTGAGACGAACATACTGGCAGAAGATGTGACTCTGCATTAAAAACCGGCAGCAAAACGGCTTTTATTGGCGGTAATGGTACAGGTAAAACGACTTTAATTCGGCATATTATGGCAAACAATGATTTATCCTTGGATAACGGAATACGCATTGCACCCAAAGTGCGATTTGGATACTTCAGTCAGGATCTTGATGTATTAGACCCTGCTAAAAGTATTCTGGAGAACGTGATGTTCACCAGTGTTCAGACCGAACCTATCTCGCGCACTATTTTGGCGCGTTTGATGTTTCGAAGAGATGACGTGCATAAACCTGCCTCTGTTTTGTCAGGCGGTGAACGCGTGAAAGTTTCCCTGGCACGCATCATGGTGTCTGATGCGAATGTCATCATCCTGGATGAACCCACCAATTATCTGGATGTATATGCCATGGAAGCACTACAGCAACTACTACTAAACTATGAAGGCACCTTGCTTTTGGTGAGCCACGACCGACAATTTTTAAAAAACTTGTCGGATCGCTATTGGGTCTTTGATGATAATAGCATCCGACAAGTTGAAGCACCCTATAGATTGGAATAGGACAATCCTATTCCAATTGGGAGACATAAAATGCGTAAGAATTATTTTGTTAAACTTTTAAAACACATAAATAATGTCTACCACATTGAACATGGAATTAATAAATTATCAGACAGAAGAATAAATTCAAAATATAAAACATCTCAGATTTTTATCCCATTATTACGGGCATCCCGCTCATGGAGACCTGCGACGGTGAGGATCTCTCCTGCCTTCTCTACGGCGGCGATTCGCCCGTAAGGGAAGTGGCCGTCACTGAGTTCGCCTGGAGCAAGTCGCTCCGTAAAGGTGATTACCGCTTCGTCTATTACCCAAAGGAAATGTTTGCTTCGGAGTGGCCGGAAGGCTTCGGCGAACTCTACAACGTAAAAGACGATCCCTGGGAGATGAAGAATCTCTACTTCGAACCCGGGTATCACGGGAAGGTGGAGGAACTCACCCTGGAGTTCCTGAATTTCCTCGTGGTCACTGCCCGCCCGGCGACTGTCCATCCCATGCCGCCGGAGGCTGGACCCCAGCGTACCGTGCGCTATATGAAGGACTGGAACGCTGACAATAAAGTTTATTCAGAATAAAGATGTCTCTGAAGGCGCACTACCTTATACACTTATTGTTAATGGGAAAAGAGTCTTCATGAGGGGTGTTGACTGGGTTCCCATCTCACCCTTTTATGGTGCGGTTAGCAGGGAAGATTATATAAACTATTTAAAAAGATTCAAGACCATGGATTGCAATCTTCTCAGGATTTGGGGAGGCGCCATTCTTGAAAAACATGATTTCTATGATCTGTGTGATGAGATGGGACTTATGGTTTGGCAGGAGTTTCCTCAGTCTTCCAGCGGACTTGATAATACACCGCCTGATGATCCTGCATATTTAAAAGAATTGGAAAAAACAGCAGCCATATTTATTAAGAGGCGCAGACACCATGCCTGTCATGTGATCTGGTGCGGCGGGAACGAGCTTATGTGGGAGAATTTGATACCAGTGAACGAAAACCACATCAACATAAAAACACTTATTGTTAAGAATCGACTATTCGCATTTTTAGATTTTCATAATATTCAATATCCGGTTTGACTAACACAAACTACTAGTAGTTTGTTCTTTAAACAACTCATAGTATTGCATTTCCCTTTTTTATTCGATATACTGACTAAAAAAGGGGGAATAAATATATGCCAAGAAAAAGTAGCCGACCCGCCATACAACTTGATACCAAAGAAGTTAACGAACTTACCAGAATAGCAAAATCAAGAACAGAGGAAGCACGAAAAGTACTGCGAGCTAAGATAATACTAATGAACCATGAAGGTAAACGGGATAAAGACATTAAGGATACGCTCGGGGTTGATACGAACACGGTTCGTTTGTGCTTGAGTAAATGTCTATCTTTAGGTGTTGAAGCGGCATTGAGCGATATGGCTCGTTCGGGGGCACC
>JBBRWP010000166.1:0-7196 GCA_038249175.1 Acetivibrionales bacterium
CATGCATTGTAAAAGATCAAAAGAAGATGTCAATGTAGATGCAGGGCTTGCCCCTGCATTACCGTCAAGCAAAAAGAAAGGTCAATGTAGATGCAGGGCTTGCCCATGCATTACCGTCAAGCAAAAAGAAAGGTCAATGTAGATGCAGGGCTTGCCCATGCATTACCGTCAAGCAAAAAGAAGAGGTCAATGTAGATGCAGGGCTTGCCCATGCATTGTAAAAGAACAAAAGAAGTGTGATTGAGCTAACACGATAACCCCCCTCACAGATTCTTAGTAAGGCAGGGGCAAGCCCTGCCTCTACAATGTTTTTGAAGTTTTGAGAAAAGAAAATTTAAGGATTTAGAATATAGGTGCGTCATGCGTCCGGTATCCCTTTATCTGGCATCTTCTTTCTCCTATTATAAACTTAGTTTAATTGTCACTACTTTTCAACCACATGAAATACGACATTGCCATCATCGGTGGAGGAATTGTGGGCCTGGCGTCCGCATTCAAAATTCTGGAAAGACATCCGGAGATTAAGCTTGTTGTTTTAGAAAAAGAAACACACGTAGCCACACATCAGACTGATCGCAATAGTGGTGTCATCCATTCCGGCATTTACTACAAACCCGGCAGCGCGAAAGCCCTTAATTGTGTCAAAGGTGCACATATGCTTGTTGACTTCTGTGACGAACAGAATATTCCATATGAGCAATGCGGAAAAGTTATTGTTGCCGTAAATGAAAAAGAGATTCCTGTACTTGAAGGAATCTATCAGAGAGGTTTGCAAAATGGATTGAATGGAATAAAAATTATTGATGTTGCAGAGGTGAAGGCAATCGAACCTCATTGCGCAGCATTACAAGGCATCTGGGTGCCGCAAGCTGGCATCGTTGATTATCGGGTTGTCGCTGAACGTTTGAAAAAATTGATCATTGATAAAGGAGGCCATATCGTAACAGGCTTCAAAGCGGAAAAAATAAAAGAAAGTACCGATGGTATCATGATTGCATCAGATCAGCAGGAAATTAAAAGCCAGATGGCGATAGGTTGTGCCGGACTTTATGCTGATCATCTGGCCCGCATTGCAGGTCTTGAACCTCCTCTTCAGATCGTTCCGTTCAGGGGTGAATTTTATAGTCTTGTACCCACGGCGGAGAAATTAGTAAGAGGATTAATCTATCCAGTACCTGATATTAATTTTCCTTTCCTCGGTGTGCACCTCACGAAAAGGATCGGTGGTGGCATAGAGGCGGGCCCCAATGCAGTCCTTGCTTTTCGGAGAGAAGGTTATAAGCATATGGATATTCATGCAGGAGAATTATTGGAGGCACTACGATATAAAGGCTTTCAGCGGTTGGCACTTAAACACTGGCGAAAAGGAATGGACGAAATGGCAAGATCATTTTCAGCACGCGCTTTTCTAAAAAGTTTGCAAAAGTTAGTTCCCGAATTGCGTCTTGAAGACATCAAACGGAGTCGCACCGGGGTCAGGGCACAAGCATTGGATAATGACGGAAACATGATCGATGATTATGTGATACTGCAACAGGAAAGAATGATTCATATCTGCAATGCGCCGAGTCCTGCTGCGACATCATGTCTGTCCATTGGTGAGTTCATTGCAAATATTGCAGAAGAAAAACTAAAAAAGATGCCATGAGATAACTATTGCTCGGTGTCATTCTACATTTACTGAGTGCCTAAGTAGTAAAATTGATTTTGTGCCTCTTCATGCCATTCCAGATTAAAATGAATTATATTGAACCACTTAGAAATATACTATGCACTTTATGAAAAAATTTTCAAGCATTCTTTTCGCGGCACTATTTCTTTTTGCTTATTCAGGGGTGTCTGCTCAGAATATTCATCTTACATCCGGCAGCAAAACCAAAACGATAAAAGCCGGAACATTCATTGAGATAGGTCTTGCAACACCGGATCAGGAACCATGTCTTAAATGTCCTGTCAATGGAGTGAGAGGCCGTCTTGTGTCCTCTGGAGATGGAAAAATAAGTTTAGATGTTTACCAATCCAGAGAACCACTGATGAAAGAAAAAACCAATGTCGGCTATCTGATAAAAACCTACAAGAAAAAAGACATCCCTACTCAGTCGTTCGTCCTGACGGATATTTTGTCCATTACCAAAAAAGGTAAGCATAAGATCAAAAAATATACTCCTGTTCAATCCGTCGGAATGGTTTTGACACTTATTGGATTCGGAAACCTGGTATCCGCTCCATATGTCAGTCATTCAGATACCAAAACTGCAAATACGCTGATAGGAGTAGGACTAACCGAAATGGTAACTGGTATAATCTTAGGAAGGGCTTTTCACCAAAAAACGTTTTACACCAGCGAATCATGCCCCCAAAAGAAGCCAGGCAAGAAAATCTGGAAATTAAATTAATTCACGACCTTTGTATCTGAATTGTAGCGTTTTATAAACATTTTACCCCATTTAGACATTATTCAGATCATGGAAACAACTACCGCCACCAAAAGTCCGGTCCTTATCTATACAGAGCAAACGCCCAATCCGGAGTCACTGAAATTTGTGACAAACAAGATGCTTTACGCTGGTACTGCAGATTTCCGTACCAGGGAACTGGCCCAGGAGTATTCACCGCTAGCAGCAGCCTTGTTTGAGCTCCCGTATGTCAAATCAGTGTATATCTCCAATAACTTCATCACCCTGACCAAGGAGCTGAACTACGAATGGGAAGATATGATGATCCGCACCAAGGAGTTTATCAAAAATTATGTGGCTGAAGAAAAACCAATCATTAGCGAAGGTTTCGCAGAAGCCATGACGGCCATCGAAGAAAAACAAAGAGCGGAAATCTCCTATAGCGATGATGATGGCGAACTGGTGCAACGAATAAAAGAACTCATCGATACCTACGTCAAGCCCGCCGTGGAAATGGATGGTGGAAATATCGAATTCAAATCCTACAATGATGGTGTCGTGACACTGATCATGCAAGGTGCTTGTAGTGGTTGCCCGTCAAGTACCGTCACACTCAAATCCGGTATCGAAGCGATGCTCAAACGAATGATGCCTCAAGTGAAAGAAGTGGTGCAGGAAATGGCGTAAGTTCTCACTCTGCCCCTAAATCCTCTAAAGGGGACTTATTGTAATGTCGTCGATTTTGGAAATATTTTTTTGCTACTATCCTGGCATTATTGCTCATGTAATTATGGGCACAAAGAATGCGTGATCATTCAAAAGTCCCCTTTAAGGGATTTAGGGGCAGAGATGCTCAAGCCTATTTTTTGTAAAAGTTATCCGCCTTCGCTTTTAGAATATTGATCCTGTCCTGATAAAAAGCTATGTCCTTCTGCCTGTCATTGAAGAGCTGAAGTGTCTGCAAATGCACATTCATCAATTCCGATGCATATCTGCAACAATCAGCTTCATTGGCAAAATAGACCTTGTCTGTAATTTTTGTTTTGAAAAAATAATCCGGCATATAACTCATCATGTCCGTTGTCAGGACAAGGTATTCGTCGTTTTTCTGTTGTTCTTCCAGTACCACAAGTTTTTGCAGATAATGATTGCCATACATGCTGACGAGGTCATTCGAATTGTAAACAAACAAACCTTTTTTTACAATATTGCCTGTATAAAGAAAAGCAAGAAGGACCAGGCCAATAGAAATGAAAAGTGGTTTCCAGTTTTTTTGAATATAATATTGTGCAAGTTCGATCAACAGATATGCGGCGGCGAGAGACATCAATATCTCGAGTGGCGTTCGATAACGGGCAAGATTTCCGGCGACCATCAGTGGAACCATGCTGACCAATGTCATTAAAATAAAAGGTACAAATCGTTTTCTCAATTTCCAGCATCCCAGAAGTAGTCCGATGAGACCCAGCGGCGCTATGAAATAATAGCGCACCGGCAGTTGGCCCAGAATGGGTGCATAACTGCAATACATATAATAACTCATGTTGTTGGGCATCTCATACCACATGAACATGCCATTGATTTTCTGAATATAGATCTTCATAAAATCACCGATGCCATCAAATGTTTTCAGACATTCAATCACAGCAGGCAACATTTTCCCTTTACTGTCATGACGGATCTTGACAAGCGATGGAACATAAATCGAAAATGATTCCATCGGTGAAGCATACTTCGTATTGACGGGTATGTAGGCCATTGCACCATGACTCGCTACTGCGCTCATGGGCACACCTACCTTAAGATTACGGTAGAAAAGGGGAGCCATGACGACCAACAACGCGCCTGTGAAAGCCGCTAAATTGATGGCCACTTCTTTTTTAGTTTTCCAATGCGTCCATGCGAACCATCCCAAAGCTGGCAGAATAAAAAGAATAAAATAAGATTGTCCCAACAATGTAAAACCTGCTGCGGCGCCAAAAGCCAGTTGCAATTTCCAATTTGGTCTTTCAAGAAGTAATAAAAACAAATACAACAGCGAAACAGTGTAAAAATTCGTCAGCGTCGTCCGCAACACCACCATCTCATATACTAAAATACTACCCGTCAGCATGACCAATAACGCTGCCAGTAAACCTGTTAATGCTCCGAAATAACGTTTACCCAGGTAAAAAACCAAAACATTTGTAAGCGCACCCAACAGAAATTGCCAGAAATAAACCCATTCGTAATCATAGCCGAATAGCTTAAAACTCGCAGCGAGCATATATGTATACATTGGCTCCTGATGGAATGTTTTTCCTTTGTATATATCATTGATCAATGCCTTTCTGGCTGCAATCGAATCAAGTACACCATCATGTGTATTCGCCTGGTAATAAGGGGCGGCAACATCGGGATACGCATCAAAATAAGAACTCGCCAGGATGCCGTGCCAGTCATGAAAAGGATGTAAAACTGTATCACACATCCAATCACCACCTTCAATATGTCTGGCCCATGTATCAAAAAAGGCCATATCCGAATTCTCCCACTTGTACAAACTTTTCAAAGGGGAGTTGTGTCCTTCAAAATAGTATACGGCACTAAGCACCATTGACAGTGCAAAAATCAGCCCGGCGACTTTTTTTGAATGCTTAGTCAGAAACTCATCAGCCGGTGTCAACCAATCCTTCACGCCTTGGGATTGCTTCGCCTTTTTGGTTGTTTTACGAACTGGTTTTTGTGGGATACTTTTTGCCATTTTTTAAAACAGACGTTTGGACGGCCGTAAGATAGGGCATGAATTGAAAATAAAAAATTCCCTGACCAGTTGAATTGCCAGTATTGAGAAGCAGTAAAAAACCATAGACCTGTTATTTCTTTTCTGATTACAGGGCCTGCGTCTGAAGAGCTCTTGACAGGTATTCATCTACGCGTTTCTGATACAGGGCCTGCATTTTGACGGCAAGTGGATGAACGGATCCATCACCTATAATCTGATCATCCAGTTTGACTACGGGTAATACACCTTTGGTAGTTGCTGTAAGAAATGCGCCGGCCATCTCCGGTATTTCATGAAGATATACTTCACGCTCGACTAGCGGAATGTTGTTTTGCGCGGCCAGTGATAGGACTTGCTTACGCGTGATCCCTTTGAGCATGCTATTTCTTGGCGTATTGATGACGCCTTGCTTGTCAATAAAGAAAATATTACACCGTGAGCATTCTGTGATCTCGCCTTTCCAGTGATACAGCACTTCGAATGCACCGGCTTTTTTCAATTGCGGCTGGAAATGCATGGACTGAATATAGATTGTCGTCTTCGCAGAAGGAATATCGCGCTGATATGATGAAGTCAATAAGCTGACGCCGTTTTCGTATTGTTTTGGATCGTTAGGTGGCAGATGATGCAGCATCAGGTAGATATTTTTTTGCTCCGGAATTGTGTAGCCGTCTTCACTATATCCTCCTGTCACGACTACTCTAAATCCTGCCCGGTCCGCTTCATTGATTTTGATCATCTGATAGAACCAATCGATCCATTGCTGGTCATTCACATTTGTGTTCAGATCGATAACCTTAAGCGAATGTTGCAGCCGTTCGATGTGATCTTCGGCAAATAAAGCAACGCCATCCCATACTTTGAAAAAATCAAAAATGCCAAGGCCTCTCAGCAAACCGAGATCATAGACCGGGATCAATGCTTTTTCCCGAGGCAGGATGTCGCCGTTGATAAAAATATACGGATAAACCATTTTGATGGTTGTTAGTTATTGGTTGTTTGAAAGTAGACGGGTCTAAGGTAAGTAGTTGTTAGGTTTTTATTTTTTAGTGATTCACAAATGTAACCGCAAGGGTCGCATATACTTTTTTTTGCATTGACAGGGCTTGCCCCTGTCTGACTTTTCTCTAACCCCACAACCTGTCCGCTTTCCATCAACCTACAACCTGTCCGCTTTTCTTTAAACAACTACTAACTTTTGTCTTCCGGCTCTTCGACATGCATGATATGCAGAAACCTATGGACCACAGGTGAAAATAAAACAGCTATCGTGCTTAGGAAAACCACTCCGCTAAACAAAGCATATGAGCCGGAGAATATCCTCGCTGCATTCGTGGGCATCTCATCAATTTCGCCCATTCCTGAAAGAATCATGGTGGCATTGTGATAGGAATGAACCCAATTCAATGCGGCTATCCTATGATATCCTATCATGCCAATACCGAGGCAAAAAGCTAAAAAGACCATGGCAATAAGCGTGAATTTTAATTGTCGTCTCAGAAATAAATTCCTATCCAGCAAGGGTTCGCTGATATTTTCAAATGAAAGTATTTTTTTGTGTTTAGTTCTTGATTTTTTCTTCGTCATGAGATTTTGATTATCGCTTCCTTGATTGTAAAATTTTGCTCTTGATTTTTGTATTTCATTTGACAAATCTTGAAGATAGGCTTTGGGAATGCGGTAGATCATGTTTCATCGCGGGATCGACGATAGGTTCATCAAACGAAAGATGCGCTGGTAAGACACCTGCCCAAACGGGGAGATCATAATCTTCTGCATCATCTGAGGGCGGACCGGTACGGATTTTCGCAGAAGCTGAATCAATATCAATAGCCAAAACGGTTGTTGCTTTCAATTCAATTTCATTGGGCAATCTCACTTCATCCCATCTGCCGGCAAGGATTTGTTCGGACACAATCATCAGGGCTTCCATTTTTTCGTCTCCTTCGATTTCGTGGGCATGTCCATAGATGATGGCCGAGCGGTAATTCATAGAGTGATGAAAAGCTGATCTGGCCAATACCAGCCCATCAACA
>JBBRWP010000167.1:0-7182 GCA_038249175.1 Acetivibrionales bacterium
GCCATTAATCTTGGGAAAGTGGCCAAGGTCAACGACTTTGCGCGCTGTATTGAAATAACCACGCTCGATTTTCCAGAAGCCATGGAAAAACTCGATCGCATTGCTAATTCAAAAACATATCCGCAGGCGGTCATTTTTGCTTCCTATTCACTGACAGCTGCCATATTTACCCTCTTATATGGTGGCAATTTTGCTGAAACCGCTGTGGCTTTTGTCATTGGGATGTTGCTGGCAATTATTCGCTTGCTGTTTGCCCAACGGTTCCGGTTTCCTTTTTTTGAATACTTTATGGGTGGTTTTGTTGCCGGTTTTTTCAGTATACTGGCATCCGGATTCATCACAAACATCAATGCTTATATCGTTGTGACCGGCGCACTGATTAACCTGATGCCCGGCACGGCGCTTGTAAACGGGGTAAGAGACATGCTCCACGGAGACAGTGTCAGCGGCCAGGCTCGCCTGGGAGAAGCACTGCTGATGGTCTCAATTCTTGCTGCCGGAGCCGCCATAGGTTTTGGTGCAGAAGGCGCCTTGTTTCATCGCTAAAAATGGAAGGAGACCGGTTTGGATGCACTTATTATTCTGAAATGGTTTGCTTTGGCTACTGTTGGCGCTATTATTCCAGCCATCGTACTCAATGTTGAAAAACGCCTGCTGGCCGCTGTCGGTCTGGGTGGTGGCCTGGGTTACCTCGTTGCCGTTCTTGCTACACCAAATTTTGGTATTCCCGGTTATCTGCAGGTATTCCTCGGCGCCGTTGTGGTTGGTTTTTTTGCTGAATGGATGGCTCGTATTTTTAAGTCCCCTGCTCTGACCTTTTGTATACCGGGCATTATCCCGCTGGTGCCAGGTGTCACAGCTTACCGTACCATGCAGCTCCTGTCCGAACAAAAGTGGGATGAGGCTGCTGCAGCCGGTTTTTCAACCGCGGCGTCCACTTTTTCCATCGCCTTTGGCCTGATGCTCATGATTGCTTTATTCCGTTACATACCCAAGAAAAAAAGACCGGTTTCAAAGCAAACTGCTTGAACCGGTCTTAATGGATGATTACACTTCAAAGGGCTACAACGTCCCCTCCGTAATACGACGGCAAATCTCAGCGCTAACGTCCCAGACACCACCGGAGGTATTGGATAGCACCGCAAAACGAATATTTTTGGTGGGATCCATCAAAATAGACACACTGGCACCGGGATCACAGCCTTGCAGGTACCAGGCCGTTGTGTGGCCGATGTCTTTGAGCCAGAGACCGTAACCATAGCCAATACAGTCGTCTTCCGAAACATCCACCTGCTTCTTCACCATGCGGGCCGTCATGGTCGGTCCCAATAGAATATTGTTCTGAAACGCATCCCAGAATAGCATCAGGTCTCCGGCTGTGCTCCATGCACCGCCATCACCGCCACCCACTGGTGGAATATCAAAAATATTACTCACCCAGGCAGTACCATTTTCACGGTAACCGGTGGAACAACGTGACGGCAGGTTGTCCATTGAAAAATATCCAGACCGTTTCATCCCTGCCTTTTGAAATACTCGTTCTGAAACGGCTTCAATAAAAGACTTTCCACTAAAATGTTCAATAATCATGGCCAGTACTAAAAAGCCGGCATTGTTGTAATGGAATTCTCCCTGACGCTCCGCTTTCATCGGTTTATTCTGATACATCGGTAAGAAATCGGCTGCCCGGCGCATGTTATATACCGGCTTATTCATCCATAAATTCTCGTAGTCGCCATCTTCCGATTCATCAAAATAATCTGGCAGGGCGGACGTATGGGTCAGTAATTCGTGTACCGTCACCGGTCTGTCCCATTTAGGGAAAGTGGTTTCCGGCAGAACTTCACGGATATCATCTTCCAGGCGCAGCCATCCCTCTTCCACCAGCTGCAAGAGGGCAACGGCCGTAAATGCTTTAGAAACCGACGCCAGCGAATAACGGGTATCCATTCGGTTGAGAATATTGTCACTTCGATTCGCATAACCACGAGCAGCCTGGAACAGGGTAATGCCGTCACTTTGAATGTGGATTGTTCCTGAGAAATCTTTCGGAATCTGTATGGCATTGGTGAGAACAGCATCATTCATCGGTCTCTACCTCTACTTTTCTTACCACCTGCCGTCTTTGCAGACGGGCTTGCCGCAACCGCATTGGAATTTTGAAATGCCACCTTGGCTTCCGCCTCATATTCTTCGACGTAGGCATCATTTTCATTTTTTTTTCCCATCAACGGTTTTTCACCAGTTTCATGCACAACCTTGGATATTATGGCCGTTGCCATCTCCGGCTCTCCACCAGTTTCATGCACAACATTGGATTTTATAGTCCTTGCCTTCTCCGGCTCTCCACCAGTTTCATGCACAACAATGGATTTTATAGTCCTTGCCTTCTCCGGCTCTCCACCAGTTTCATGAATAGCACTGGATTTTATGGCCACTGCCTTCACCGGCTTCCCTACAATTTCGGTATACAATTCCAGATATTCATTGGCCGCATGTTTCCAACTAAAATCCTGCGACATACAGCGGACAACCATTTTATGCCATTTCGCCGGTTCACGATAACAGGCAACCGCACGGAGCACAGCGTCCTTCATTTCATGGGCATTATAGTTGGCAAAGGTGAACCCGGTACCTTCGTTCATCATTGCATTATAAGGAATGACCGTATCTTTTAAACCGCCAGTTTCGCGAACAATGGGCACAGTGCCATATCGCATGCTGAACAATTGGCTTAAGCCACAAGGTTCAAACAAGGATGGCATCAGAAACATGTCAGCGCCCGCATAAATCTGCTGAGCTAGAAGGGCATCGTATTTAATCTGTACGGCTACCTTTTTGGGATACCGGGCATGTGCATAGCGGAAAAGGTCTTCATACTCTGCGTCCCCGGAACCCAAAACCAGTAGCTGTATGTCCTCCTGTAACAGTTCGTCCAACATACGGGCAAAAAGATCGAACCCTTTTTGAGCGACAAGGCGCGAAATAACACCTATGAGCGGCACATCCGGACATACTGGCAGGTGCACTTTTTTTTGCAAGGCGGTTTTGTCCTCGGCTTTCCCCGTCAAATCATTTTTGCTGAAAGTGGCGTGCAAGCGCTTGTCTGTTTCCGGATTGTTCTGATCATAGTCAATGCCGTTAACAATACCACGCAGGTCTCCCGCCCGACGATTGATGGTATGATTCAGGTTTTCACCAAAATAATCCCCCTGAATTTCTTCAGCATAGGTTTTGCTCACTGTGGTAATGCGTGAGGCATAATTTAAGCCAGCCTTCATAAAGCTGACCGCGCCGTTGAATTCGATGCCATCTGGATGAAAGTATTCAAAGCTCAAGCCCAAGACCTTATCCATCATCTCTTTGGAGAAAATGCCCTGATAGCGCAAATTGTGAATGGTAAAAACCGTGTGCATGTTGCGATAAAACCCGTCATTCCGGTAGTAACGATAATGTGCATCCAGAAAAAGCGGTATCAGTCCCACTTGCCAGTCGTTGCAGTGTATGATATCCGGCTGAAAACCAATCAGAGGCAGCACATCCAGTACCGCTCGAGAAAAGAATGCGAAGCGTTCGCCATCATCCCACTGCCCATAATACCAGTCACGCTTAAAATAAAACTCACTGTCCAGGAAATAATAGGTGATATCATTTTCTTCCAAAGAAAAAACACCACAGTATTGTTGCCGCCACGTCAGGCTCACGTCCACGCTGCCCAAAAATGTCATGCGCTGCTTTATTTTTTCATCTATTTGAGCATACCTGGGCATTACAACACGAATATCCACGCCGAGATGCTTGAGTGCCTTAGGCAGGGAGCCGGCCACATCGGCCAGTCCGCCGGTTTTTACAAAAGGATCCACTTCCGATGAAGCAAACCATATTTTTAATGGATTCATGCCCTTACCCTCCTACTTCAAATTCCCTGTTCATATTATCCCACATTTGTATCGGTTGAACCAGTGATGACAGGATTGGGACAGGCTTAGCATGATGTCATTATTCTTTGGATGCAGTGCGGTATTCCTGAAAAACACTTTCCTATCATCCCGAAAAGAGGATTTCTGCCTTCTTACGCAGTCATCATGAATATGCTATACTTGTGTTATATTACATACGTCTATGATAAGAAAATTTATGGCTAAACATTGCTAAAATTCTCGAATGCGCAGCTTTTTCAGCAAATTCCCTGCTTTCATGAAAAGAATGGCATAGGGTTAATCTGAAAATGCGCAGCATTTTCAGAAAGTTTTGTGCGAACTCAACGAGGGTGCATGGACTATAAATCCAATATGTGTAATATTTTCAGTAATCATTCTGCCTGGATGTGACGAAAGGAAACAATAAAAATGGCAAAAGTTATCCTCATACGCAACAAAGAATACCGTGTAGATTCCGGTCACCCCTGGCTTTTTCGCAGCGATATTGAGCGTGTGGCCGGTAAAGCCCATCCCGGAGATGTTGTGGATGTCCACGCGCTGGATGGCCGCTTTTTAGGGCGTGGTTTTTTCAACCCCAACTCACAGATTGCCATCCGCCTCTTGACCCGTTGGGAAGAACCCATTACACGTGATTTCTTTGAGCGGCGCATTCGTCAGGCCTGGGAATACAGGCAAAAAGTGGCCGACACCAAAAGCTGCCGAGTCATTTTTGCGGAATCCGACTTTCTTCCAGGCCTGGTTGTTGATAAATTCAATGATATTCTGGTCATTCAAACCCTCTCACTGGGCATGGATATGGCCAAGGATACCATTGTTTCCCTCTTGCAGGAAATTATTCAACCCCGGGGCATCTATGAGCGTAACGACGTGCCGGTGCGTGAACTCGAAGGCATGGAGCAGGTCACCGGCTTTTTATCCGAACCCTTTGATACAAATGTAGAGATGGTAGAAAACGGTATCCGTTTTATCGTCGATGTGGCTGAAGGTCAAAAAACCGGTTTTTTCCTGGATCAAAAAGAAAATCGTGCCGCCCTGGCACCTTTTGTCAAAGATAAAAAAGTCCTCGACTGCTTTACCCACACCGGTTCTTTTGCCCTGCATGCCGCCCATTATGGCGCTGCTTCTGTAACCGGCGTGGATATTTCTGACCATGCGGTGGCCTGTGCCAATGAAAATGCAGCCTTGAACGGCGTGTCAGATAAGGTAAACTTTGTAGAAGCCAATGCCTTTGACTATTTACGAGCAGCAACCGACCGCAAAGACATGGTCGATGTGGTCATTTTGGACCCTCCGGCCTTTACAAAGTCTCGTTCTGCCATTGAAGGCGCGGTTCGCGGTTATAAAGAGATTAACCTTCGGGCACTGAAACTTGTGAACCCGGGCGGATTCCTGTTTACCTGTTCCTGTTCCCACCATGTATCCCAGGAACTCTTCATGAAAACCTTACACGATGCGGCAACCGATGCCCACCGGCAGGTTCGTCTGGTCGAATACCGCTCCCAAGCAAAAGACCACCCCGTTTTGCTGGCTTCCGCAGAAACACAGTATATTAAATGTGCCATTTTGCAAGTATTTTAAATTATGATTGTACCCAAAAAGTTGTTGTACGACTTTTTTCCGCAAATCAACACGATGCCACAGCAGTTGGTATTTGTGGCAAGTTATCTGACGACAACTTGCCACAAATACCAATTTCTGTCATTGTAACCGGGAAAGTCCTGCTCCTTTGTCACACTGCCCAATGTCGTTTGTTGAAACTTGTTTTGGTTGACAAGAAACCCGTTTGCCCGTATCATGTTCTATGTAAGCACTTGGTGGATTCATGATAACTGCGTTGTCATTGATGAAACAAATTTTCTAATCGTGTTTACTTCAAAAAAGTATGCGGACATGGCGGAATGGCAGACGCGCCGGTCTTAGGAGCCGGTGAGCAATCGTAAGGGTTCAAGTCCCTTTGTCCGCACCATTTTGAACCAAAAACAGCAAAAAGCATCCGCAAGGATGCTTTTTGCCTTTGTTGTCCGTTAAAACCCCGCTGTACCGTACAGTGTAGAAGGGAAACAGATATGGCCAAAAACAGATACTATGCCATTGCACACGGTCAATCACCAACAACAGGTGAAGTTGTTCACAACATCATTCTGGATGAACCGTGGCCAACAGCCTCCACATATGTGGTTGGCGTTGAGGGTGCCGTTTATAAAGGTTTTCCAACGATTGAAACTGCAGAAGCCTGGCTGGCGGATTCGAAAAAATCAAAGAAAAGCGGCAAACCCTTTATCAGCAAAGCCCCAGGGATGAAACCAAGCATCAGAAAATTCGCTGAATCCAAAATAATGACATCTGAAGAAACGCTTGAAACGGCCTGCATCGACATGACCCCAGACAACCTCTATTGTTATGTCGATGGCAGCTTCAATGAACGCATCCATAACTACAGTTTCGGCTTAATCTGCGTGAAAAATCAAGAAATTGTTTACAGCAAAAGCGGCTGCGGCCAAAACAAAGAAGCCGTTTCCATGCGTCAAATTGCCGGAGAGCTTCTCGGTGCCATACACGCCTTGCGCTATGCAAAAAGCAAAAGCGAATCGCAGGTAATTATTCTGCACGACTACGTCGGTGTCGCCAACCATGCCACCGGCAAATGGAAACGCACAAACCCCTTCTCCGTCACCTACTATGATTGGATGCAATCCTTTTTCAAAGCCAACCCACACATCAAAGTACATTTCCAGAAAGTTGACGCCCACAGTGGTAATTACTTCAACGAACTTGCCGATGTGCTGGCAAAAAAAGCCGTCGATATGGTGCCCGACAAAGCATTTGAAACCATTGCTGTTGCTCTAGGGCTGATTCCAAAGAGGGACTAATATGAGCTTCACTGCTAGCTTCCATATTCATATCTATAATGGTCTGAAGAACTCCATAATACAACGAAGTCTTTAGATTTGCCTTATATCCCCATAGCTGAAGCTAGGGGCTTTACGGCAACAAGTGGTAAACTTGATCGAGCTGTGGCATGTTGATGAAGGAATCACCCACAACAACACTGAGGGCTGTTGCGACTGATGCAGGGAAAACGGGGGCAAAACCGCCGGATGCGGTTTTGAGCCGCGCTGAGCACAGGACGTGCGAACCGCGGCGACCCCGTTTTCCCTGCATCAGACGCTTACAGCCCCAATGTTGTGAGGACGATGACGCATCAACATGCCACAGCTCGGAGTCGTTGAAATCAAAGTAA
>JBBRWP010000168.1:0-7156 GCA_038249175.1 Acetivibrionales bacterium
CATTATTCGGATCACCGGCCGAATCAAGTCCATGATCGTTTTAGGTAACGGTAAAAAAGCATTCCCGGAAGAATTTGAAGTGCTGATTAACCGCATTAAAGGTGTGAAAGATTCTTTTGCATGGGGACATGAAGCCGAAAAAGGAAATGTGCAGATCTGCGTGAAAATGGTACGTGATATTGAAGCCCTGACTGAATTTTTTAAGGGTGTTTTGCCTTCAAATGAAGCACTTGTGGCTTATCTGGATGCGGAGATCAAGAGAATAAACACGCAATTGCCATCCTACAAAATGATACGTTATTTTCTGCTGACAGATACCCCGTTGAATATGACCACAACGCTGAAAATCAAAAGAAAAGTGGAACTGGAAACCACCGAACAGTGGCTGAAAGAGAAGGGTCTTGATATGCGGAAAGCATCCGGCATGATCTGCTAAAAAGTGATTGTACAACACCGAACACCGGTTAACAGCAAAAAAGTGGATGTTTTATGTAACATCCGCTTTTTCTACGATCCAACTGCTGCCATCTATGGCTTTTGCCTTCTTTTTAATCTTTGCCATTCTCTCGGCGAGTGCCGCCGGGGATAAAAAAATACTCATATTTCCTGTTAACCCGGCAATGGATAAGGATGTCAATGGGAACCGTGTAACGCGGTCAAGGCGGTCTCGAAAATCAATATAACCCAACCGGCGATGCTCATCATGAAACAAATTCACAACTTGCCGGTCAAACAGTTCAATGGTTTCTTGACATATGGTCTGAACTTCGTTCTCATCACAATGGATAACAGAAATAAAATCATCCCCACCAATATGACCGACAAAACTGCCGTATTGATGTCCGGTTTTGATAACATCACATAGAATATTCTTCAACAGCTTGATAATGACATCGCCTTGTTCAAATCCGTAAATATCATTGTATACTTTAAAATTATCCAGGTCGAAGTACAATACACAAGCATCATATCCATTTTGAATGGTTTCCATCAGCACTCTGTTAATTTGAACATTCCCGGGTAAGCCTGTCAGGGGATTCAATTCCAGCGCATATGTCCGTTCTAGTTCCATGGCATGCCGCAACAACCGGTTTATGGTAACCATGCCAAAATACTTGCCATTTTGGGTGACAACCACATTGTCATAGAGATTCTCTTCATTCCTTGCAAGGGCCATCTCTGTGACTGTACCAATGGGTGTTGACATGTCCACAATCAGAAAATCTTTCAATACCATAACCCCTATTGCTTTTTTTGCATAGAGGGAAAATCCATATTGCCGTGAGAGTCTTTCATAAAGCTTGTTTTTCATCACCAGGCCGACAATGCGATCCGCATCCACCACGCACAGCCCTTCCCATTGATTGTTCCTCATCTTTTCCTTCACATCATTGCAGCTGGCATGATGTGAAACAGAGGCTATAGGTTCTGCAATCTCACCAATATACCTTGTGTTATATGCATGCATGGCCTGTCCACTGACAACAACACCCATCAATTCATCTTTTAGTGTTTTATCAATTGCTTTCTTTTCACGGTTTGGTCTTCCGAAAAGGTAGCCCTGTCCCATGTGAACACCAATAGATATGAGTGTTTTAGCCTCATCAATGGTTTCAACACCCTCAGCAATCAGCTTTGAACCAGTCAAATTTGAAAGAACAACAAAGGACTTTACAATCGCTTGTTTGAAAGAATTGGTATCGATATCACGGATCAATTCCATATCAATTTTAATATAACTCGGGTGGATATGAGATATCGCATTCAGATTTGAATAGCCGGCACCGGTGTCATCAATCGCAATGTTATAACCCTGTTTTTTATAATGTTCAATGGCTTCTTTGAAAAGATCGTATTGGTGAATAGCCGTCCTTTCCGTAATCTCAAATACAATCTGACCCGGTTTTAAACCATTTTCGTAAACAACATGTTTTGTTAAACCTTCTTCAAATTTAGGATCATGAATGACATTTGGATCAACATTCACAAATAATAAATTTTCTACACCCACTTCACTGGCATGGGCAATGGCCTTCTTACGGAATATCAATTCGAGCTTCCACAACATATCACAGCGCATCGCTTCCTCTATCAATGCGATGGGTGAGTGCCAACGTGTTCCCTCCGGACCACGGCTCAACGCTTCATAACCGATTGTTTGCATGGTGTGCAGGTCTATAATGGGTTGAAGAAGCGTTATGATCATTTCATGCGCAATCACATCCTGAAAACCAATGCTGTCTTTTACAGTATTGATTGCAGCGAATTGTACCAGATTCGTTTTCAAATGGCTTCTAATGCCATCACATATGTCCGGGTAATTTACATCCATAATATCAAGAAACATATCATTCACCTTCCAAACTTCCTAACAAATTAAGCACTCTCATCGAAAAAATCCGCTATTCCTGTACTTGAAAGAATAACAAGGGCTCATTTAATGTGAATTGTCATTATGTTAAGAAAACGTTAAATTTCGCGTTTATTCGTACAAATGTTGTTGGAAATCTGAAAATGCGCAGCATTTTCAGCAAGTTTTGTGTGAACGTAACGAGGGTGCATGGGGTATAAATCTGAAAATGCGCAAAATTACATCACTTTTTGTGCCTGAGCGAAGCGAAAGGAATGTTTTATAAATCTGAAAATGCGCAATATTTTTATCACTTTTGTGTGAACACGATGGAGGACACATTGGGTACAAATCTGTACTTCGCTGTTGTGATTTAAAAATAAATACACCCCGGGAAAGTCATGAAACGACCTTCCCGGGGTGTAATCAAAAAATCAGTTAATATTTTACTTGCCTTGTTATGACTGTGTAAACAATGCTTCCGCAAATTGCTCCGGCTGAAAGACCTGCAAATCGTCCATGGTCTCCCCCACACCAACGAATTTGACCGGTATGTTCAGTTCAGACATAATGGAAATAATAATGCCGCCCTTGGCCGTGCCATCCAGTTTTGTTAACACCAAACCGGTCAGTTCCTCGGTTTGCGAAAAGGTCTTTGCCTGAGAAACCGCATTCTGACCGGTGGTGGCATCCAGGACCAGTAAAGTTTCTACATCGGCATCCGGCAGCTCACGGCGGATAATGCGGAATATTTTTTTCAATTCTTCCATCAGGTTCTTCTTCGTATGTAATCGCCCGGCTGTATCGACAATTAAGACATCCGCATTCCGTGCCTTCACCGCAGAAATGGCATCAAAAATAACCGCCGAAGGGTCGGACCCTTCTTCATGTTTAATGAGCGGGACACCTGCACGCTGCGTCCATATTTCCAACTGGTCTATGGCTGCTGCGCGGAAAGTATCTGCCGCGGCGACAACCACTTTCTTACCTTCACATTTCAGTTTATACGCAATCTTACCGATAGATGTCGTTTTACCCACGCCATTCACGCCGATGACCACGATGACCGCCGGTTTTGTGCGCAGGGTCATCTCCCCTTTTTCGGATTGCAATATCTCGGATATTTCTGCCTTTAATGCCCTTCGAACACCTTCTGCATCAGCGATCTTGTCTTTTTTCACGCGTGCCCGCAAGTCTTCCACAATTTTCAGTGAGGTTTCCATCCCCACATCTGAGGTAATCAGAATCTCTTCGAGTTCTTCAAAAAGTTCCTCGTCCACCTTACCAAATCCCGCCAACACTTTGTCAATACGGCTGGTAAAGCCATCTCTGGTTTTTTTCAGGCCATCTTTCAGGCGATCAAACAGTCCCATTGCTTACTCCTTTTATTCGTATTCATTATTTCGTGACACGGGGACGGTTCTGTTGTCACACTTCCCGTGTCATGGTCCACGTCACATCCACTCCCTGTGACAACAGAACCGCGTGACACGGGGACGGTTCTGTTGTCACACTCCCCGTGTCATGGTCCATGTCACATCCACTCCCTGTGACAACAGAACCGTCCCCGTGTCACAGAACTCTTAGCGACCTTCCATGCGCATAGACACCACATTAGAAACCCCGTGTTCCTGCATAGTAACCCCATAAAGGATGTCCGCTGCTTCCATGGTGCCTTTGCGGTGTGTAATGACCAGGAATTGAATATTGTCCGTGTATCGGCGTATATAATCGGCAAACTTGAACACGTTGGCGTCGTCCAAAGACGCTTCTATTTCGTCGAGCAGATAAAAAGGGGCTGGCCGCATACGCAAAATGGCAAAGATGAGCGAAATGGCCACCATGGCGCGTTCACCACCCGAGAGAAGCATCATGTTCTGCAACTTCTTCCCCGGCGGCTGCACAATCACATCAATGCCGCTTTCTAGAACATTGTCCGTATCAGCGAGCTGAACTTCTGCAGCGCCGCCTTCGAAAAGTTCCCGAAAAACAATGGAAAAATTCTTGTTGATCAGCTCAAACTGCTCCAAAAACTGCCGTTTCATGACCAATGTAATGTCATGAATTACACGATGTAACTTCTCCTGTGCCCCTACCAAATCATCCCGTTGTGTGGTCATAAACAGGTGGCGTTCTTTTGTCTTTGTATAATCTTCAATGGCGGCCACATTCACAACGCCCAGCGCACGAATCTGCTGTTTCAGTTCTACAATTCTGGACTGTGATGCCCGTACGCTGTCTGGTGCATTGCGAAAAGGTTCGGCAGTGGCCAGGGTCAGCTCGTATTCATCCCACAGCCGCGTTGAGATGTTCTCCATTTCCGCTTCGTACTTTGCCAGGCGGGTATCCAGCTTTCCGCTTTCTTCCGAAAGCGTCAGAATTTCTTTGTTGTGGTTGGCCATGTCGTCGAGAAGGCCGGAATAAGCCTCTTCTGTTGCCCGCACTTCCTCCTGAGCCGCTTCGAGTGCAAAGCCGGCACCGGTATTTTCCTCCTGCAGATGCATGCCTTTTTTTCTGAACCCTTCAGAAGCGGCAGCAATATCCAGGAGGGTAGCTTCAATCCGTTTTTTCTCTGATGCTCTTTTTTCCAGACTGCCAGCCAACGATTGCTTATCCGTTTCCAGGGTAAGCAGTTGTTCCTGCATAGACACAAGGCTTTCTTTCACAGACAGGACCGATACCCGATAGTCGTTCACATCAGCATGAATGTCATCCCGCTTTTTCTGTTCTTCCCGGTTTTTATTCTGATGTGCGGCAACTTCCTCGCGCATGCGCGATATGTTCCCTTCAACGTCAGTTATCTCTGCAGCAATTTGTGTCATTTCCACGGCCAGGGTCTGTTGACCCTTTTCCAGTTCCGCCTCTTCCACCTGCATCAAATCCTGACGGGAAGATAAACGCTGCATCTGGTCACTGAGCTGGTTGCTGTGGCTTTCATCGCGCAAGCGAATCAGTTCCAGTTCTGAAATTCGACGGCGCAGGTCTTCTGCTTCCGTTTGAACCTTTACAATTTCGGCCTCTTCTTTTTTTCTGGCCATTTCCAGTGTTGTCATTTCAGAAGACAATCGTTTCATGTCTTCTTCCAATTCGTGCATCAATCGCTGACGCCCCAGCAAACTGGCATTTCTGGCCGGTTGGCTGCCGCCGGACATAGAACCGCCGGCATTGAGCAATTCTCCTTCACACGTCACAATACGCAGACCATAATCAAAACGTCTGGCCATGGCAATTCCGGCATCCATGTTTTCCACCACAAGGGTTCTTGCCAGCAGGTTCTTCACAATGCCTTCATAAGCAGGTTCTGTCTTGACGTATTCATCCGCCGTTCCCAGAAAACCCGTCATTCCCTGTGCAATGTGCAGGGTGGTATCTTCCAGACTGCGGGCTTTGACCGCACGGATGGGCAGAAAAGTGGCACGGCCCAAATGCCGTTGTTTCAAAAGTTCAATGGCCTGTTTGGCATCGTTTTCATCTTCGGTCACAATGTTCTGCAGCGCACCACCCAAACAGACTTCCATAGCAGTTTCAAATTCCGGGTCTACACGGATAAGTTGTGCCAGTGCACCATGAATTCCTTTATATCGCAACGGGTTTTCGCGACACGCTGACAGGAGGGCTTTGACACTGTGGCTGTAGCCTTCCAGGTTCTCTTCCAAATCTTGCAGCACATGGTGTCTTGACGTTTTGGCACCATGTTCCCGCGTCGCCTCTTCCCTTTTAGCACGCAAGGCATCCATGCGTGCTGTTTTTTCTTTTACTTCGATTTCTACCCGGGAGAACTTCCCTTTTTCAGCCGCCAGATCTGCGCGGGTTTCCCGCAGACTGGCCGCAATATCTTCCTGGGTCATGGTGAGCCGGTCCCGTTCCCTGCCAACCTGAAAGGCTTCCGTGCCCAGTTTTTTCTTACGGTCTTCTGTATTCTCAATATCATTTTTTAAGCGGTTCCAGGCAATACGTTTATCCGACAGCACATCCTGTTGGTCCATGATGTGTTGTTTTGTTTCTTCTGTTTCCCGTTCCACAGCGCCAAGACTTTCCAACACTTCTGCAAGCTGTGTTTCGACTTCTCTCAAATCTGCTGCGAACCGCTCTGCATCCCTTTCCAGGGAAGCAATGCGTTTGCGACGTTTTTCCAGTTCCAGGTCCAGCGCCCTGCTGCGCTCGGCGTAGCCTGCAAGGTCTTCTCCAAAGCTTTGCAGGGTCTGCCCGGCATGCTTTGTTTTTTCTTCGTTCAATTGCAACTGATGGTTGATGTTTTCCTGCTCAATTTCAATATTGCGCAGAACAACTTCTGCCTGCGATTGTTTTGCGCGCAGGAATTCCAACTTTTGGGTGCGCTCAGTATTGGCATATTTGATTTTCTCCAGGGCAGCATTTTCTTCCGCAATACGGTCGATCAATTCCGCACGGTGAACCGTTAACTCCTCTACACGCACCCTTGTTTTTTCAACGGTTTCCAAAAAAGCAGCCACTTCTATCGTTTTCAGTTCTTCAGAAAGGGTCAGATATTTTTTGGCCGTCTCTGCCTGCTCTTGCAGGGGGCCAAGTTGTGCGTCGAGTTCCGAAATAATATCACCCACCCGCTCCAGGTTCTGGCTGGTTGCTTCCAGTTTACGCTCGGCTTCCCGCTTCCTTACCTTGTATTTGGTAATGCCGGCTGCCTCTTCAAATACGGCACGACGTTCTTCGGAACGGTTACTTAATATCTCATCGATGCGGCCCTGGCCGATGATGGAGTAACCTTCACGACCAATACCGGTGTTCATAAACAACTCATGGATATCTTTTAAGCGGCAAGCTGTTTTA
>JBBRWP010000169.1:0-7057 GCA_038249175.1 Acetivibrionales bacterium
CCACCCGCTGTGTTCGCCATGGTTTCATTTTGCAGCTGTGCAAGGTGACCTCGCTGTTCTATTTGAAGCATACCGTCAATTTTTTCTAAAAGACATCTGTGTCAACAACGAATCACGCAAACCTTATATTTTCTATAACACCTGGAACAAGCAGGAAAGAAGCAGATATTACCACAATCTTCCCTATTTGCACACCATGTATCTGGAACACACCCTGCAGGAAATCGACATTGCTGCAAAAATGGGGATTGATGTCTTTGTGATTGATACCGGCTGGTATAACAAGACCGGTGACTGGGTGGTCAATTTCGAACGCTTTCCGGACGGCTTGAAAACCGTGAAAGCAAAACTGGACACTTACGGTATGAAACTCGGTTTGTGGTTCAACCCCATTGTCGCTGCAACTACATCTGATATTATGCTGACCCATAGCGAATTCCGCATGAACCTGGATGGTGTTGACAACTTTTGTGGACCTGTTTGGGAAACAGAGGAGAGTTGGGGTATGTGCCTGGCCTCCGGCTACACTGATTTCTTTATTCAGAAGCTTATCGCACTGCATCGATCATTGGGGGTCAGCTATTTTAAATGGGATGCCATTGGCCAGTATGGATGCAATTCACCGAACCATTATCATGGAACAGACGAAAATACACCGCAGGAAAGGCAAGACTGCTACAGTTACCAAATGGGACTGGAAATGATACGCATCGTGGAAGCCGTGCAAAAACAATGTCCCGATATCATTGTTGATTTTGACGTGACCGAAGGCGGCCGCTTTGTCGGACTTGGATTCTTATCTGTCGGAAAATACTTCCTGATCAACAACGGTCCTTACTACGCAAACTTCGATATCCCCAAGGAAATAAAACACATCCCCGATACCATCAATGTCTTCTTTTATCCAGGTGCTGCAAGGGCCAGGATATGTCGCCAGGCGGTACACTATGACAGCTTTATCCCATCCATACTCTTCTTGACGCACTTTTTACCGGACAAACCACAGTATTCACAGAGAAACACCCTGGCTTCGCTCATGCTTGGCGGCAATGGTATTTGGGGCGATTTGGCTGCCATGGATTCTGATGACATCGCACTTTTCGCTGAAACCATAAAAGAATACAAGCTCGTGGCCACCCATGCTACAGCGGTTCCTGTAAAAGCGACCGGCTTTATCGGATCCAGTCCTGAAATCTATCAAAAGCTGGATGTGAACGCCTGCAAGGGGTTCGTGTGCTTTTTCACGCACGGAGCGGGCACCTATCAAACCATCACCGAAAAAATAAATACAGATAACCTGCACACCGTTATTGGTGCGGACAGCTACGAAGTCAGTGAACATGGGAGATTGATTATAACGGTTACCCTGGCTCAGGATGACAGTCGGATTGTTTTTATCCGATAGATTCTAGAGAAACCACGACTTATTTTACAAAGAAAAGTGATATGGTCTGGCAGCAATTCCAAACATCCGGGTTTCTGTTCACCAAAACATTTTTTCTGCCATAAGGAATCAAGGGACTCAGCATACTGAAAGTGAAAAACATTTTCAGTTAAATTTGAGTTAATCGATCAGGCCACATCAGCTAAAAATCTGCAACACCAAACTGATCATACAAAGCCATCAGTTGGTGCACCGGCAAAATACCTTCCGTGGAACCTTTCTTTGACAAACAGCTGGCAGCAGCCGCTCCCGCAAGCAGCAAGGCATCCGGTAGCGACTGCCCCTGATTGGCCGCATAGAGAACCGCTGCACAAAAAGCGTCCCCGGCACCGGTTTTCCCGACAATATAAGATTTCGGCAGGTTGATGGTGGGCTGCTCATGGAACATATCGTTTTCGTCCAGTCCAAAGCTACCTTCCGGACAGTGGATGACCACCCAGGTGGACACGCCCAACATGCGGATTTTTCTTGTTATCCCTTCCATGTTTTTGCGCAACAACACGCCATCTTCGCTTCTTACCGGAATGCCTGTTGTCATCGAAGCTTCAATTTCGTTGATAACACAATAATCTGTGTACCGTAAACTGGGTGGCACCAGACGGGCGAAGCGATCGCTTTGTTCACTGACGACGTCTATACTGGTTTTGAATCCACGTTTTTGCGCCATTGCCAGCGTTCTGGCCATAACTGTTCCATATTCAGCATCTTCCATATCCATAGTGTCCAATAACAAAATATAACCAAAATGAATCAATTCTGCTTGAATATTGTCCCAGTCGATCGTTTCGGGACCAAAAGCTGCGTTGGCGCCACGATATGTGAAAAATGTCCTCTCATGCGGTTCATTCATCACATCCGTAAACGAAGTGCCCAGTTGGTCGTGGCGTTTGATATGCGAAACATCGATATGGAAAGAAGACAGTTTGTTAATCAGTAACTCCCCATAGTCATCGTTTCCCACAAGACCGATACATTCCAAAGGTACATCCGGATCCATTTTGGCAATATCAATCAAACAATTCGGGCATAAGCCCCCAGTTGTATAAGAAACATCCACCACCGTCGTGAGTTTTCCACGCGCCGGATAGGCTTCAATTTCTTTGATCACATCTACCATTAAATTCCCTGCTGCTGCAATGCCTTTTTTCATAACTACCTCGTTTCTATTTGTTTAAGTGTAGCGACTGCAAATTTAAACCTGAAGTGCTTAATTTGAGAACATTACACCACAATCAGTGATTGTTCAACCACATGATACAACAAAAGAACCAGACTTAACAACGCTAGTCATTACTCGCCAATTCAGATCATTATTCGTACGATAAAATGTATTCCAATTGCTTTTATAGTTGAAGTAGATGTGGTTTTGTTATAGAATCAGATATATAAACATTCCTTTTGCTTCGCTCAGGCACAAAAAGTGATGAAATGCTGCACCTTTTCAGATTTATACCTCATGCGTCCTTGGCGAGTTCGCACAAAATTTGCTGAAAATGCTGCGCATTTTCAGATTTATACCCCATGCACCCTCGCTGAGTTTGCACAAGACTTCCTGAAAATGCTGCGCATTTTCAGATTTATACCCCATACGTCCTCGTTGAGTTCGCACAAAGCCTGATGAAACTGCTGCGCCTTTTAGATTTATATTCCATACATCCTCATCAAGTTTACAGAAAGTTTGCTGAAAATGCTGCGCATTTTCAGCCTGAGGTGATGTTATGCTACGAAATGCGATGGAAGATTTGTACAGATGGAAGGATAAGAAGAAAAAAAAACCCTTAATGATTCGAGGTGCACGGCAGGTGGGAAAAACCTGGCTGATGAAAAAGTTTGGTGAAGCTGCCTATAAAAAAACGGTGTATATTAACTTTGACAATAACAGGCAGATCAAGGAATTATTCGAATCAGATATGAAAACGGATAGGATTATGACAGGGCTCGAGCTCTACTCTGGCCAAAAAATCAGCCCGGAAGATACCTTGCTCATCTTTGATGAAATTCAGGAAGTACCCAAAGCTTTGGCAGCATTGAAATACTTTAATGAAAATGCACCCGAGGTTCAAATTATGTGTGCTGGTTCATTGCTTGGCGTCGCATTGCATCATGGATCATCGTTTCCGGTCGGGAAAGTTGAATTCCTGGATTTGTATCCCTTGTCCTTTGGGGAATTTATGAGGGCTATGGGAAAAGATCAGTATGTAAATCTCCTGCAAGAAGGTAGTTTTGATTTAGCAACAACATTCAAACAAGAGTACATTGATTTGCTAAAGTACTATTATTATATTGGCGGGATGCCGGAAGTCGTAGCAAATTTTATGGAAAATAAAGATTTCAACGAAGCAAGAAGCATTCAGGAACAGATTTTAACAGCATATGAGCAAGACTTTTCAAAACATGCACCAAGCGATGTTGTTCCCAAAATTCGAATGCTTTGGAACAGCATTCCCTCTCAATTGGCAAAAGACAATAAAAAATTCATATATGGGCTAATCAAGGATGGTTCAAGAGCAAAAGAATATGAAATAGCAATGTTGTGGTTAATCGACTGCGGTCTCATTCATAAAATCCAACACGTTAGTGCACCCAATTTGCCGTTAAAAGCATACGAAGACTTGAAAGCTTTCAAATTATATGTGTTGGACGTGGGGCTGTTATCCTGCATGGTAAGACTTCATCAATCTGTCTTGTTAAATGGAAATGATTTATTCAAAGAATTTAAGGGTGCATTAACAGAACAATATGTTTTGCAACAGTTGACAACCTTAAGTCGGCTAAATACTTATTATTGGAAGAACGATAATGGCAGTGCTGAAATAGATTTCATCGTGGATAATGGAGAAAAGATTGTCCCTATAGAAGTGAAAGCAGAGACAAACCTTAAAGCAAAGAGCCTCAAAACTTATTATGAAAAATACAAACCTGAGATTTCCATTCGTACTGCTATGACAGATTATAAAAAAGAGGAGTGGCTTCTCAATCTTCCGTTGTGGGCGATTGGAGTTTTAGAGAATGAAATATAACACCCGGTGCTGCAGATCAAAATGTCCTCTGCTACTAAATCCCTGTCGTTTTAGAGAATGAAATATAACACCCGGTGCTGCAGTCCATTCCGCTTCATGAAAGCCGACGATTGGCGAGTTCAAAATTCATCCGATTGTATATCTCTTTGTCAGCCGCCGTAATCGGTCGAGCCCCTTCGGCTTTTTCAATAGGGGTTGAACGCTTTAGAAAGTCGTTTCACGATTTTCTCCCGCAAGTTTTTTTCAAATGATAAAACCAAGACCAAGTGCCAAAAGAACAATCAGGGGTGCAGGTATTTTCTTAGAAAAAAGCATCAGAATTGTCATCCCCATTACCAGCAGATTATCCAGTGAAAATCCACTTTTTTGCATCAAAATGATTGCGGCGACAGCGATCAATCCACCTGCAACTGCATTAATACCTTTTAAAGAAAGTTTGATTGCTTTGATTTTCTTTAAATTTTCCCATACAGGATACACAAAATAAATCAGCAATAAGCCTGGTAAGAAAATGCCCACACCACCCATAATGGCGGCCAGTATTTGCATCAAGGGGCCACCATCACGATAAGACATGCCGCCTGCATATGCACTAAAGCTGAACATTGGACCAGGCAATCCTTGTACAAGTCCATAGCCTGTTAGAAACTCCTGGTGGCTCATATAAGCCATATCCTCTACAAGTTCACTATACATCACCGGAACGACCACTTGCCCGCCACCAAAGACCAGATAACCGTAGCGGTAAAAACTCTCAAACAAGGTTATCAGACGATTGTCAAATATGAAACTCAAAAGAATGCCACCCAGGGCAAAGCAGACAAAAGCAATTAAATATCTCCAGGGCGGATTCATTTTCACCCTATTCCAAAGATCTTTTTCACCGGATAGAACAACACTGACAGTCCCTCCGATAACGAGCAGCAACGGAAAAATCCATGGTGCGTGAATAAAATAGGTTATCAAAGCTGCAAGTATCATCAAGATACCCGTCATCCAACCTGTTACAACTTTTCGAGTTATCTTAAAAGCAGCGACAGCAATGAAGCCCACGGCCATTGGGCCAATATATCTCAGCCCGTTCGATGACATATGAAATGTTTCGAAAATCTGATACACGAAAGATAACAATGTCATCACAACAAGTATAGGCAGAGACCACACCAACATTGTCAACAAAGCCAACATCGGCCCGCCAATTTTATGCCCAACCGCAACCAGGGTTTGCGTGCTGGTCGGTCCTGGCAGTATGCTGCATAAGGCAACAAGTTCAATGAGTTCTTCTTCGGACAGGTATTTCTTTTTCGTGACAAGTTGATCCATGAAAACGCTGATATGTGCCTCTGGTCCGCCATAGGAACCCAAAGAACAAATAAAGGCATCTTTTAAAAAAGGTCGCCATTCTGCACGGTTCATCATTCATCCTCCCTTTCGCATAAGTCATAACTGATTCTGGTGTAAAAACCCCAATTTCGGCTCCGGAGGGGCTGAAATTGATTGAAAATGGCCGATTTGAGGCCAATATCGCGGTCTGTGCGCCGCGATTTGGCCTCAAATTGGATCATTTTCGGGTTCTTACGGTAGAATCATAACTGATTCTGGTGTAAGAACCTCGATGGCATTTGAAAATTAGTGGAACACACGAATATGGACCTGGACATTTTACTGTTTTCTTTTGAGCATCATTGCTTTTATGCGTTTTTGAATTTGCACCACAAACAAGGGTGCCGTCGATAAAAGAACAATCGTACTATATTGCTGCATACTTAAAATACTGATTTCAAAAATATTATGCAAAGGCTGCAAGAGCAGGACTGCCGCTAATAACAAAGCACCCACAATCAACGATAAGTAGCTGTAAGGATTTGTCCAAAGTGTCTTTAAAGACAGAGGCGCATCAAATCTGCAATTCAACCCATGTACAAGTCGGGATAAACTTAACGTTGCAAAGGCCATGGTCATGCCCGGGCCATGACCGCCGTAATGATAGCCCAAATAATAAGCAGCCATCGTGACAACAGCAATGACGGCTCCTTCAAAAAGCACCTGTATCCCGAACGCCCGATCTAGGATCGGTTTTCTTGCATCTCTCGGTTTTTCATTCATTAACCCGCGATGGGCTGGTTCCAGTCCAATCGCTATGGCTGGCAGACTGTCTGTCAATAAATTAATAAAGAGCAAATGGACGGGCGAAAAAGGTGCCGCCAACCCTACAATGGAGGTATATAAGACTGCCAGAATCCCTGCCGTGTTCCCTGCCAACAGAAATCGAATCGCGTTTTTAATGTTGCCAAAAATACTTCTGCCATTGTGAATCGCCTTGATAATCGTAGAAAAATTATCGTCCGTTAAGACCATACTTGCCGCATCTTTTGCGACTTCTGTACCGGTAATTCCCATTGCAAGTCCGATATCCGCCCGTTTCAGCGCCGGGGCATCATTGACACCATCTCCTGTCATGGCAACAACGTGACCAAGGGCTTGCCATGCGCTGACAATGCGTATCTTATGTTCTGGCGAGACCCTTGCATAAACAGATATATTGGGCACCAGGGCAATCAGCTCTTCCTCCGTGAGGTGCTCAAGTTCTACC